>JAHDIM010000310.1:0-1929 GCA_020630805.1 Anaerolineales bacterium
AGGTTAGTCATTATTACGATCCAACAACAAGGTGCCAATTAAGAGCACTTCCACAACTTTGTCAAAAATCCCGACTGTACTCATATAGGCCGGTGGGTGGGTCGCAACGTAAGCCACAATTGTGACAAAGGTGTAAATGATTAGCGCGATGCGGGTCCATTTACGAAATGGTGTGAGAACATCAAGCGGCAAATATAAGGCGGCAAGCAGGCCAAAGTAGCCCAGCCCGTTTAGAAGTAGTAGCGTGTCTCCATTCAATCCAATGTTGAGATGAATGGCACCGGTAATGACCGCCAAGACTGCAGAGAGAAGACCATAGCGCTTGATCTTGTCTTCATTCGCCAGAAAGATGGCGCCGACAATAAATACAATGCTAATGAGTGCTGTGACGGGTAGGGCAAACCCACTACTTGTTGCTGCTTCATCGTCATGTCCGCCGTCAGCTAGAACTGTAGAAATTGGCATGATCCAGAGCGACAACATCATCAGCGTAAAAGAATAATAAAGTTTAGATTTCATCGTGTTGTCCTTTTATTGTGGAGCATGCAGTGTAAACCTTGTACTATGCTCCAAGGTCAAGCGGAATCAAAAAGAGCCTTTCAAGATCGGAAGACTCTCATTTTTAGCTATGTTAAGTGTTTCGCAACAAAAACTCAGAAATAAATGCGACGATTGCGTGCGTAACCTTCAGGAATAACCAGATCTAACGTCAATTCTATTTTTGAGAATTTTCTGGTTTTACATAGTTGGCACTAAAGGCACTCAATCGCATCTGATAAGATCGAAACCGCTGGACAAACACTAGAACGAATGCGTTTCCATTGCTTCTAAAATGGGGCAGTCGCCAAGCTCGCCATGTCCAGAGCATTGTTCTGCCAGTGAGGTGAGGGCATTGCGCATTTTAGATAATGCTGCAATTTTCTCGTCAATCTCGGCTACCTTTGCGAGAGCACTGCGTTTGACATCACCTTTGTCACTGTGGGGCGCAATGCGCAATTCAAGCAAGTCCTTGATTTCTTCAAGCGTAAAGCCAAGTTCCTGAGCACCTTTGATAAAGCTAACCCGATCAATGCTTTCAGTTGGATAGAGCCGATATCCAGAGTCACCTCTAGGTGGTTCTGGAATCAGTCCGCGTTTTTCGTAATAGCGTAATGTTTCAACGTTGACATTGGCAGCTTTTGCTAATTTTCCTCGAGTAAGAGTTGACATGTTGGATTTCTGTCCTTCGTGGTGTACTTATCCCATTTTCTAGGGCAGACGAACACTGTAATCGACTTCTATAATGCTGATATGCGACACTTCTTTGCCTTTGAAATGTGGGCCCCGCGCAATAACAAATTTGTCTTGCTCTTATTAGCTGGAATTCCACTTGTCTGTTTTGGCTGGACAGCCTACAAAAGCCTGCCGCCGATTAAGTCTGCGACCGATATCCCGTTGCCAGTCGTATTACAGTCTGAAGGGCTGGCAATACGCTTTGAATATTTACGGTCCGATGTATTTACAGTTGCTGGTAGGCATGGCATAGCGGCGGTGCCAGAACGCTTGGATGAACGCGACTGTGATGTCTGCCCTGAAACAGCTGGTTGTTATTGCATTGTTATCCCAGAGCCATTTTTTCGTGATATCGGCTTTGATTACATTCCTTGGGATGCGCGACAAATTTATGTCGATGGCGCTGATTTGGATTGGGAGAGCCTCCAAGCTGACTATGCACGCATTCTCCGACTGCGCGGTTTTGCACCTCATGCTGTCCCAGCTGACTTCAGTGTCTATGACAACATTGCAATTTGGGAGCGCTCGCGTTACGGCGGATTAGAAGGCGAACTGATTGCAGTTGCTTGGGTCGATGCCGTCGAAACACCATATGTGATTGTAATTTTTGGAATTGATTATTAAAACAGTCATGTAGTGACATGATGCATCATGTCA
>JAHDIM010000310.1:2029-4538 GCA_020630805.1 Anaerolineales bacterium
GTGACATGATGCATCATGTCACTACACGAAATCATCATTACAGCTTTACGCGCCGCAATCGCAAGGCGTTGAACACCAAACAAATATCAGATGCTACCATCGCAAACGCGGCCATAATGGGGTGCAGTTGGCGCAAGAACAGCGGCACTGCTGCAAACGGTGCTAGTACACCAGCCGCAATCGGAATGAGGGCTATGTTGTACCCAAATGCCCAACCCAGGTTCTGTTTGACGTTACGCATAGTCGCGCGGGAGAGCTCCAGCGCTTGCCCAATGCTGTTCAAGTCGCCGCGCATAAGCGTAAGGTCAGCTGTTTCCATCGCCACATCGGTTCCTGTTCCGATCGCAATCCCAACGTCCGCTTGAGCGAGCGCAGGGGCATCGTTGATGCCATCACCAACCATGGCGACTTTAGCATTTGGTGCCGCTTGCAAGTTTTTGATCGTTTCGGCCTTATCGCTTGGCAAAACGTTTGCAACCACGTGCGTAATGCCGACTGACTTGGCAATCGCATTGGCCGTGTCTTCATTGTCACCCGTCAGCATGACGACATCTAAGCCTTTTGCTTGTAGTGCTGCAATCGCATCGGCAGCTTCTGGCTTCACTGTATCCGCAACTGCAATGAGCGCTTGGGCGTTGCCATCAATAGCAAGCCACATGACGGTCTTAGCTTCGCCTTCCAAGTGTGTTGCATGCTTTTCGAGTTCGGTTGTATCAACATGCTGGGCTGCCATCAAACGCCGATTACCTAAGAATAGGGTGGTACCAGCCACTGTAGCCTTTATGCCTTGACCAACGATTGCTTCGAAGGCTTGCGGCATTTCTAATGGCAGCCCTTTGGCTTCGGCTGCCTGCACAATTGAAGCGCCTAACGGATGTTCTGAACTGCGTTCTGCGGATGCTGCAAGTTGCAAAATTTCATCTGCGCTTTTGGAGTTCCCTTGTGCCAATAACACATTGGTCACTGTGGGTTCGCCTGCTGTAATCGTGCCAGTTTTGTCTAAGACGACTGTCGTAATTTTGTGCGCGGTTTCTAGGGCACTCGCATTTTTGAACAAGATGCCGTTTTCAGCGCCTTTGCCCATCCCGACCATAATTGAGAGGGGAGTGGCGAGGCCCATTGCACACGGACAAGAAATGATCAGCACCGCTGTGAGCCGCAACAAGGCCACGGTCCAGCCTCCGCCAGCAGCGATCCAAATTCCAAACGTGATGAGCGCAATCACCACCACAATTGGTACAAAAATGGCTGAAATCTGATCTGCCAGCCGTTGTACCGGCGCACGACTAGATTGCGCTTGCTCGACCATGCGAATAATGCTGGCGAGCGCGGTTTCACGACCGACTTTGGTTGCTTCCACTTGCAATGCGCCTTGCTTGTTCATGGTTGCCCCAGTCACAAAGTCGCCAATTTGCTTCTGAATTGGCAAGCTTTCGCCGGTGAGCATGCTTTCGTCTACGCTAGAGCGTCCGCTAACCACGCGACCATCGACTGGAATTTTTTCACCAGGGCGAACAACCACAACATCGCCAACTTGTAAGTCGCGAACCGGAATTTCGCTTTCGATATTGTCACGTAAGCGTCGCGCAGTTTTGGGCTGTAGGCCAATCAGCGCTTTGATGGCTGAGCTAGTGCGGCTCTTGGCATTGACCTCAACCAATTTGCCTAACACAATCAACGTAATGATGGTGGCCGACGTTTCAAAGTAAACGTGCTCTGTTGCCAAAATGCCACCTAAGTCGAGGGTCTTCCAGACAGTGACAAGGATGCTATACGCATAGGCAACTGTGGAACCAAGCGCAACTAGCACGTCCATGTTGGCGGACCCGTTGCGAAGTGATTTCCACGCGCCAGTGTAGTAATCCCAGCCGACATAGAACTGCACCGGCGTTGCCAGCGCAAAGAATAGCCAGTTGACCCAGCTCGCATGCGCCCAGTGTCCAACAAGCCCAAAGTCGCGGGCCATGCTGAACAAGAACAAGGGCAGAGTGAAGGCCAGACCAATCCAGAAACGCCGCTTTTGATGGTTGATTTCGCGTTGGCGGGCGGCAGCTTCTAAGTCTTCCAGGTCTTCATCACCGGCGGCCTCTAAGACGTCAAATCCGGCTTTGCGAATGCGTTGTACAAAGTCTTGCCGATTAGCAGTCCCAACAGCATAGGTAATTTGCGTTCGCGCAGTCGGGAAGCTGGTATCCACATCAAGCACACCATCAATTTTTTTCAAATTGCGGGTAATTGCATTCGCACAATTGACGCAATCCATCCCGATGACAGGCAACTCTAGTGTTGCCGTCGGCACTTCAAAGCCTGCTTTTGTAATCCGGGCGATGGCAGCGGCTGTCGCAACAGGAGCTTTGACGCCTTCGTCGAGTGTAAGCGTGACTTTCTCGGTTGCAAAATTCACCGTGGCATCTGAAATACCATCGACTTTTTTCGCATTGCGTTCCACTGCATTCACGCAGTTTGCGCAAGTCATACCGATGACGGGTAAGGTGAGGGTGTTGGTCAT
>JAHDIM010000311.1 GCA_020630805.1 Anaerolineales bacterium
TGCTGGTTCAGCAAATCAAAATGTACCTTAGCGAGGAGTTAGCTAACTTAGGTAGCCTCAATATCCATCTATTTTATGCAGGACCTTCTCATTTAGCACTGTTCTTTGCTCATCGTCTGAATGCGACAGCAAGTATTACTTGTTATGAACGAGTATCATCAGCTAATTATGTTGAGACTTGTCATTTGTTGAACTGAGTTGCTAGGTTTGAAGGCAATAAAGTTATCAAGCTAATCTACAATTTTAAGATGAGTTATAGTCAAGATCAAAATTTTCAAGTTGGGGAGTATTGCTCATAGCAAGATCTTGAATCTAAGCCTTTAGAGTAGGTGGCACAATATTCATAAACACACTTGGATTAGAACATAAATTCTGATAAAATAATCTCGACGCACTCGCCAGAGCTGCGTCTTTTTTATTTAACATGGACGTGCTCATCCCCTTCAAAGGCTTGTTTGCCCTCATCGCTGCGATTGCTGCTGGCGCTGTTGTCTATTTTGGCCTTGGTTCGCTGTCGTTTCAGAATGCGGCTAGTCGCAGGTTGCGCGGCAGTACGCAAACCACGGCGAATGATCTATATGGACAGGTCGGGCAGCAGGTTCTCAAGCGTTCTGGCTTTAGCCTCACAACATGGCAACTGCATCTGAAGTGGGCAAGCTTGACCCGTGAGGTGCCAGACTTGCCGGTCTTTATCGGTAAAGTGCTGCTGTATGCAATTGTCGGCATCGCGATCTGGATTGTGATGGGACTTGCGCCAGTCGGTTTGTTAGCGCCGTTTGCGCTGGGGGCATTGCCGGTGATCCAAATTCAGTCGGCGGCAGACAAGGCTCGGCAGCAGGTCAAACGCGCCTTGCCCGAAGTGGCCTCACTTGTGGCGGCTGAGATGGCTGCGGGGAGTTCTCCGGAAGTGGCGCTGGAACGCACTGCCCACGTCGGAGGACTATTCGCGCAAATCCTGACGCATGTAATGCGCGAGAAGCATCAGTCATCACTGCCGTTGTTTTCTTCTGGCACAGTCGAAGGCGCATTACGCATCGAACTGCGGCGTTGGGCCTTATCTGAACTCATCCAGTTCAGCGCGATCCTTGATTTGATCGCATCCAAAGGCTCTCACGGTGCGCCAATGATGGCGAACTTTGCGCGGCGCAGCGCCCAAAGCTATGAAGCCGAGATGAAGCGTAACACTGCCGCTCTCGATAACAAAATGGCGGTGCTGCTGGGTATCTTCGTCATGATCCCGTTCATGATCGGCATCCTCGTGCCGCTTGTTGCTCCAATGTTGGGGCTTTTTCAGTAAATTAGTTGGTTAGTTAGCTGGTTTGTTGGTGGCTGCTTAGCTGTAGCCGCGCCCCTCCCAAGACCTCACTAACCAACTAACCAACCATCCAACTACTCCCCTTATGAACAAACTTCTCCTAAAACCTCTTCTCGGACTCTGCCTGTTGCTGCTTGCTTCTGTTGGCAGTGTTAGCGCAACCGCATTTGAATACACGCATACAGTGCAGCGTGGTGACACGTTGGAAAGCATCGCTTGGCGCTATGGCTTGTCTGTTACGGCATTGCTGGATGCAAATGACACTGTTGGCCGTCAAACCCAGTTGTTTGCTGGTCGTGAACTCAACATCCCCAAAACGCTGGATACCACTGTCAAGTGGGGCGAGCCGTTTTTGTATGAAGTGCAAGGCGTACCCGGTGTCTGGGCAGAAAGCTGGGGCGTGATCGGCTACCGCTTTGAGGTCTTTCAAGACTATCTGCAAATGGCAAACCCGAATGTGGCTCAGCTTGAGGCAGGCATGACGATTCTGATCCCAGCTGGCCCACGCGTGGTTGACCTAGATAGCACGGAAACGCTTGCCGATGTTGCCAAGCGGTATGACATTGATGAAAGCGCATTGCGGCAGGCCAATCCAAATATGGCGACAAGCAATCGTCTCATCATCCCGCTGATTCGTGATCGTAATTTAGTGACTGTCATTCTCGAAAGTGTAGCGCCAGAAACAGCTCCTGTTGAGACTACGCAAATAACAACGCCGATCGCTAACAACCCAACGCCGATGCCACCAGTGCAACTAACCGCCCAAGCGATTGAAATGGGCTGGGCACCAAGCGTACCAACGCTGCCTGAAGTATCTGGGCCTAGTCTGCCTGCGCCACCACTGCCGTCTGGCGAACACTACGCTGTGCCCGATGCAGGCAAAACAATTGAAATCGTGGCCGGTGGTGAAACCCTCGATGTGCGGTGGCTTGAGCCGCTCCGCGTCAGTCAAGACCACGGCGATGGCACAGCCAACGTTGCGATGCTACTAGAGTTTCGCGGCGGCGAGCCGATGTATCAGGTCTATCTCAATGGTGACTGGGCGGCGATCTCTGATCCCAAACTAAAAGAATATCCCAGCGGCGATGTTTGGAACTATGTCGAATTCACCCTCGCCAATGTGGTCTGTGACAACCCAACCCAATTGCACGCTGAAATGATCACCGGCGACGGCCAAACTGGCTTCGTCATCAACACCTTCGCAGATCTCTGCAAATAATCGGAGGCACTCATGATTTATCAAAATAACTCGCAGATTTTTCAGTTTCCCATCCGCGTTCATCGGCGCTCGTCAGCGGCTAATTTCTGGCTGCTTTTGTTGCTCGCACTTTTGCTCTTAGCTCCCAGCTTCACTGGCGTCACCAATGCCGCTGGCTACGAATGTCAGAACACTCTCGACAATAACCTCAACGTGCGTGATGTGCCCGGCGGCAGCGTGATCGGTGCGCTGGCCCCCAATCAAACGGTGACTTCAGTATCTGGCGCAGACAGTGACTGGATCGAGATCCAATTTGACGGACAGCTTGGCTATGCCTCTGCGCAATATTTGGAGTGTCAAGCGATCCCAGATCCAACGCCGACGCCAACCACAGTCGCGCCAGCAGTGGTCACAATTGCTGACCCTGAGCCAACGCCTGCCCCCAACATCATGGTCGATCCAATGACGGCCAGCGGCAACTTATGTCTTGCATTCGGGATTGTCGGCCAAGAAGCCGATACCGTGCAGCACTGCGTACTTGCCGATCCCGGCGAAAACGATGTGCAGTTTGCAGTCGCAGATGCCAATGGCAACACCGTACTGCAGCAACGGCTCAAAGTCGTCGTCGCAAGTGATGGCGATGTCGCCGCTCTAGCAGCAGAAGGCCTCGTTGTCGACGATGAGTTGGTGGACGTAGATGCTCTTTCTAATGAAGGCAATACCGCTTCAAGAGGGGCAATCTGGGTTTGGGTCACCCTCATCTTGCTGCTGCTCGTCACAATTGGCTGGTGGCTCAAGCGCCGTCAGTCATCACGCTCTAACACACCCATTACCGCTGACGTGTCAGGTCTCTCCAACTGACGCGTTTCAGCATTCCTTTTGGTTCTCCCCCTTCTCTCCATCCTCTTTCTTCTCCTCCTGATGATTGGTGCGTGGACGGACTTCCGTTCGCGCACCATCCCCGTAGGGATCAGTCTCACCGCGCTCACCGTAGCGCTTTGGATGGCAGTGGAGACCCAAGCCTATTTTCTAGCATCAGCTTCTTTGCTGATTTTCATCGTCAGCAATCTTAGTCAGTGGTACTGGCTGCCAGCGCTTATCGCGATTTCCCTCTTGAGTAGTGAGCTGTTCATATATAAGCTGCCGATCTACTTTCCGTTTTACGCCTTGGTCTGCCTTATCTGGTTCGCCTGGCTGCATGACCTCGTCGGCGGAGCGGATGTGCTGATCGTGCAAGCCTTGCTCACAGCAGTTCCACACACCGAACTTCTCTTATGGATAGCGGTCGCGCTACTCATCGGCAGCCTACTCACTTGGCTTTCTAAGCAAAAAACTGTTCCAGTCGTCACTTGCTTATCAGCGGCGCAACTCTGTTTTCAACTGTCCGCTTGATTCTTAACACGGATAGGGGAAGAACACGGATGTTTGTATTTGACCAAAATCCGTGTTCCCTCCGTATACTTCGGCGTTGCTCAGCAGAACTCCGTGTTAAGAATCTTTCAACCTCTTTGATTTATGAAACGATCCTTCTTTCTTCTCCTCACTATCCTCCTGCTTCAACAAACAACAGTTCGCCCAGTCTTCGCCAAGCCGCAGTCCTCCGGCTTTGATGGCGAATGTTTTGTCGTTGCAGATGAACAAGACCAACTCGCCCGCATCGATAAAACTACGGGTGTGACTACCTCCATTGGGAGCACCTTGCCCGCGACTAGCATCGAGGCAATGGCCTTTATCCCTAGCGCAACTTCACTGTATGCGACCAGCTTGGAATACCTTGGCACAATCAATTTGAGCACTGGCGCATGGACAGCGCTGCCATCCCCAATGGGCACCGCCGGCGGTAGCGATGGCAACGAATTGATCAAAGACATCAATAGTTTGTCGTTTGACGGCACGGTTGCGCCACCTACGCTGTATGCTGTTCATCGCCGCGATCATGGCACGGATCTGCTGCTCAAACTCGATATTGCAACCGGTGCACACATTCCAAATGCGTTTGGTGCTGGACAGGATTATGTCGAGAT
>JAHDIM010000312.1 GCA_020630805.1 Anaerolineales bacterium
CGCATCATTCATCATCCTAGCGACTTCTCACGCTTGGCCGAAGGTGATATTCTAGTGACAGAAAGCCCAGATCCTGGCTGGACTCCAGTTTTCAATCGCATTGCAGGCTTAGTGACGGCGCGCGGTGGACAGCTTTCACATGGCGCTGTATTGGCCCGTGAATATGGAGTACCCGCGGTATTTGGCGCGCCAAACATCACACAGCGTATTCAAGAAAACGACATCATCCGCATTGATGGAACAACCGGGCAAATAACACGCGTTTCAACTAACAAGACCGCATGAACACAAGACAAAAACTCTCACTCTTAGGACTAGCAGCCGTTGCCGTTATCGCGATGATGTTGTTGGCGTCTTCGCTTGAGAAAACTGAGCTGGCAACAGCACAGGTCTTATATTTCAAGCAGGTCACCCCAACCCCTGTGCCACGCGGCGATGTCTTCTCAGAGTTTGGCGAATACCAACCTTATAACGACAACTGGTGGCCTCTAGCTGTAATTGTGACCATATTGGTCATCATGGTAATTTGGGATGAGCGCACGCGTTCTGGCGCCATTGCCAGCCTGATTGCAGTCGGCATTATTTACATCATCTGGATTGTGGTGCAGTTGTTCGCGCGCCCACCAGATTCAGACGACACTGAAGTGCTGCCAATCGAACGGCTTGAAGAGCTCATTTCACGCATCCCCCGTGAAATACCGCCCGTGCCAGACTGGCTTGTGCTTTTGATTACAGTCTTTGGACTGGGCATTGTTGTGGGTGTGGCGTACTTGCTTTACCGCCGTTTCGCCCCGCCGGTTGAGCCAGATTTGCGCGAGAAATTGGCACGTGACTTGCAATACAGTATTGACGCGCTCGAAGCTGGCGCAGACTATCGTGGCACCGTGACAGCCTGCTATGAAATGCTGTTGCGCACCTTGAGTACAGAACGCGGCATCAGTCGCAAACAGCACCTGACGCCCAATGAGTTTTCACAGCAGCTCGCCGACTTTGGCGTGCCAGAGCAGCAAATCAGCACGTTGACCAGCTTATTTGAAAGCGCCCGTTATAGCGATCAGACGCCAGATAATGCGCAGCTCAAGTCAGCCCAAGCCTGTCTACAGTCAATCTTAGATTGGCTCAAAACGTCAAACAGCAACGCATCACAACCCGCCTAAAACACACCAGATTCAAACGTCTGAATGTTGGATAATCACTGGCGGCTATGTTATAAACAGACCACATGACTCTCAACGGAAAAGGACTTTACATTTGGAACGTTGCCAACTGCGAAGGCGGCAATCCAGAGGCAATTGCGAATAAAGCGCAGCAGTCTGGTTTGACCCATGTGCTGATCAAAGTTGCGGATAATCGTTATCCACATAACATTGTCAACGGCCGCGACTTAGCCCGTGAAACGGTCAACGCCTTGCGTAACCGACGCATCCAAGCGTGGGGCTGGCAGTACGTCTATGGCGATGATCCTGCCGGCGAAGCCCGCATTGCGGTTGAACGGACCCGCGCCTTACGCCTAGACGGGTTCATTGTGGATGCAGAGCGCGAGTACAAGCGCAAATACACTGCCGCCCGCCAATATATGGCTGCGCTCCGCAACGGCCTGCCTAACACGCCAATCGCCCTAAGTTCATACCGTTATCCCAGTTACCATCGTGAATTGCCGTGGGCTGCATTTTTAGAAAAATGCGACTACAACATGCCACAGGTGTACTGGGAAATGGCGCATAATCCAGACAAGCAACTCAAGCGGACAGTCGCGGAGTTCTCTGACACCCGCTTAGTCGGCTTCCGACGGCCAATCATTCCTACGGGCGCTGCTTATGGACACGGCGCTTGGGTGCCAACTGCGGCTGACATCACCCTGTTTCTAAAGACGTCTGTCGAGCTAGGTCAATCTGCCGCCAATTTGTATTCATGGGATTGGTCAACCAGTCGCGGGAACCATCACTTGTTTGATGCGATTGCCAATTTCAATTGGCCAGGCTCACCACCGTCTGGGGGCACGCCAGTCACTCCACCGCCACCAACAACAGACCCTGATGTTGAGCCATTAGATCCAATTGATGTCAATGATCCCGGTGATCCTGGCGACTCTGAGTTCAATGTCAATACGTTGCTTGGCCGCATGCTGACGGCCTTGAACAGCTCTGACATTGAAGGGCTGATCTCGCTATATCATGCCAATGCTGGTCATGTGAATTTCAAACGGATTGTGATTGGTCACAACTCTTTGCGCGAATGGTATAACCAACTGTTGTTCCAAGATTTACCCAATGCGACGTTTAACATTGGCAAGCCTACTGGCAACGGTCGCTCCTGGACCTATCGTTGGACTGCCAATAGCCCAGCTGGTCAGGTCCGTAATGGCGAGGACACCATCGGTATTCGCGATGGTCTAATCCAATACCATTACACCAGCTTTATGAAGACATAGGCCAATTGGCGCAATATCATATTTGTAGTGAGCCGCGCGGCACATGGACAAGGTCAGAAGACTTGTTTATATGCCGCGCGGCTTCTTTTTGTCTATGGCACGCTCTGTAACGGTCCAAAAATTGAAATACAACGGCACTGTACGCTCCGCTTGGGAAGGCGAGTTATTAGAGTCGCCGAATGACAAATGGGTGCTCGTTGCGCATTATCCCCAGCGACATTTGAAAACTCAGAACGGCAAGACTATGTCACATGAGCGCCTATTTGTGCATGGATTTCACCGCTGTAAGCCTGTCGCCTTTCTGATTGAGTACAACCACAATCTGACCGTGCGCGACATCAAATGCGATGCCACCCTGCCTGCAAAAATTGGCAAAAAGAAAATTAGTTTTGTGGACTTAGACTTGGACCTGATTGTGACCCCAACGCTGAAATATCACGTCCGAGACCAAGTCGCATTTGCAAAGCGTGTCATCCGGTGGGGCTATCCACGCAAAGTGCGCCGACAGGCCTACGCTGGCATCAAGCACGCGAAGCTCTTGGTCAAAAAAGAGAAATTCCCCTTCAAAACGCCGCTCTACCCAAAACTCAAGCTCAAGATTTGATCACACCCATACCAAACGCCCATCCCCAAAACAGAACAAACATGCTAATATCGTAGCAAGACATGTACGATAGCAACGGGGAGGTTGACTATGAAATACACAACAGAGATCACCATTGATCTACCGCGTGACCGCATGATGGAAATTTTTGACAATCCGGACAACATGGAAAAGTGGATGGATGGATTACAAGAATGGGAAGTCATTAGCGGCGAACCTGGCACGCCCGGCGCGCAAATGCGAATGAAGTTCTTACAAGGCAAACGCGAAATTGATATGGTGGAGACCATTGTTGAACGCAACATGCCAGAAGAATTTCATGTCATTTATGAAGCACAAGGCGTCAAAAATTGGGCGAATAATTACTTCACCGAAGTTTCACCAGACAAAACGCGCTGGAAAGCAGAGCATGAATTCAAGTTCGGCGGCTTTATGCGCATCATGTCATTCTTCATGCCAACGTCCATGTTTCAAAAGCAAACGTTGAAAAACATGAACGACTTCAAAGCCTTTGCAGAAAGCCAATAGCCCGCAAACGCAATACAATTAGCAAATAGACCTTTATCACGCAGAGTACTTTCACCCGTCTCTGCGTTTTTTGATTATGAAATTTGCACTTGCGATTACCATCAACTTACCGCGTGAACGCGTTCTCGAAATTTTTGACGACCACGACAATGTCACTAAGTGGCAGCCAAATCTTGTCAGTCGTGAATTGTTAGAGGGCAAACTTGGTTATCCCGGCTGCAGAACGCGGATGGTATTCAACACCTTGGGGCAACGCATTGAAATGCTAGAAACCGTCATCTCCCGAGATCTACCAGATGAATTCCGCGCTGAGTATTCATCAAATGGCGTGCTAAACACCGCCCGCAATATATTCATCGCACAGACCCCAGAGACTACACGCTGGATTTCTGAAAATGTATTTACGTTTAGTGGGCTAAAAGGGGTAGCACTCAAACGCGTGCCAGAAGCGCTTTATAAAAGCCAAACGCGGTCTGTCATGATGGAATTCAAGCGCTATGCCGAAGGGTTGAAATGAGGGTTCACACATTACTATTGATTGGCAGCAGCCTCTTAACGCTCACCGCTTGTGCGCAACTCTTACCGACCCAAGTGCCAGAAACCAAACCGGATGACTTCAGCATTGAGTACCGCTGGACGGAAGGCTCATTACCGCCGCCCTACCACTACAGTTACACAATCACGATAGCCGCCGATGGTGCAGCACAAATCCAGTTCACGCCAGATTACAAAGGCGATGACATTCCAACTTGGATTGAAGAGTTCGCGCTTACAACTGACGAACTTGATGCGCTCTATGCCACTACGGTTGAAACTGGTGTGCTTACCGGCAACACTACCGAAAATGACGACCCACCAATTGGCGGTAGCTTTCAACGCATGACGATTACAGTTGCTGGCAATACCTACACTGTGCCCCCCTTTCTGGTAGATGAAGATTTACAACGCAGATTGAACAGTTTGGAAACTGC
>JAHDIM010000313.1 GCA_020630805.1 Anaerolineales bacterium
CCCTGCTGATTTTCACCGTCAGCAATCTTAGTCAGCGGCACTGGCTGCCAGCACTTGTTGCGTTTGCACTCTTGAGCTGTGAACTCCTCATTTCTGCAGTACCAATCTACTTTCCGTTTTACAGCCTAGTCTGCCTCATCTGGTTAGCATGGCTGAAAAATGTCGTTGGCGGAGCAGATGTGCTGATTTTGCAAGGACTGCTGACAGCAACGCCTCATATTGAACTGTTCTTGTGGACAGCAGTATCGCTACTCATCGGTAGCCTGCTTTCATGGTGGTGGCAACAGAAAACGGTACCGATTGTTACCTGCCTCACACCTGCTTATCTCTGCTTTTTGATCTTATGAAACGCTCTATTCTTCTCTTCCTCACTATCCTACTCCTTCAACAAATACCCGTCCGTCCCGTCTCCGCTAAGCCTCAAGCTTCTGGCTTCGATGGCGAATGTTTTGTTGTTGCCGATGAACAAGACCAACTCGCCCGCATCGATAAAACCACAGGTGTGACGACCTCCATTGGCAGCACCTTACCCGCGACCAGCGTTGAAGCAATGGCCTTTATCCCTGGTGCAACGGCACTGTATGCCACCAGCTTGGAATATCTCGGCACAATCAATTTGAGCACCGGCGCATGGACTGCGCTGCCAACGCCAATGGGCACGGCAGGCGGCAGCGATGGCAACGAACTGATCAAAGACATCAATAGTTTGTCGTTTGATGGCACGGTTGCACCGCCCACCCTGTATGCCGTCCACCGCCGTGATCATGGCACGGATCTGCTGCTCAAACTCGATATTGCAACAGGTGCACACATTCCCAACGCCTTTGGTGCTGGACAGGATTATGTCGAGATTGACGTTCCGGCTGGCACCAATTATCACGACATCGATGACATCGCGGTTGACCCAGTAACCGGCACCATGTACGGCATTGCCAATATTGGCAGTGGTGTCAGTGGGCTACTTGTCACGATCAACAAATCCACTGGTGCGGTCACGCCAATTGATGAAATTATGCCAACCAACCCGGTGCCTGCTAGCAATACCGTTGTGGATGACTTAGAAGGCTTGGCCTTTGACAACACAGGCCAGCTCTATGCGACCACCGGCGACAAGATTGACCCTAGCGATATGAATCGCCTATTCAAGCTGGATCGGGCAACTGCCAAAGCAGAACTTGTTGGCCTGCTCAACTATGGTCTGTCTGACATCGAAGCGCTGGCCTGTCTGACAGCTGAGTCGGGCATTGGCATTCAAAAACTAGTCAATGGTGCGGATACCAATCTGTCTTCAGATGCGATTGAAGTGGTCGGTGGTGACCTTGTGACGTGGACGTTTATCATCACCAATACAGGTGGCACGACCATTCAAAATATCACGTTGACGGATGATCAACTAGGCACCATCACCGATTGTGACCGCAGTCTGCCAGCCACGCTCAACGTCAGTCAAAGCATGACGTGTACTACCAGCGGCACGGCGCAAGCGGGACTGCATGCCAACATCGCGACCGTGACAGGCCGTTCTACGACTGGGCAAGATGTCGAAGCCAATGACCCAGCACATTACTTTGCGGTCGCGCCAACCGCGACACCGACGCCTACACCAACGAATACGCCAACGCCAACTAATACCGCTACGCCAACGCTAACCCCAACCGCCACCGCAACATTCACAGCGACACCAACATCAACGCATACTCCGACTGCGACAGCAACATCGACCAATACGCCGACTGGAACGCCGCAGCCGCAAGTTGCCACAGAACCAACGCATACACCATCGCCTGCGGGTCTTGGTGATTTTGTCTGGCTGGACCTCAATCGCAACGGCATTCAAGATCCGGACGAACTTGGTATTCCCGGTGTGATCGTGGAGTTGCATGATGCCGAGCAGAACTTGCTGAAGACCACGTTCACCAACAATGAAGGCGGCTACAGCTTTACTGGCTTGGCCCCAGGGGATTATCAGGTGCGGTTTATTGCGCCAGCGGGCTTTGTCTTTACCACGCGCTTTGTAGGCGAAGACAGTAGTTATGACAGTGACGCCGATGCTGACGGCTGGAGCACCATTGAGACCTTAGCCAGTGGACAGTTTCATCCGGTCGTGGATGCAGGGTTTCATCTTGATACGGTCATAGAAACACCAGTTGTATCGACCGCACCTGCGGAAACCCCAGTGCCTACGCCCACTTACGTCATTGAAGCGCTGCCAACGCTGCCGCCGCCAATCAACATTGATCCACCTGAAATCCTCAAGAGTGTGGATCGTGAGATCACGTTAGCTGGCAATGTAGTGACATGGACAATTTCCATGACAAACACCACCGGCGTCACGCTGGCTCCAGCCAAGCTGGTGGATATGCTCGATCCACGTTTGACATATGTGGCAGCTACTTCACAACATGGATCCGTGTTCTACAACGCGCAAGCGCATGCCATTGTGTTAGACATCGCCAGCATTGCCCCAAATGAAACGGTGACCATTGCCTTGCAAACCCAAGTCAATGAAAGCGTCACAGCGGGTGAAACCATTCCCAATCGTGCCAGACTTGAAGCCGCTGCCGAAGGCCAACTGATGATTGTCGATTCCAACTGGGTAGAGGTGCGCATCTTGCCGCCGGAACTCCCAGCCGCAGGCGGTGCGCGATGAACGTTTCCGTAACTAGAAAAAATACGCCGAACGGGTTGCCATGGGGTTGGATTGTTGTTGCGATTGTGGTGTCGCTATTAATAGGCAACATGGCGCAGTCGCGTGGTGAACGGCAGAAAGCGGACATCATCGCCGCGCTGACGGCCACTGCGCCAGCGATTGAACCGACAACAATTCCAGACGAAACAAATCCTAATCATCCGTATCGCAAACAGCTTTTCATCTCGACGCTAGAGCAGAGCTGGCCGATCCGCAAAATCCCGATCCGCGACAACACGTGGGCGCTGTATTCCCAAAGCATTGATCATGTCGGGCAGATGGAAGGCTTTGCCGAAGAACCGGGGCTTGGATTACCAGTGATGATAGCAGGCCATTCCGTTGAAGGTTTGCAAGCCCCCATGAACTTCAGCCGGATTAGGACCGAGCTTGAAGTGGGCGATGAAATTCTGTATCGGGTGGGGCCAAATGAATACGGCTACAAAGTGGTCGAAATCACCGAACTTGATCCAACCGATGTGGATAGCCTCTTTCGCGGTGGTGACATGCTGGGTCTGCTGACCTGTAGCCAGTACGATCCAGAAACAGGTCTGTTCAACAAACGCGCTGTCGTGTGGGCCAAACAATATCTCGCGCAACCAAGGACGGACTTATGAAAGTAAAGCCGCCAAAGATCATTGTTCGCATTGGTCGCAAACGTTTAGCGCTAACACCTGCTGAATATTTGGCGTTGCATGGTGGAAAACAGACGTTGAAACCGCAACCGGATATTAAAAAGAAACTCCCATCGTGGCATGCAAATCCGGATGGGAGCTTTTCTTGGCGGTGATGAGAGCCGCTTTAGTATTCTCCTAATAATTCAATTCGGACTTGGGTCAATATTTGCCCTAATAGATTTTTGCCTTCCCAATATACACGTGGAACGTTATTAGAGGCCAAATTTGGCAGACCAGTTCCCCAGACTGGATCTTCGGATGAATAGGCTAAAGTCTGACCCCTAGTTTTCTCAAGCTGTGTGATTAGGTGTTGATTTTGAAGGAATCTTTGTTTGCACCCTTGATATACCACTTCACTTCGGAAATGTTTCCAAACAGCTTCATCGAAGCACCGAATATTTGCATTGAGTAGCTGTAATTGACTGTTATCAGCTTCGCTTAATATCGAGCTAGCCGATTGCAAATCAAAAAACAGATTCGCTTTTTGGTATAAAGTAAACTGGAGTAACGATTGAAACGTAGTTTCTGTTGTGCTGACTCCTAAATATTGCTCAAGCAAATTTTTTTCGATGAAAAGCGAGGTAGGAGCGGAAAAGCTTACATCTGCATTAAACGCAAATGCGTGTTTGCTATCAAAATAGTAGAATGTTTCATCTAACGATTGAATTTCTCGGAATTGTTGAAATAATTTAACATATCCTGGTGCATCGTAAGTTAAGTGCTCAGTTTTGACTTGTGCATCATTAACTAAATCGAAATAGAATTCAATGTAACATCCAAGATCTCCTCTACTAACCCCGATTTGGTAATGGAGCAAATGTTCAGCATGAAGTTTGTCTTGTGATTTCTTTTCTAGTTCGCTAGCACGTGCGTTTGAGGCGATCTCTCGCCTCAAGCTTTTGTATTGCCGAATTTGACTTCTACTCAGCATTACCCATAGTTCGTTCCAAGCCTGCGGATGTTCTTTTTCCATCTGCATCATTTGTTGAACTATTTGTGCTGTGATCGGGCTAGTAATTTCCTCAAATTTGACAATCATAATAATCCTAAACGGCATTGAACTACTTGATTCTGCATTGCAATGTCAAATCTTGCAAATCGATCTAGGGCGGTGATTTCGCACACTTTTGCACAAATTCG
>JAHDIM010000031.1 GCA_020630805.1 Anaerolineales bacterium
TAGCTGATAGCTGATAGCTGATAGCTGATAGCTGATAGCTGATAGCTGATAGCCAGAATCAAAAAACGCCCAACTCAATGAGCAGGGCGTTTGTAATAAATCGATGGGTCGTAGCGGTTAGAAGCGTTTTTCTTTGAGACGGGCTTTCTTGCCGGTCAATTCACGCAAGTAGTACAGTTGCGCGCGGCGTACTTTCGCACGGCGGGTGACTGTTACTTTTTGAATGCGTGGTGAGCGCAACAAGAAGGTACGTTCAACGCCAATGCCGTGTGACGCAATGCGGCGCACGGTAAAGTTTGCATCGTTACCACCTTTGCGCAGGCGGATGACGGTGCCTTTGAAGTCCTGAATGCGGTGCTTGTCCCCTTCACGGATACGAACACTCACAACGACCGAGTCGCCCGGATTAAGGTCCGGAATATTTTCGTTAACTGGCGCGCTAATCGCGTCAATAATGTGCTGCTTCATCGCTACTTTCTCTTTTTTCGATTTCGTAAAAATTTTATTTTTTGTCGCTCTAGGCGACAGCAAAAAATAATATCACGCAGGCATTTAAGAGTCAATCAAAACTTTTGAATAAAATTAGATATAATCTTGCCATTCAATATTGAACTTTGGAGATGTTCCGATGAGCGAAACAACTGAACTGCCAATTAGCGCAGAATTGATGGAAATTTTACGCTGCCCAAAAGGCGTGCGCATGAAAGAATTTGGGGAAGATCCTGGTCGTTTGCGACTGGTCAAAAATAGCTGGCTTGTTTGTGACGACACTGGCTTGAAGTACCCAATCCGCCAAGGCATCCCAGTGATGCTGATCGACGTTGGCGAAAAATGGGCCGGCACTGCAGACGATGATCTGCCGGTTCCACCGCCTGAGAATTAGAGCAAAAGCGTTATCTTAAACAAAGCGGGGGTCTAGACGACCATTGGTCGCCTGCGAGACCCCCGCTTTGTATTTAAGTCTAAGGCGTTCTTTTTACCTCTAATTCGTCACTTCCCACTCGCCGACTTCACCTTCACCCAACACTAAACTATCAACTTCAGACATGGTGCCCTGATCGCAGTCTTGTGCGAGGGCTTCGTATTCCACGTCGGCGTCTACTTCAAAGGTGATGGTGTCACCAGCGGCAAGCGCTTCGTCACCGAGCAAGTCTTCACCCCAGTCTGGACTCGACTTTGGTGCAATGTACAAGTAGCAAATGGTGTCACGTGAGCTGTTTAGCAGGATCAGCTCGCCGGTGCCAGTGCTTGCTGCGGCAGCAGTGTCCTCTGTGCGACCGTCTGCGCCATCGATGACCCAGTTGGCATTTTCTGTTGCTGGCAGATACACGTCATCAAGCTCTTCTACGGTTTCTTCGGAACAGTTGTCAGCGCGCAGATCGTAAGTGTCATTCGCGGCAATTGTGAATTCAATCGTGTCACCAGCCGAGATGACATCTTGTGCGCCAAGGATGTCTTCCCCCCAGTCTGACGCCGATGCAGGCGCAATGAACAAGTAACAGATGTCAGCGCCACTGTCGTTTGTGACTGAAATGATGGTTTCGTCTGTGAGACTCACGCTTTCAATAGGCTCAATTTCTTGAATGTCAGGCTGTTGCCCAGGGGCGGGTAATTGCTGGACTTGAATGCTGCCACAAGCAAGACTTGCCAGCACAAGGGCTGCAAATGCGCTCAGAATTGGGAGTTTGCCAACACGTTTCATAAAAAGGATCTCCAAAAATAAAATCAGGTTACGCAGACCAAGGCCCATCTAGCCAAACCCAGCCGACCCAGCAGCCAACCATGATAAATGCGATGAGGATTTCAACAAGCGCGCCTTTTCCGAGGCCAATTATCGCACCTTTTGTAGTCACCCAAGCGCCTTGCTTGTCCTTCAGTCGATACCACTCCACCAGATAAATTCCCAACAAGCCGCCGATAATAAAGCCAACAACGGGAATTGCGAAAAATCCGATGACGCCGCCCACTAAGCCGCCGAATGATGACCAGCGTGAGGCGCCAGCCTTTGCCGCGCCTTGTTGCCCCATCACAAACGTGATGAGCGTCCCTCCGATCGCTAAAAGCGTCATCAGTGCGAATAACCACGGTCCGAATGTCCCAAACCCGACCATCAGGCCGTAGACAAGGCCAGCACCCCAAATGAGCCAAAGCCCTGGCAATACGGGAATAACCGTGCCGCCAATCCCAATCGCCATCACGAGTGCGGTGAGCACAAGTAGCAGCGAATAGAAAAATTCAACAGTAAATTGGGTAATTCCTTCCATGGTTCAAAAAGAAAGAGTGAGAGTAGAGAGTAAGAGTTTGGTCACTACAATGGTTATGACACGGCTTAGTATCAAAGACCACTTTCTCTTACGCTCTACTCTAGCGCGTAGCGCGGTTCTCTCTACTTAATAACCTCAACGCCGCCCATAAACGGTCGCAGCACTTCTGGCACCACAATGCTGCCATCTGCTTGCTGATAGTTTTCCATTACAGCGATGAGTGCGCGTGGCAAGCCTAGGCCAGAGCCGTTCAAGGTGTGTACAAACTGTGGCTTCGCGCCAGCTTCTGGACGGTAGCGCAAGTTTGCCCGGCGGGCTTGGAAGTCTTCACAGTTTGAAACAGAAGATACTTCGAGCCATTCTTGACTGCCTGGTGCCCAGACTTCTAGGTCATAGGTAATTTGTGAACCAAAGCCAATGTCACCACTGCATAATCTTAATACGCGGTAGGTCAGCCCAAGTTGCTTACAGGTTTCTTCGGCGTCTGCGACCATCTTTTCTAGCAGCGCGTCAGATTCTTCCGGACGGGCGTACATGTACATCTCGACTTTGTCGAACTGATGCCCACGCTTGATACCGCGTACATCGCGGCCAGCTGACGTCTTTTCACGCCGGAAACAGGGCGTGTAGGCAGTGTACAGCAGTGGTAGTTGGACATCGTCCAGAATTTCATCGCGGTGGATGTTGGTCAAGGGGACTTCGGCTGTTGTCACCCAGCCATAGTCTTCTTCATGGTCACGGTAAATGTTGTCCGCAAATTTTGGAAGCTGCCCTGCGCCTTCAAAGTTTTGCATGTGCACCATGAATGGCAGGTACTTTTCCATGTAACCCTGATTGATATGCAGGTCCAGCATGTAAGCGATGAGTGCGCGTTGTAGGCGCGCGCCAGCACCGCTTAGGACGTAGAAGCGTGAGCCACTCAAGCGCACACCTTGCTCAAAGTCAATCATGCCAAGGTCTGGGCCAAGTTCCCAGTGTGGCTTTGGTTCAAAGTCGAAGGTTGGAATGTCACCGACAACTTTGACTTCTACGTTGTCTTCGTCGCTGTGCCCTTCTGGCGTGTCTTCGCGAATCATGTTCGGGATTTCCAACAACTTTGCCCGATGCTGCGCTTGTACGTCGCGAATTTCGTTATCTAACGCGCTAATCTGATCGCCAACGCCGCGCATTTCTGCAATCTTGGCATTGCGGGCATCTTTGTCTTTCATCTTGCCGATTTCTTTCGACACGCGATTGCGAACTTGCTTGAGTTCTTCCGCTTGCGTCAATAGCTCGCGGCGCTTTTCGTCCAACGCTAGCAACCCGTCGATGTCAGCACTTGCACCACGGAGTTCCAGCATTTTCTTGAAAGCATCTGGATTGTTTCGGACTTTATTTATGTCATGCATGATGGATTATCCTTAGATTCCACTGTTCCCTCACCTCCGCCTTCGCTTGGTTCAGGATAAATAAAAAACGCCCCATCGTCTGAGTCAGCTTACGCTAACAGCAGGACGAGGGGGCGCTCGTGGTGCCACCTGCTTTCGCCTCTTTTATCCGAAGGATAAATAATAGGCCTCTATCTCGCGCTAACGGGCGAACCCGGCAAACCTCATCGGTTGCAACGTTCAAGAGTGGATTTCACGCATTTCAAGTCAGGCTTTTCACCAGACAGCCTGTCTCTGAGACCTTGGACAGCGTTACTTGTCTCTATCGTTATTGAAAATCAATTGTGCGCAAATTATAGAAAAATTTGGCGCTGTGCGTCAAGTGAGTGCTTTGCACAAAGGTGTATCTAGTACAGCGTGGCGCAAGTAAGCATCCATTAAGTCTTAGCGCGCTGTACTTTAAGCAAACTGGCCTTGAGGCAATATTACTGAATACTTACTTAGGCCAGTTTGCACTAGTCTCATTAACCATTCATCAATTCAACAGTTCACCAATTAAACAATTTTCTGGCAATTTACACTTCGTTATAGCGCTGCTGATGGCAGATATAACGCGTGCTAGACCTCAGTCCAGTCTTGTGCAGCAGATAGTGTGCACACAAGCGCAAAATCCCTAGCCCATACCAAGAGCTGGCAATGAAGCTCGCGCTCGATGCTTCTGGGAAGTAACGCACTGGGACTGAAATTTCACCAATTCGGAAGCCACAAGCAACCGCTTGGGCCACGATCTCTTGATCAAAAATAAACGCGTCTGAGTTGACATCGAAATTGACGGATTCAAGCACTTCTGCGCGAAACGCACGGTACCCAGTGTGATATTCCGACATGTTCAGATCAAACGTTGAGTTTTCGACTTTGGTCAGGAAGATGTTGGCAATATATTTCCACCACGGCATCCCTTGCTTGTAAGCCGACTCACCCGCCATGCGTGAGCCGAAGACAATGTCATATTCACCAGCCTCAATTGGCTTGATGATTTCCGGCACCAGCGTTGGATCATACTGATAGTCTGGGTGCACCATGACCACAATGGTTGCGTCTGCATTTAGCGCTTCTTGATAGCACGTCTTCTGATTGGCCCCATAACCAAAGTTGCCTGCATGCAGAAAGACAGTTAGGCCTAGTTCTTTGGCAACTTCAACGGTGTTGTCCTTACTGCCATCATCGACCAGAATGACTTGGTCAGCGGCACCGTCTGGGATGGCATCGTAGGTCATTTTGAGGGTTTTGCTCGCGTTATAGGCGGGCATCACCACAATGACTTTGCGTGGTTTCAATTCTGATGTTGTCATACGGTAATCAGTTTGCTGCTGGCCATTCCCCTGCGGATCTGCAACCTCATAACCCTGCAACTGGAGGAGTCCTCCGGATAAAAAGACAGGCCGGTGTGAGTCGGCCTGTCGCTGCGCAGTATTGCGCTATTTCTCTTCTCTTAGGTGCGGGAAGAGCAACACTTCCCGAATGCTATGTTTGTTGGTGAGCAACATGGTCAGGCGGTCAATGCCCATCCCGAAACCGCCGTTGGGCGGCATGCCGTAGCTCATTGCACGGATGTAGTCTTCATCAATCGGATGGCCTTCATCGTCTTCAGATCCGTACATATCTTGCAGGTATTTGAAGCGGGCTTCTTGGTCAATCGGATCGTTGAGCTCGGTAAAGGCATTACAAAGCTCCATGCCGGCAATATAGCCTTCAAAACGTTCCACAATCATTGGATCATCCGCAGACTTCTTGGCAAGCGGTGAGATTTCAATTGGGTAGTCGTATAAGAAGGTGGGTTGGACTAAGTTTGGTTCGACAAAATCGCTTAGCAACTTGTCAATCAACTTGCCACGCTGCATGTTCGGGTCAAACTGCATGTCTTTAGCTTTCATTGCAGCGGCCAACTCGGCTTGCGTTGGGTACTTGGTGAAGTCAATCCCGGTGCGGTCGGCAATTGCGTCTGGCAGGCGAACACGGTCCCATTTGCCAAAATCAATTTCTTTTCCTTCATACTCACCCACGGTTGTGCCACCAAAGACAGCTAGAGCGGCGTTGCGCACCATTTCTTCGGTCAAGTCCATGACATCGAAGTAGTCAGCATAGGCCCAGTAGAACTCGACTTGGGTGAACTCTGGATTGTGCTTGTAGCTGACACCTTCGTTACGGAAGTCGCGTCCAATTTCATACACGCGCTCTAAATTCCCAACCAGCAACCGCTTGAGATACAGTTCAAACGAAATGCGCAGATACAGCTCTTGCTTGAGCTGGTTGTGATGGGTTGTAAACGGTCGCGCTGCGGCCCCACCATAAATGGGTTGTAGGATGGGCGTTTCAACTTCTAAGAAATCGTGATCGTCTAGAGTGCGGCGAATTGAGCTGACAACTTTGGCACGTGCGCGGAATGTATCGCGTACTTCTGGATTGACAGCTAAGTCGGCATAGCGTTCACGGTAACGCGCTTCAGGGTTGTCAAACGCAGAGTAGGTCGTGCGTTCGCCAGTTTCTTCATCCACAACTTCTTTGGCAGACGGCAGGGCGCGAATTGCTTTTGAAATCATGCGCAGTTCAGACACCAGCAGTGTTATTTCGCCGGTGCGCGTCAGCATAAGTGTCCCAGAGGCTTCTACAAAGTCACCTAGGTCGTAGTCTTTTTCGAACTGTTTCAACCACTCTTTGCCAAGACTGTTGGAGCGCAACATCAGTTGGATGCGACCGCCTTCGTCTTCAATGTGGCAAAACGCGGTACGGCCCATACTGCGAATGGAGCGCAAGCGACCACATAGCGTCGCTTCGACGCCGGTGTCGTTAGGTTCTGCGCCACCTTCAACAGCCGCTTCATAAGCAGCGCGCGCTGCATCAATTCGATGCGTGCGTTTTACCCGATGCGGATAAGGTTCTTCCCCGCGTTCGCGCAGGCGGTCAATTTTGGCAATTCGGTTGAGTTCTAAGTCAGAATACGTCATGAGTGTTTAGTTGTTTACTAAAAAATGCGGCGCAATTATACGCGTAAATAAAAAAAGCCCCGCCAATTGGCAGGGCTTTTCTACATTTGAAAATGCGAAGCTTAGTTGACTTCCAAGATCTTGAAGGTCAACTCACCTGCCGGAGCAGAGATTGTGATTTTGTTTTTGGCCTTTTTTCCCATCAGGGCTTTGCCCATTGGGGACTCATTTGAGATTAGACCTTGTAGCGGATTTGCTTCTACAGCGCCAACAATGCGATAGATTTCTATGTCGTCATCGCCAACTTCTTGGAGATGGACTTCAGAACCGAGTTGCACGGTGCCATTGGCTGTTGCTTGGTCAATAATTTCAGAGTTAGCCAGCATCATCTCTAATTCCATGATGCGGCCTTCAACAAATGCTTGTTCAGTCTTTGCTGATTCATATTCAGCATTTTCAGTTAGTTCGCCTTCTTCGACTGCTTCATGTAAACGGTCAGCGACTTCAGCGCGGCGAACAGTAACCAGATGTGAAAGCTCCTTTTCGAGCTTTGTCATCCCTTGTGGTGTGAGATAAGTGATTCCTGTCATTGCGATACCTAATTACTTAGCCTTCTGTAGCTAAACTTCCATTTCAGTGCGATCACATAGAAACGTTCGACGCAATTGCACTGCTATTTCAGGACAACGCGTCTCTTGAACAAAATTTGTACAATTTTTGGACGCAAGTTGTCAATAAGGTTTTATAACGTTTGGGTTAACGAAATATATACGCTAACATTCCGTTCAAGTTAGTAACATGTTGAGCAAAAACTTATTGGTCTAACGAGGAATAGAACGGTCAATTTTGCTTTGTGTGTGACTAAATTAAGGCTCAAAATATTTAGAACAAAGGGTCTATCTGTCTGAGCGGCGTATTTATACACCGTTTTCTCCCCCTTCGCAAGAGTATAATTTCCACATGTCTGACATCCGTATTGATGCCGAAAAACAACGTACAGCGCGCGAATATGCCGGTATTCGACGCAAGCTCATGCTAGTCAGTTTGATCTTTGGTGCGGTTTATCTGTTTGCTTGGATTGGGTTCGGCTGGGATAAAGCGCTCCGCGCTTGGCTGGAAACGAGAGTGCCTGGTCAAGGATTGATCATTGCCATATTTGCGCTTGTGTTTGGCGGGTTGCATGTCTTGCTCACCATGCCAATGGATTATTACTCTGGCTTTGTCTTGCCCCATCGGTATGGAATGTCTAACCAATCAGTTGGCGAATGGATTGGCGACCAGGTCAAAGGCATGGCGCTGAGTGCCGTGCTAGGGTTGCTACTATTAGAAATTGTGTACTGGGTTCTAGGCCGTTTCCCAACGCTATGGTGGCTAATTGTTGGCATCATCATGCTGTTGTTTACCGTGATCCTCGCGCAGCTTGCACCTGTTCTCTTGATGCCTTTGTTCTATAAATTCGTACCTCTCGATTCTGAATACGATGATTTAGTGGATCGGCTTACCAAGCTTTTTCAGCAAGCGGGTACGCGGGTTGAAGGCGTCTACAAGTTTGACATGAGCAGCAAAACCAATGCTGCCAACGCGGCGTTGACGGGACTTGGGAATACGCGCCGCATTATCTTAGGGGATACGCTGCTGGAACAATTTTCAGCAGATGAGATTGAAACGGTCTTAGCGCACGAACTGGGACATCATGTTAATAAGGACATTCCAATCCTTATTATCAGTCAGTCTTTGCTGACGTTGGGTGGACTGTTTTTAGCATCACTAGGGTTACGTTGGGGGGTGACGACGATTGGCTACGCTGGCATTAGTGACATTGCAACGTTGCCGTTGTTTACCCTAGTCATGTCAATCTATGGCCTGTTGACTATGCCACTTGGCAATATCCTCTCACGTTCGCGTGAACGGCTGGCAGATAAGTTCGCGCTAGATAGCACGCACAACGCTGACGCCTTTGCTTCGGCAATGAAGCGCCTAGCAAACCAAAACCTCGCCGATGTTGACCCGCCAAAGTGGGTTGAAACGCTCTTGCATTCGCACCCCAGCCTAAAGAGCCGCATTGCCTTTGCAGAGGGCTATCGTAGTCGACAAACGCGATAGACAAAACATCTAGCCAGACTTATAATCGAAACAATCAGATTTCAAACCAGACAACGGTCAGCACGCTGTGTTTGACCGTTGTTTTTCTACGTCTGGGTATCAACCCATCATCAAGGAACGTCCTATGCATTACCTGATTACTGGCGGCGCGGGCTTTATTGGTAGCCATCTTTCGGAAGCGCTGCTCCAAAAAGGGCATCAGGTGACCGCGGTTGACGATCTGTCAACTGGTCAACTCGCTAACGTCGAACATCTCACCGCTGACCCAAACTTCCAAATCGTTATTGAAAATATCACTAACGCTGTTGTGATGGACCGTCTGGTCAGTGAATGCGATATTGTCATTCACCTCGCTGCTGCGGTAGGTGTTGAGCTTATTGTGCAACGCCCTGTCCATACCATTGAAACCAATGTGATGGGCACAGAAGTGGTGTTACGCACCGCCCGCCGCTATCGCAAGAAAACACTTATAGCTTCCACGTCTGAAATTTATGGCAAGTCAGCCAATATTCCTTACAAGGAAGATGATGACCGGCTAATGGGGGCAACTTCTAAGCATCGTTGGGCCTATGCCACATCGAAGGCATTAGATGAATTCTTGGCGTTGGCATATCACAAAGAATACGACCTGCCGGTTGTAATTTTCCGCTTGTTCAATACAGTTGGCCCGCGCCAACGCGGTCGCTATGGGATGGTTATTCCACGCTTTGTGAAGCAAGCCATGGCAAACAAGCAAATCACTGTCTATGGTGATGGTGGTCAAAGCCGCTGTTTCTGTGACGGACGCGATGTCATCAAGGCGATTATCGGTTTGGCCGAGACACCACAAGCAGAAGGGCAGGTCTATAACATTGGTGCCCAGCAAGAAATTACCATTTTAGAGCTTGCGAAGAAGGTCAAAGCAATGACCAATAGCACCTCTGAAATTGTATTGGTGCCTTACGAAGAAGCCTACGAAGCTGGCTTTGAAGATATGCGCCGCCGCGTGCCAGACACAACCAAGATCAATTCATTGCTTGGTTGGACACCGCGCATCAATTTGGATCAAACCATCTTGGACATCATGAAGCACTTCGAAAACGAAGGTAAGCAAGAAACAATCAGCGAACGCGATACGCCAAGCGCTGTTGTAGTTGGATAACGCATGTCATACTCAGAAGCCTTGCTTCAAAAACTAAATGACCGCACTGCAAAGATTGCAGTGATTGGTCTGGGCTATGTTGGCTTGCCATTGGCGGTTGAATTTGCTGAGGCTGGCTATGTTGTGTTGGGTGTAGATGTTAGCGCTGAAAAAGTCGCGCAACTGAACGATGGAGTCAGCTACATTGAAGACATCAGCACGGAAGAACTTGCGGCGCAGGTGAATGCCGGTCGACTGTCTGCGACAACGGAATATAGCCGTTTAGACGAAGCGGATACACTCATCATTTGTGTGCCGACACCGTTACGCAAAACGCGGGACCCAGATTTGTCTTACGTGGCTGGCGCAACTGAAGAGATTGCAAAATATTTGCGACCGGGTGTGCTGCTAGTCCTTGAAAGTACGACTTACCCTGGTACGACGGAAGACATTATTCTGCCGCGCATGCTGGAAGGTGGCTTTGAGGTTGGTGAGAATGTCTTTATTGCGTTTTCTCCAGAACGGATTGATCCAGCCAACAAGACCTTTGGCGTGCGTAATACCCCGAAAGTCATTGGTGGTGTCACAGAAGCGTGTACTGAAGTGGCCTGTAAACTGTATTCCGCTGCGGTGGATACCGTTGTGCCTGTTTCATCGCCACGCACGGCTGAGATGGTCAAACTACTTGAAAACACATTCCGCGCGGTCAACATTGGCTTGATCAATGAAATCGCGATTATGTGTGATAAGTTGGGCATTGATGTCTGGGAAGTGATTGATGCGGCCAAAACGAAGCCATTTGGCTTTATGCCGTTTTATCCTGGCCCAGGCTTAGGCGGTCACTGTATCCCAATTGATCCGCTGTATTTGTCTTGGCGCTTGAAGAGCTTCAACTACAATGCACGCTTTATTGAGCTTGCAGACGAAATCAACACCAACATGCCACGGTATGTCATCACCAAGATTTCCGAAGCACTCAATGATGACGCCAAGCCAATTCGCAATTCCAAAGTGCTTGTCATGGGTGTTGCCTATAAGCGTGATGTCAATGACGTGCGTGAATCGCCAGCGCTGGATGTTATTGGTCTGTTGCAACAGCAGGGCGCTGATGTTTGCTACCATGACCCGTTTGTGCCGACTATTCGCCTTGAGGGCGATAGCCGCATGAACAGCACGGCCCTGTCCGACGAACTGCTCGCCAGTGCAGACTGTGTCGTCATTGTCACGGATCACACGACCTCAGACTGGCAAGACTTACTCGACAAGTCTAAGCTCGTTGTAGACACGCGTAATGCGGTGAGTGGGTATTCTGGTAAAGCCAAAGTTGTGAAACTCTAAATAATGCGTAAGGTGTAATTCGTAACTGATCGGCTGAGAACTGATGGCTGATTTGTGCTATGCAATGGCTTACAACATCAGCTCTCAGCCGATCAGTTTTAGGGTTTTGGCTTTGAATTACCTTGCGTAAACCAACTCTTCTTACGCATTACACCTTACACCTTCGCCCCATGCACATCCTCGTCGTTTCCGGAACTTTTCACCCTGAACCGGGCGGCCCGCCAACTTATTTACGGAACTTACTGCCTGAACTGCAAGCCCGCGGCCACGAGATTACGGTCGTCACCTACACTGACCTGCCCAATTCCTTTTGCGATACAACTTCATATGGTTACCCTGTCTGGCGTGTCACGCGGCAGCAGTCTATTCCGAAGCGTCTGATTGCATTTACCCGTTGGGTACGACAACATGGCAAAGCTGCCGATGTCATGTTTATTAGTGACTATGGCCTTCCCGCTGCGATTGCAAATCTGCGATTGGGATTGCCGTCCGTCATCAAAAACGTGAGCGATTTCACGTGGGAATTTGCGACGCGGCGTCAACTGATTCCGGCGGGCATGACCATTGATGACTTCCAAACGGCAAAATTGCCTTTACGCGTACGTCTCCTGCGCGGGCTCCAACGGTGGTATACCAATGCGGCGACGTTAGTCTTAGCGCCCAGCCATTATTCGGCGAGCTTGCCGATTGGGTGGGGCATTCCAAAAGAAAAGACACGCGTGGTCTACAACGCAATTGATCAGGCTCATTTTGAAGGCTTGCCCAGTGTAGAGTCCTTGCGCGAAGCGCTTGGTCTTGGCAGTGGACCGCAACTTGTTGGCATTGCTCGCCTCACGCCTTGGAAGCACTTTGATCTGATTATTGACGCGTTTCAGCAAATGCTGCAAACGTTGCCTACTGCGCACCTCACCATTGTGGGGGACGGCCCCTCACGTGCAGATTTAGAAGCCTACATCGCCAAAACTGATGCACAGAACGTCACGCTTGTCGGTGCGGTGCCGCATGCTGCCGTTGCGCGCTATTTGACTGCAACGGACTTGTACGTACAGTTTTCAACGTATGAAGGACTGCCACATACCGTCATTGAAGCGATGCTGGCGCAAACGCCGTGCGTGGTCTCTAACATTGGTGGTAATCCTGAAGTTGTAGAGCATGAGGAAACTGGGTTACTTGTCCCTGCTCTTGATGCGGATGCGTTAGCAGCCGCGCTTGAGCGCATGCTGACCGATGCTGAGTTGCGCCAACACTGTATTCAAAATGCCACGCAACAACTCGATAAATTCTCTTGGGGCACCTTGGTGTCTCGCACCGAAGCGGTGTTGAAAGAGGCGGTAACCCTGCAATCATGAGCAAGTTGCAAGTGCTCATGCTCAGCTATGATGACCGCGTCATTGCTGGCAATACTGAGGATACCCAAGCGCGGCACCTTCGTTACGCGGCCAAGGTTGACCATTTGCACATGATTGTGTGGGCGACTACTGTGGCGGAAAAGAAACCTGTCAAGCTGTCAGAAAATTTGACGGTGTATCCAGTCGGGCATCAAGGTCGGCCGTTTTACGTGCTCGAAGCATGGCAAACCGCACAACGCCTGTGTAACCAATATCAGATTGATGTCATTACCGCGCAAGATCCGTTTTTTACCGCGCTAGTGGCACTTTGGGCACGCGGCGGCGACACCAAAGTGCAAATCCAAAATCATAGTGATTTTCTAGATAACCCACATTGGTTGGCGGAACGACCGCGTTGGAATGCATTTCTCAATCGCATTGCCAAATACACATTACCGCGTGCCGATCGCTGGCGGGTGGTGAATGCACAAGAAAAGCAGAAATATATGCAGCTTGGACTGCCGGGCGGCCAGATTGATGTGCTGCCGGTTGGTGTAGATGTCCAACGCTTTGCAACGGCAGTGGATGCTGATTCTGTTGCGCAATTACGAGGCCAACTGGATCTAGCGCCCAACGACAATGTCTTGTTTTGGGTCGGGCGACCGGTCGGTTTCAAGAATGTCCCTCTATTGATTGACGCCTTTGCCCAAGTGCAAAATGATCGGTCGAATTGCAAACTTGTGCTAGGTGGCGATTTTTCCAACGCCACGGATATTCAATCTCAAGTGAAGAATCTTGGTTTGGAAAACGCTGTGATTTTTGCTGGTTCAATTCCTAATCAAGACTTACCCACGTACTTGGCATTGACCAACGTGTATCTGCATAGCTCAGACTATGAAGGCTTTGGGCGCGTCATGGTTGAAGCGGCTGCATCCGCAACGCCAATTGTGGCGACAAACACGGCTGGTGCGCGTGAAATTTTGAAACATCAAGTGACAGCGTTGCTGGTACCGCCGCAGAATCCAGAGGCGTTTGCTAAGGCTATTCAGACGTTGTTAGCGGATCAAACGCTGTCATCAACGCTTGGCAAAGCCGCGCAAAAACGGGTCTTGTCCGAATTTGATCCTAGCAAAGCAGAGGCCGCGATTGTCCGAAGCTGGCAACGCGCTAGTCGTCAAAAATAAGCATGCGCGTGTTGATGATGACCCAGTTCGTGGATGAGCAAGATTGGCTGCTGGGTTTTGTTCCACCTCTTATCCGCGCGATTGCTGCCCACGTTCAACAGTTGGATGTCATTGCCTTAGGGGCACAGCCGACCGCATTTCCAGACAATGTGCGGATCCATTCGCTTGGTAAAGAGCGCGGCGCGTCACGCGTTCAGCGCTTTCAGCAACTGCGCAAAACGCTGGCCAAATTGTTACCTCAAACTGACATTTTCTTTTCACATTTGAGTGACTCGTATCCGTTAGCTGTTGCACCATTTGCGCTGCCCCAACGTGTTCCCATGACCATGTGGTATACCCATAAACAGGTTACGCCGCGCCTCAAACTGTCAGAGCGCTTAGTGCAGCGAATTTATACGGCATCCCCTGAAAGCTTGACTTTAGAGACGTCCAAGGCGCGCGTAATTGGACATGGAATTGATATGGATCTGTTTCAGCCCAGCGCTGATTCCAGAGAAGAGCAACGAATTGTGGCTGTCGGGCGCATCACACCAATTAAGAATCTACAGCTTTTGGTAGCAGCGTTAGCCCAATTACCAACTGCCACACTCACGCTAATCGGCGCACCGGCAACGGAGGCAGACAAGCAATATCAAGCGGATTTGAAAGCGCAAGCTGAAACGCTTGGTGTTGCGGATCGCATTACGTGGTTAGGTGGCCTACGCCAAGCAGCGCTATTACCGCATCTACAAACGGCGCATGTGGCGGCGAATTTATGCCCAACGGGCGGTATGGATAAGGTGGTCTTAGAAGCGCTGGCCTGTGGTGTTCCTACAGTGGTGCATAACAAGACGTTTATCAATATTCTGGGCGGCAGTACGCCGTTATTGCTTGTTAAGGATGCCACTGCCGATGCCGTTGCAGCGCGACTGGCTGCGGTATTTGACGCACCAGCAGCAGCATGGGAGCAACCGATTCTCAATGTGCGTGACCAATTTAGCTTGGACGCGCTTGCCAAACGCTTGACGACAGATTTTGCAGAGGTCATTGCCAGCGCATGAAAGTCTGTTACTTTGGCGGCTTTGACCCAACTTACACGCGCAATTATTTCAATCGTCTCGCCCTAGCAGCCGCAGATGTGGAGGTTGTGCTTGCGCAAGTGCCTCCTGAGGTGTCGACTCTAAACAAATTGCCAGCACTGCTGAAACAATATTGGAAAATAGGTCGTAAGGCCGATGTGCTGCTCGTGGCAGAATACAATCCAACGCTGGTGCCGGTTGCGTGGTTGTTGGCAAAGCTGTTTCGCCAAACCTTGGTGTTTGATCTCGTGATTAGCTTGTATCTTGGCACTGTCGTAGAACGCCAGCGCCATGATCCTAAGTCATGGGCTGCGCGAAAACTCTGGTGGATTGAGAAAGTCGCTGGAGCATTGTCAGATGGCATGTTGACAGGGTCGAATGCTTACCGCACGATGCTGGCTGAGACATTCGGGTTCCCTGAAACTAAGCTACAGGTTATTCCCCTCGGCGTCGATGCTGAGCAATTTTCCGTTGCAACGAACCAATCTCCCAATGATCCGCCACAGTTACTCTACTTCGGTAGCTTTATTCCGAATCATGGCGTGGATGTGATTGTGGATGCGTTAGCACAAGTACAGCAGCCGTTTCAAATGACGTTTTTAGGCGACGGCGAACGTAAAGCTGAGATCCAAAAGCAAATTGAGGCGTTGGGCATTCAGGCTGAATTTTTGCCACGGGTGCCTTTTGCGGAGGTCCCAACCTACGTTGCACAAGCCGATATTCTCTTTGGAGTCTTTGGTGACACGCCACAAGCAGATACTGCGATGGCAAATAAAGTGCTGCAATCTTTGGCGATGTACAAGCCTGTGGTTACCGGTGCGACTGCATCAAATCGAGAGCACTTTGTAGCAGGTGAACATCTTTTAGAAGTGCCGCTAGGTGATGCTAATGCACTGGCAATGGCAATTGGGACGTTATTGGGTGATCGCGATTTACGGCAACGGCTGGCACAAACAGGCGGCGAGCATTTGCAGGCGACATTGACACCAGTGCCAGTTGGTAAACGGCTGAAAGCAGCGCTTGAGGCTATCAGATGAAGCTGTTCTATCTCACCAACTCGCGTTTGCCGGGCGAAAAAGCGCATGCCATTCAGATCATGAAAACGTGTTCGGCGCTGAGCGCCAAGTCAGACTTGCTGCTCATTCATGCCAATCGCAAACATCGTGACTGGCTCAAAGACGTGACAGATTTACAAGCGTACTATGCCTTGCAAAATCCAGTTGCACGAAAAACGCTACCTTCACTAGACATCTTTGACGCCGTACTCTGGCTCCCGCAACGCTTCCGTGGCTTTGGGTATAAGCTCGTCTTTGCCTTGCAACTCATTACTTATCACCTATCACTCATTACATACCTGCTATTCAACCGTGCGGATGTCTACTACACCCGTGACAGTACAACAGCGGCAGTCTTAGCGCTCTTACTCCCGCGTCAACGTGCCAAGATCTTTTTCGAAGCCCACAGCTTCCCCAGCAGCGGATTTGGCCTACGCCTACAGCGTTGGCTAACCACCCGCATTGGTGGCATTAGCGTGCTGACTTCGTTTTTGAAAGCCAAATACCGTGACCTTGGCGCAACTGAGCAGCAGTTGGCGATCATTGCTGATGCCGTTGATCTCGCGCAATTCTCACAGGTGGACATGACTACGGCCCGTCAGGCGCTAAGTCTTTCGCCTGACCAACAGCATATTGTGTATGTCGGTCAGTTCTATGTCTGGAAAGGCGTGGATACACTCATCGCTGCGGCAAAACTGCTGCCAGAGTCTGTGCAGGTGCATTTAGTTGGTGGCACGCCGGAAGAGACACCGCGAATCAAAGCTCTGATTGCACAGCAAGGCGTGACCAATATTGCCCTTGTTGGACGGGTCGCGCCAACGCAAGTCCAAACGTGGATGGCCGCAGCGGATGTCCTCGTCTTGCCAAACTCCGGCAAACAGGCCGTGTCGATGTATTACACCTCTCCGTTGAAATTATTTGAATACCTGGCGGTTGGCGGGGCAATTGTGGCCTCAGATTTACCGTCGATTGGTGAAGTGTTGACGCATGAGGAAACGGCGCTACTCGTTGCCCCAGATGACGCTGCAGCGCTCGCTAACGGCATTACACGACTCTGTGAAGAAACACATCTGGCGCAACAACTACGCCAACAAGCAAAAACGCTGGCCCTCCGTTACACTTGGGACGCACGTGCAGATCAAATTCTGGACTTTGTTTTATCAAAATAACTGAGCATGACTGACCAAACCCTAAAACGGCTTCAAACGCTGGTGCTCGCCGGCCTTATCGGGCTGATTGTCATTGCCGTATTTCGGCACTATCGCGTCACCGTTGTGCTACAGCGCGATGCGATCCCAGGCGATTTTGCGATTTTTTGGCTGTTGGCAAAACTAGCCACGTTAGGTCAAGACGTGTATGACATGGGGATTGGCCGTGAGACCTATGCGGCTCTGATTACGGATCCAGGGGTGGACTGGTTTTCAACGCGTTGGCTGGCGGTGACGCACCCCCCAAGTGAAGCGGTTGTCTTTTATCCATTCGCGCAATTGCCATGGGAAACAGCCATGGCAATCTGGCGCTGGATTATCCAGATTCTGTGGTTTGCGTGCATCGGCTGGATGAGCGTGCAGATTTGGCAGCATACCCAGAATGCGATCAAGGTTGCGGTCTTTGTGGCCCTCTCGGTGCTGTTCATTCCAGCCCAGTTTTCTCTTCAACTGGGGCAACTGGATATGTTGCATCTACTAGGGATGCTAGCGTCACTTTGGTGTTTGCAGCGCGAAAAATCGTACCTGAGCGGCGCGATCATCGGCTTTTTGGCAATCACTAAACCAACGCCTGTGCTGATGCTGGGCTTGTTTTTACTGCGTAAGGACTGGAAGGCAATTGTTGGCGCGTGTGCCACGGCGCTGACAATTATGGGCATCAGCGTCCTGTGGCTGGGCATTGATCCGTGGTTTATTTGGTTAGGGGAAGTCCTGCCAGAACTGACGTTGGGCAGTAGCTACTTTGGTAATTACACTTTTACTGGAATGGGCTACCATCTGTTTTCAGATCCAGTGACGTGGAAAACCTTTACACCTCCAGCAGATGCGGTTGCGGCGCAATGGTTTGGCAGTATTTTCAATTGGATGGCGCTGGCAGGCATTATTTGGATCATTTGGCGGTTTGGACGCAACCGTAATCCATATCAGTTGGCAGGCGTGTTTTGGCTGTTTGTGCTGTATATGCTGTTGACTGGCAAGGTTGCTTGGGGTGGCTATTTTGTTTGGTGTATTCCAGCCTTTGCGTTTTTGCTCTGGAAAAATGATGTCTCTATTTTTAGCTGGCAAGGCGTTGTTCTTTACGGCAGCATGTTGTTTGCTTATGTTTTGCTGTGGCTGCCGCCGCGTTACTATCAATTGCCAGACGTAACCTATGCTGAATTGTGGATCACCCGTCTGCTCATTCCGCTCAAAGTTTATGGCACCTTGATCCTCGCCGGACTGATGGTGTGGCATTTGAATCTCTCGGCCCGACTCAGATAACTCGTGTTGCAAAACCTGCTTTCCCGCGTGCGATCTGTGATCGCAGACGGCGATATTCAAAATCTGGCGCGCAATTCTTCGTGGCTGTTCCTCGCTGAAACCCTCGCGACCATTTTTAGTGCAATTCAATTTCCAATTGTGGCGCGCACGTTAGGGGCCGGTTCTTTTGGCATCATGCACTCTGCCATCGGCTGGACGAGCCTAGTGGTAACCCTGTTTAGCCTTGAAATCCGGTCCATTATTGTCAAGTTTCTCAGCCATTATTTGGCAGATAAAGAACTCAACAAAGCTGGTGCGCTGCTCAAATATGCCTATCTGATAGATTTTTGTATTTCAGTAACGGTGTTCTTGGGGTTACTCGCAACCGCGGAGTTGGCTGCAGACTTTTGGGAGATTGAAGGTGGTCAAGGCGCGATGTTCATCCGTACCGCAGCATTTATCAAGCTGTTTGCGATGTCCCAGGGCATATCCGCAGCGACATTGCGCGTGCTAGATCGATTCAAATCGATTTCAATGGTGACGACCTTTGGCGCGTTATTGCTGTTTGTGTTGCTGGTGCCAATGCTCCTGATGTCGCCCAGCGTCGAACGCTACTTGCAGATCTTGGCCGGTGTGACGTTGGTGCAGACCTTAGCACTGCTGTTTCTCGCGATGCGTGAAATCCGAGGGCGTGATGTCACGGCAATTTTGGCGCAGCCGTTTAGCGTTATTCGAGCTGACTTTGCCGAAATGCGGGAAATGTCTATCAGCGTTTACTTCAGTAGTATTCGTAAGGCGACTCTCTTCAGTGCAGATGTGCTGATCCTTGGGAAGTTTGGCACCAACGAGACCGTTGGGGTGTATAAGCTTGCCAAGCAGCTTGCAGACTATATCAATCGCTTGAGTAATCCAATCTACAACGCGATTTACCCTGAGATTGCCCGTTTGTATTCGGAAGAAAGTTTGGCGGCAGTGATCAAATTTGTGCGGCGCATTTTCTTTATTGCAGTGGCTGTGCTGATCCCAAGCTTGCTGTTGGTCTTTGTGTTCTCACGCCCAGTCATCCCATTGATCTTTGGTGAGGAGTATGCGCCAGCAATTGGCGTGTTCCTCGTGTTGGTCGTCGGGAAATTCTGGTTGGCGTATATTTGGGCTAATGGATTTTTCTTGACCATTGGAAAAGCTGTGCAACTGACATGGATCAATATTGGGGCTGCGTTAGTCTCGTTAGGGCTGATGTTGCTGCTCACGCCGCGTTTTCAAGCGTATGGCATGGCGTGGGCATTTGTCGGGAATTGGGCCGTCTGGATGCTGTTGATCACGATCTATTTGTTCAGACTCAATCGCGATCCTGACTTTGCCAAATCTGCGGCCTAAAAACGGGTATACTTTCGCGGTCAAAAATAATAGCTTGAGTGATGTGTTTTACGATTCGTCATTTCGAACGCGTTTGTGCTGGCGTTGTGTAATTTAAACGACTCGGCGTGAGAAATCTATTTTGTACCAGGTCTTGAGAGTAAAGCTTTGGTATCAAATAGATCTTTCGCAGGCGAGGTAGTCTCTAACCTTGTCGTCTTTCGAACCTGCTCAAGATGACGATTTCGTTGAGTTTGCGCGTATTTTGCACAAATCGCATGACTCTAGACAATAAAAAACAAAAATGAAAATTCTTGTGACAGGCGGCCTTGGTGCTGTCGGAACTCCACTTACAAAAAAACTACGTGCAAACGGACATGATGTCTGGGTTTGCGATTTACCGCATGCACCTGGTCCAAACTATATGCGCTGCGACATTGGTGACTATCGCCAGCTCAAAGCGGTGATGGATCGCGTCGAGCCTGAGTTTGTTTACAATCTTGCTGCCGAATTTGGTCGCTGGAACGGTGAAGACCACTACGAAAAGGTGTGGCAATCAAATGGCATAGGGATGAAGAACATCCTGCGCTTTCAAGAAGAACGCAAATTCCGCCTAATGCACACCAGTAGCTCCGAAGTCTATGGCGACTGGGATCAGGTCATGCACGAAGACGTGCTGATGCAACAGCCCATCCGCCAGATGAACGACTATGCGATCTCCAAGTGGGTCAATGAAATGCAAATCATGAACTCGCAAGATCGCTTTGGGACTGAAACCGTGCGCGTGCGCCTGTTCAACACCTATGGTCCGGGCGAACCTTACTCTGAATATCGCAGCGTAATCTGCCAATTCATCTACCGCGCGTTGCACAACATTCCTTACACGGTTTATTTGAATCATCACCGCACATCAACATACATTGATGACACCGTGCGCACGTTGGCAAATATCTGTGAACCAAAATATTTCAAAGCTGGTGAGGTCTATAACATCGCTGGTGAGGAATATCACGACATCAAGTCATTGTCTGACATGATTTTGAATTATCTTGGCAAGGACGATTCGCAAGTCTCTTATGTAGAAGTTGAGCATCACAATACACGTGATAAGAAAGGCGACGCATCTCGCGCAATTAATGACCTAGATCACGTTTACACTGTCGGGTTGGAAGAAGGTATTCCGCGCACCATTGAATGGCAGAAGTCCATGTATGGAGTGAAGTAACCATGGTGCAAGATCCAAAGACGGTCGTTGTTGTTGGGACAGGCTATGTTGGTCTGCCAGCGGCGCTATTGATGGCGCGAGTCGGTCACAAAGTGATTGGCGTTGACATCAATGAAAATATTGTCAAAGCCATCAACGAAGGCGTAATGCACATCAAAGAGGATGAGTTGCAAGCTATCCTTGATGAACCACGCGTACGCGCTAATCTCACTGCCCAAACTACCCCAACCGAAGCTGATATTTTCTTCATTGCGGTGCCTAGTCCATTGGATGAGCGCAAGAAGATTGCAGATCTCAGTATGGTGATTAGCGCGACTGAAGCGCTTGTGCCGCATCTGAAAGCGGGCAACTTAGTCGTGCTTGAATCGACGGTGCCACCGTTGACATGCCGCGAAGTGCTGACGCCAATTCTCGAAAAGTCTGGTCTCAAAGTCGGTGAAAATTTGTATCTGGCACACTGCCCAGAACGTATTTTGCCGGGCAATGTCTTCCACGAAATTGTCCATAATGATCGCATTATCGGTGCGGATGATGAAACCAGCCGCCGCCTTGCGACAGAAATCTACGCTACCTTCGTCGAAGGTGAACTGCTCCAAACGGACGATGTAACGGCTGAGTTCTGCAAGCTTGTAGAAAACACCTACCGTGACATCAATATTGCGCTTGCGAATGAACTTAATGCGGTTGCAGAGACCTTAGGTATCAATGGCGTAGATGCGTTCAAGCTGTCAAATCGACATCCACGTGTGAACGTGCTGACACCAGGGATTGGCGTCGGGGGGCACTGTATTCCAATCGATCCGTGGTTCATCAAAGAAGTTGATCCCATCAACTCACGGATGATTATGACCGCACGGCAAGTCAATCAAGAAATGCCAGCGCGTACTGCGGCGAAAATCCGCAAAGCAGTCCGCAATGTCAACGCGCCGAAGCTGGTTCTCATCGGGGCGTCGTATAAACCCAATGTGGAAGACACGCGTGAAAGCCCGGCAAATGAAATTGTCGAGCTGCTCATAGAGGATGGCTATGACGTCAGTCATTACGATCCACTCGTGGACAGCATGCGCTACGACAGTTTAGAAAGCGCAGTTACCGATGCTGATGCCCTTGTTGTCCTAGTCGGCCACACCGTTGTTCTAGACGAGATCGCTGCCAATCGCAGTGCCATCGAAGATGCGATGCGCACGCCAATCATCTTGACGTTTTAGTTTTTGGACACGGATCGCACGGAAAACACGGATTTGAAAGCTCTATATCCGTGCAATCCGTGTGTTCTGTGCTTGTCCTGAGCGAAGTCGAAAGGATCCTATTTCGTATAAGTTTCAGCGTAAGCTCAGGGCTTGACGCTGTACACAACACATGCCAAATGTAATTCTCGCTTTCTCCGCATTTTTACTCCTTTGCGTTTGGCTTATCCCAGTTTCCATTCAGCTATTTCCATCACATTCATATACGTTTAGCCTGCCCGTTGGAAGCGCGCTATCCATTGGAATTGGAACGGTTGCACTCTTTGCAATGGGATTACTGATTCCATTGTCGCCGTTCAGCACGCTGGGGCTATTGAGTGTACTCACAGTCATTGGCCTCTTGTTCCGAATTCGCATTCGCGGCACGCGCCGCGCGGTGCATCAGCCCATGACGAAAGTCGAGTGGGCAATTGTCGCCGCGCTCGTGCTGGTATTTGTCGTGATCTTAGGGCATGTCACCTATTACCCATTTATTGGGGATGACACGCTCAATCGTTATGGTGTGACGGCGCAGCAATTGATTGCGTTAGAACGCTTCAACGGCTTCAATGGAGATGGCTATCCAGCCTGGCTGCCGGTCACGATTGCGACATTCTTGCAGTTTGAGCTGTCATTCAATGAGCAACTTGCCAAGCTCATTCCGCTCCTCTTCGCAAGTTTGACGGTGCTGATGACGTTTGCACTGGCCGAACGCTGGTTCAATCGGCAAACAGCCTGGATCGCCACGCTCGTTCTGACAACCACGCCCTTATTCATCATTTGGTCTGGCTTCGCCTATCTGGATATTCCCACGGCGCTGTACTTCTTGATTGCCGCCTACGCAATTGATGTGTGGATTGATAAACAACGTTGGGGGTGGGCGGCGCTTGCCGGTGTGTCTGTGGGACTTGCGATGTGGATCAAGCAAAGCGGTTTGGCGATTTTGCCGAGTCTTGGTGTCATCATGCTGTGGCAGTTGGTGACACGCTTTGATCGTAAAAATCTGAACATTACGTGGCACATCATTGCGGATGGCATTGTCGTGCTGGCCATGAGCATGTTGTTTGGCGGCTGGTGGTATGTCCGCAACGCGCTGATTTATGGCGATTGGCAAAGCGCTTTAGCAACGCCACCGGCGTATTACACGGCGCAATCGGCGCGACTTTTCCAACAACTTGTTCCGTTTGTGTCACACTATGTGGAGTTTGGCTATTTCAATGCGGCGCTTTACATCATTGGCTGTTTAGGCATTTTGTGGCTGTGGCGTCAGCGTAACATCTGGCACGTTTGGCTGTGGATCTTTCCATTTCTCATGCTGTGGTGGTTCAATTTCTCCTATGACGCACGCTTTCTGGTCACTATTTTGCCGTTCTATGCAATCTTGGCTGCGGTTGTACTGTGTGACCTTGTGAAGCGGATCACTTGGCCCACAACAGCGCAATGGGGTCTGATTGCAAGTTGTATTTTGTTAGCACTAATGGGGATCTATCAGTCACGACTTGGTGGTTTGCGCCAGTGGGTACAGCAACCGACTGCGACCTATGCCGAACGCGTGACGCGTGCTAAAGGCGACCTTTATCCGACCATCGAATACTTGCGTGACTTGCCTGACAATTCAGATATCTTCGTCACAGATAGTCGCATGCGGTACTACTTTCCAGATCGCTTCATCGAGTTTTACTACCCTAATAACCACGCTGAGATTGCTGATGCTGGGTATGACTTCTTTGTGGTTGGTTCATGGATCCCTGGTTTTTATGCCAGCTTAGGCAACGATGCCGCCCTCATTGCGCAGTTAGACGACCGAGATCTATTTGGAGAGCCTTGGGTGGCACCGTCTGGTGGCCTGCGTGTTTATCCCGTGCTGACGCCCTAATGAAACTGCTTGTCATCCAAGAAACAGATTGGGAACTGCGTGGACCGCATCAGCAGCATCACCTGTTTGAACGTCTTGCCCAGCGCGGTCATGATGTTACCGTTATGGACTTTGAGATTGACTACGCGCCTTGGCCGCAGTCAACACTCATTCAATGGACGCGTGAGTTTGACTGTTCCCGCGTGTTTGCCGACACAACGGTCACTGTCCTGCGGCCTGGCACTATTCGTCTGCCAGCCTTGTCGCGCTTGTTGTCTGTGCCTTCCTTTTGGGTGCAGCTTGGGAAATATATTCGGCGCGAAACCCCAGATGTCATCATCAACTATGCGCTTTCGACGGGGCTCCCGGCGCAGTTACAGTCCAAGCGCTTTGGTGTTCCTAACTTGATGCACGTCATCGATGCGCTTCCAACGCTCATCCCCTCAACATTCGCGCAACAAATTGCCCGCCCGATTGAACGCTTTTTGCTGAGTCGGGCAACGCGCACGCTTTATATCAACAAGCGCTTAGAACAGTATGGGATTGCGCATGGTGCTAGCGCCAAGACAGTGGATACCATTCGGACCGGTGTCGATTTGCAGCGTTTTCACCCTGAGATCGAGACGCAGTATTTGCGGGAGCGTTGGGGGTTAGCGGAGACAGATGTAGTCTTGTGCTTTGTCGGGTTTCTGTATCACTTTGCTGGCATCGATACGATTATGCGGTTACTGCCAAGCTTACCTGACAATGTAAAACTGTTAATTGTAGGCAGTGGAGATGCAGACGAATCCTTGAGGGATCTACACACTGACCTCAACCTCGGCGAACGTGTGATCTTCACAGGCCGACAACCTTACGATGATATGCCAGCCTACATGGCCTTAGCTGATGTTTGTCTGATGTATGCAGAGATCAATGACGTCATGCGGGATATTGTGCCAATCAAGACCTATGAATATTTGGCGGCAGGGTCGCCGGTGCTGGCATCTGAGTTGCCGGGCGTTATGGAAGATATTCCGCCGGGGAACGGAGTCTTGTATATCCCTGCAGAACAGCTTGAAGCGGAATTGGAACGGCTGCTGGATGCAGATTACCGCCAACAGATTGGCGCTCAGGCGCGTGCATTTGTCGAAGCCAATTGTGATTGGGAACTGCTGACAACGGAGTTTGAAGCGCTGTTGGCGCGGATCGCAGCGAAGACTTAAATACAAAGCGGGGGTCTTAGTAGACGACGCAGTCGTCAGACCCCCGCTTTGTGAAATTACGCATCAGATGTAGTGCATGGCTAGCCATGTCACTACATCTGATCGCTCTAAACTTGATTGATCAGTGCGAACACTAGCGGTCTACGGCGCATTTCGCCATAGAAGAAGTCACTGACAGTTTGTTCTACGCGCTTGCGTAGGCTCGCGTTGCCACCATTTTCCACTTCGCGAATTACTTGCCGTTTGGCATCCTCAAACATTTCCTTCGAGTCGCGCACAAAGACAAAGCCACGTGAGATTAGTTCTGGATCTTCAATCAACTCGCCTGTGTCTAGGTCAACGAGCATGTTGACAATGACAAAGCCATCTTCACCAAGGCGATTGCGTTCACGCAGCACGGCTGGACCAATATCACCAACGCCAGTGCCATCTACGTAGATGTAGCGTCCTGGAATGCGTTCGCCAATTTCCATACTGTCCGGCGTGAATTCCAATACGCGGCCATTTTCAACCGTTGCAATGTTTTCAGGCTTGATGCCAACTTGCTGCGCAAGCGTTGCATGTGCATGAAGGTGTCTTAGCTCACCATGGACTGGGACAAAGAATTTTGGTCGCAGCATGTTGAGCAGTTGTTTTTGTTCTTCGCTATGCGCATGTCCAGAAACGTGCACAGGCAGAATTGGATCGTAAATGACCTTTGCTCCACGTTGAATCAAGCGATTGATCGTGCGGCTGACTTGCTCTTCATTACCTGGAATAGCGTGCGCTGAAACGACAATCGTGTCGCCTTCCATTGCATCAAAGTCACGATTCTGACCGCGTGACAAGCGCCCCAAGATCGAGCTCCGTTCTCCTTGTGAACCCGTCGACATAATCACCAATTTATTCTTTGGTAATTTAAGCCCTTCAGCCAGCGGAATGATGACTCCTTCGGGATCTTTCAAGTGTCCGAGCTTGAGCGCCAACTTGCTGTTTTCAACCATGGACGTCCCCACTAGAGACACGCGACGACCAAATTGCGCTGCTGTATTGACGACTTGTTGGACGCGTGAGACGAGTGAAGAGAACGAAGCCACAATAATGCGGCCTTCTGCTTCAGCGAATACCGTGCGGAACGCACCATCAATAATAGCTTCAGACGGGGTGTACCCTGGGCGGTCTGCATTGGTGGAGTCAGACATCAATGCCAACACGCCGCGGTTTGCAAACTCAGAGAGCTTGCCCATGTCAGTTGGAATTCCCAAGGTGGGGGTGTTATCTAGTTTGAAGTCACCAGTATGGACGATCAGGCCGGCTGGGGTTGTAATACCAAGTCCACAGGCGTCTGGGACGCTGTGACAGACGTTGAAGAATTCAACATCGAAGGGGCCTAAGCTAATCTTTTCACCGGGGTTCACCACGTTGATACGCGCTTTTTTCTGGGCACCTTTTAGCTTGCGTTCTACAACACCCATTGTGAAAGGGGAGCCATACAGCTGGGTATCAAGAAAGTCCATCATGTAACTGACGGCACCAACGTGATCTTCATGCCCGTGTGTAAAGACAATCCCGCGGACGCGGTCTTTCTTATCTTCCAAATATCCCCAGTCAGGGATGATATGGTCAATACCGGGCATGTCGAATTCCGGAAACATAATCCCAACATCAACAATTAGGATGTTCTTTCCGTACTCAACCACGGTCATATTTTTCCCAATCTCGCCTAAGCCACCGATTG
>JAHDIM010000032.1 GCA_020630805.1 Anaerolineales bacterium
AGAGGTCATCATTGGTCCAACAACGTTCGCGCAACTCAACGGGATTTTGCAAGGATTGGTGCCGTGATAAACACTTCTGATCCAACTGCGTTTCTTGTATCTTTGAAAGATATTACGAGTTACCCAAGTGTCATCCTCGCGGAGGCGGGGATCCATACACAGAGGCAGCACATGGATTCCCGCCTTCGCGGGAATGACACTCGGCGTTTTGCAATTAGACATAGAGCTGTAGTTTAGTTATGTCTATCCCTGCCCTTCTCATCGGCCTCACGCTTCTGATCCTCATCGGTGCGTTGGTCGTGCGCCCACTTCTAGATCAGTCGCAATACAATGCCGAACCGGACATTGTGCTGCAGTCTTTGCTCACCGACCGTGACAATATCTTGACCCTCATCCTCGATCTTGAAGATGATTATGCGACGGGCAAAATCACCGAAAACTTCTTCACGCAACGCCGTCAAACGCTCGTATTACGCGGCGCGCGCACTTTGCAGCAATTAGACGAACACAGCGCGGAAAGCGTGACGGAATTGGATGCGTTGATTGAGAAGCAAGTGGCTGAGCTGAGAGTACGTCATGATGCATAGAATTACTCATCAAGTAGTGCGTACTGCGTATTGCGTATTGCGCTATGTCGTTCATAACCTTGGTTCTCTGAGGGGAATAGCGCCACGCACTACGCACTACGCACTACAGGCCTCTCTACTCTTACTCTCTACTCTCTTCTTAGCCGCCTGCTCCTTCGCCGAAAACATCGAGCCCCCACCCGGTTCCGAACTCACTGCGGCTGAGCCAACGGTCGAGTTTGTCCCTAGCACCCCCCAGACCTTTGATCTGGTTGCGGGGGAAGCGATCTTTACAGAGAGCTGTACTGGTTGTCATGGCCCCGCAGGGGCGGGCAATGGTGAAATGGCGGCCCAGTTGCCGGTCGTCCCGCTCAACTTTACCGACCGAGATGCAGTTGCTGAGAAGACACCGCTGGAATGGTACGAAATCATTACGCGCGGTAATTTGGAAAACCTAATGCCGCCGTGGCAGAACGCGCTGAGTGACCAAGAGCGTTGGAACGTAACGGCGTATTTATACACGCTGAGTGACTCAGCGCCACAAATGTTGCAAGCGGCTGAACTGCTTGCGCCTGTTGAAGTCACTGCACTGTTCGATGTGTCTGATCCAGCAGCGCTTCAGTCTGTCTCAAATGCAGACATCGCCCAGCAATTAGCAACAGTCTTGCCGGATGCCACGCCGCGTGAATTGCTCATCATGGCGAATGTACTGCGTACGCAAGCGTCAACAACGCCCATTGATGCCGCCGTTGTCGATGAGGCTGCCGCGGCAGAAGAGACTGTTTTGGATGGCGATGCGACCAATATCAACGGTCAAATTGTCGGCACGGACAACTTTGCGGATCTTTGGATCAATTTGCAAACGTTCACTGCGGACGGCACCAATATCGCCTTTGAAAATCCAGTTGATGAGACTGGTGCATTCCAATTTGAATTGACCAATTTGCCGGATGAAACTGCCCTCATTGCGCAAGTGGAATACGAAGGCGTCACCTACCTCTCTAACTTGATCACGGCAGACGGCTCGGACAGCTATGATGCAGACATCACTGTCTATCCCGCCACGACAGATGCGTCAGTCTTAGAGTTCTCCCAGCTCAACCTGATCCTTGAGCCGGCAGCGCACAGCGTGCAAGTGACGCAGCTCATGCTGTTTGAAAACAACAGTCAGCAGACCGTGTACAACCCAGATGCAGCAACCTTCAATCTGGATGTGCCGCTTGAAGCGTCTAGAGTAAATCTCGGCGATACGCCGCTAAGCCGCCGCATTGAACTTGAAAATAATCGGCTGCATATCAATGCCGCGTTTCCGCCTGCGAACGCGCCGTATGAAGTGCTGTTCACCTATAGCCTCCCCATGCAAGACGGGGACGTAGATGTGCGCCAGCCGCAGCTTGAAGCGGCCAACATCACCCGCCTGTTGATTCCGCAAGGTACGTTACAACTCACCAGTGAAGCGCTACAGCGCACCGACCCAATCACCATCGAAGGCGTCACGTACGATGTGTTCTTGAACGAAACCTTGCAAGACGGCCAACTGCTGCGCTACAGCCTTGAAAAGCCGTCGCAGCCCATTGCATGGATCACGAACAATACGGTTGCAAGCTCGCTGCTGTTTGGTGTCCTCATGGTGCTGGGCGTGTTGGGTGGGGCTATCTGGTGGCTACGCCAAGAAAGCGTGACGCCAGAGGCGCAATATCAACGCCTGTTGCAGCAAATTGCAGAGCTAGATGCGCGTGAATCTGAGTTGAACAAACGCGCCTACAGCGCTGCCCGCGACGAACTAAAGGCGGATGTCCTGTTGCTCCTGCAACAATATCCAGAACTCACCGATGCTGATTGAAACAAAGTCGCTCGCGAAGTTCTTTGGGCTGAACCCCGTCCTGCGCGGCATTGATTTACAAATTCCAGCTGGACAGTCGCTGGCGTTACTCGGCTCAAATGGGGCTGGTAAAACCACGTTGCTGCGGATTCTTTCGACGCTCTCAACGCCAACCGCTGGGAGTGTCACAATCAATGGCTATGACCTCGCAACTCAAGCGCATGCGATTCGGCCATTGCTGGGTGTGGTCAGCCATAAACCGCTGCTCTACGACACCTTCAACGCCGTTGAAAACCTCACGTTTTACGCCGAACTCTACGGCCTGACCAATTACGCATTACACCTTACGCATTTGCTAGACACCGTTGGCCTCACCCGCTACAAAGATCAACCCATCCGCACCTACTCACGCGGCATGCAACAGCGCTTAGCCGTTGCCCGCGCCCTGCTCCACGCGCCAAAAATCTTGCTGCTGGATGAGCCGTTCACAGGCTTAGACCAACAAGCGGCCCAACTGCTGGAAGATATTCTGCTCGATGCTAAGCAAAATGGCACGACTATCTTGCTCAGTACGCATCAACTAGACCGCGCCCAGCGCTTGGTGGATCGCGTGGTACTCCTGAAAAAAGGCAAGGTTGATCGCGATGTGTCGATTGCAGCCGTTGACTCGCTGGTGGATTATTTCAACACGGCGGTGTTGGGATGATTGTATTTGGGCCGTTGTTGATGTGTTCAGGGTCTTTTGTTTTTGGAACGCCGAGCCGAGACGCCACACCGTGGACGTCTCTACATGCGTCTGTGACACATATCTTCGTGATCCTTCGTGACCCTTCGTGGGCGTTTTCCGAATGAACATTCGCGCGCTTTTCGCTCTGGTCCGCAAAGACCTGCTCCACGAATACCGCAGCCGTGAAATTGTCATCGCGATGCTGGTCTTCGCGTTTTTGGTGATGGTGATCTTCAACTTCGCGTTGGAACTCAACAAGACCATTCGTGAGACAGTTGCGGTTGGTGTGCTGTGGGTAACGTTTGTCTTTGCCGCGACGTTGGGCCTCAACCGCGTCTTTGCGGCTGAAAATGATCAGACATCGCTGGATGGGCTGCTCTTAGCGCCAATTGACCGTACAATTATTTTCGCTGCAAAATTCATCAGCACGCTGATTTTTGTTCTGCTGGTGCAGGTCATCATCGTGCCGCTGTTTAGCATGTTTTACAGCATCAATTTATTTGATCCGCTGTTTTTACTGACCTTGTTCTTGGGCACCGTTGGCTACGTCATCGTCGGCACACTGATTGCCGCCTTGGCACTAAAAAGCCGCTCGCGCGAAATTCTATTGCCAATTTTGCTGCTGCCCGTCTCGATCCCGCTGATGTTAGCGGTGGTCAAAGCTGGAAAAAACATACTCGAAGGAGCGGAGTGGGCACTCGTCCGCCCCGGCTTTAGCTTTATCGTGGCATTTGATGTGATCTTCATCGCCGTTGCCATTATGACATTTGATTATTTATTAGAAGAATGAGAACTGATCGGCTGAGTGCTGATGTGCTCCAGATTTAGGAGTGCTGTCAGCCATCAGCCGATCAGCCATCAGCAACCTATGAAAACACCAAAATCTCTAACCTACCTCACCTATGCTGCAATTGCTGGCTTCTTGGTGACACTCTACATGATGTTTTTCTACGCCCCTCGCGAAGTGCTGATGGGCGAAGTGCAACGCATTTTTTATCAGCACGTGGCCTTTGGCTGGTGGTTCTCGGTGGCGTTTGCGGTTACGCTTCTCGCGGGGATTATGTATCTTATTACGCGGGATCTTAAATGGGACCGTTGGGCCGTGGCGGGTGCTGAAATTGGGATTATCTTTACGCTGCTGAATATTGCCAGTGGCTCAATTTGGGGCAAGCCAGCCTGGAATACGTGGTGGACGTGGGATCCGCGGCTGACGACGGCAACCATCACGCTGCTGCTCTACATCGCGTATCTGATGCTGCGGCAGTCGATTGAATCGCCGACCACACGCGCCCGCTTTGCGGCAGTTTATGGGATTGTGTCGTTCATCAGCGTGCCACTGACGATTTTTGCCATTCGCATTTGGCGTACCATTCACCCCGTGGTGATCGGCTCCGGTGACCCCACGGCAGAAGGTTCCTTCAACATGACCACGCCAATGCTCATCACAATGCTGGCGCACATGGCGATTTTTGGCTTGATCTTCGCGGCCTTACTGTGGCATCGCTATCAACTTGAAACCGAGTCGGCTGAAGTCGCTGACCTCAAAACGCAACTCCTGTTACAAAGCTAATGTTATTGCTCCAAACCACCCCAGACACGTCTGGATACTTATATCTTTGGTTGGCTGTCTTGACTGTTGTCGCTGGCGGCTGGCTTTACTCAATCTATCAACGCCGCCAACAGCTGCGCCGCGACCGGGCGGTCATCGAAGAATTATTGCGGGAAAAGTCTGAGTAGGACTCTAAACGCGGAGACGCAGAGGGCGAGGCGGACAAGTGAGGATAAAAACGTTCATATCCGCCTCGTCTCCCTCGTCCGCGGCAAAAAACTCTGCGTTCTCTGCGCCTCCGCGTTGAATCTCTTTCAGCGTTAAGCAGCTCCTAAATCCGCATCCTTCCCGACTTTCCCCGCTTCCACTGCCAACTCAATCTCAGCTTCATACAACTCATGTAGATACTGGCTCACTGGTCCAATGCCAGGCGTGCCAATGACACGACCATCGATCTTGTTGACTGGGGTCACACCACCAAAGGTGCCGGTGACAAAAGCTTCATCTGCATCGTAAACATCTGTCAGCGAGAAGTTCTTTTCGAGCACAGTTAGCCCAGCCCGACGCCCAACTTCAATGATCTTCCCACGCGTGATGCCGTTCATGCAGTATTGGCCGGTTGAGGTCCACACTTCGCCATTTTTGATCATAAAGAAGTTTGTCGCGTTACAGGTGCTCACAAACCCATTGATGTCCAACATCAGCGCCTCATCGGCACCGGCTTCAATCGCTTGGGTCAGGGCGATGACTTCGTGAAGTTTGCTGTGGCAATTCAGGCGTGCATCCAAATAGTCTGGCGAGCCGCGCCGCACGGTTGAGGTGAACAGCGTAATCCCTTTGGATTTTGAACCGGGATCGGCTTTTTTATGCTCGGCAATAATCACTAAGTTTGGCCCACTAATGGTCAAGCGTGGGTCTTGTGAAGGCGTCTTTTTGATGCCGCGTGTCAGCATAAAGCGGCAATGCACGTGGGTGTGCATGTCATTGGCACGTAAGACTTTCCAGAGTTCAGACATCAACTCTTCACGGGTCATGCCGATATCCATATGCACAGCCTTGGCCGCCTGATAGAGTCGATCAAGGTGTTCATCGGCAAAGACCAGCACGTCATCGTGCAAGCGCATGGCATCCCAAACGCCATCGCCGACGAGATAGCCGCTGTCAAAAACAGAGATTTTGGCTTCGTTGCGTGGAAACAACTCGCCGTTGACATAAATAAGAACGTCCGCATTACGGTCGTCTGGAACTGCGTTATGGGTGCCGTGAACCATGGGAATCCCCTCCGGGGGGTGTAATTGTTATTTGTTATTTCTTATTGGTTAATTGTTATTGGGTCAGCACGACTGCATGGTAATAACAAATGACAAATAACCAATAACCGATATCCAAGTCTACTAGGAGACATCTGAAATGTTCAAATCTTTCTTCAAAAAACGCCATCCGTTTGCGCGTCCTGTTGATGTAGATGTAGAAGAATGGGATGAACTGGTACGCAATGCCGACGTGCCAGTCGTCGTCGACTTTCACGCAACCTGGTGTGGCCCGTGCCAAACGATGGGCGGGATTTTGCGCGAAGTGGCGGAAGAGTATGATGGCAAAGTCCTGATTGCCAAAGTCGATGTCGATCGTAACCCTGAACTCGCGCAAAAGTTCAAAGTGCGCAGTATGCCCACGCTGATGTTCATGCAAAACGGCAAGCGTTTAGATAAGCACGTTGGGGTCATGGGCACCCGCCAATTGAAGACAAAGATTGATCGGATGTTGGGGGAGTGAGTTAGTTGGTGGGTTTGTAAGTTGGTTAGTGTGGCTCTATCCGTGCTAGCTGCTGGAAGAGGCCCAGCGCCACTATTCACGAAGCGTCTAAATTTTGATCTGTACGCGTACAACAGATTGCACGTTACTTCACTAGTAAACTAACCAACCAGCCCACTAGCAAACTACTTCACTAACCGCTGCGTAATCGCAATGGTCTCATTTCCCGCCAGCACCCCTTCTAGCGTTTGTCCCTGATGCGCCATCACGCCGCCGTTGGCGAAAAATGGAAAATCAAATTCAAGCGCGTCGCCCACAATTTTGTTTGGAATTGGCATTAGTCGGCAGGTCAATGGCTTGTTGAGGCGGGTCGCTAGCGCAGCTAGATCTAACATGATCGATTGCAGTTCGGCTGTACTGACATTTCCTGCAATTGGAACTGTGTCCAGCCCAGTGCCACAAACGGAAGAGAACAGCAGTAATTCATCAATGGAGAGTGCACCCTGTGCGCCACGAATGGCTAAGACGTTGTCTTCAAGCACAGGTAAGAATAATCCACAGTAACCGGTCTGCTGGTACGTTGCAGACTGAATGGTGTCGGTTAGCATGGCACAGGTGGCAAGTGAGCCGTGCATGCCAAAGTTAGGCAAGCCCAGTGACTCTAACGCGGCGCCAATCGATGCGGCCTGCTCTGGAAATGGGGCAGGAGAAAAGTCAAATCCTAAAAACTCTGCGCCGCGAATGTCTTTGAGGACCGCGCTGAGCGCAACGGCGTGAGCCTCAATGCTTTTCTTGAGCGTTGCACGGGCATGCGCAATGCTAATCGCATCTTTGAAGGCATCTACGACCAAATCGGCGCACTCTAGGGCTAGGGCAAACGCAGGCTTGTCACCACGGTGATAGGCACCCGGCAAAAACGGGACTCCACTGGGTACGTTTGCCGTTGCGCAAAACCGCAAATTCCCAAATCCATCTTCTGTGATCTCTGCGCAGCGCTTTACCACCTGACTTACTTGTTTGATGGCTGGCAGGCTGATGTTGCCTTGAGTGTCCGCAATTTCTGCACAGGCAAAGATACTATCTGTATTTGCAATGACCTTTGGAATGGCCTGAAAATAGGCTTCATCTGCGTCAAGCTCTGCCATTCCAATGGTGCCATAGTTAGCCCCAGCTAAGAAGCACATCGCTTCTAGGTCTTGTGCAAAGGCAACGACATCTTCAGCCGCTAGTCCTTCGATGGATGTGAAAGGCTGGGTCGCGAGACGAGTTGTTTGAACGTCGTAACCAGCGTTTTCAATTGCCGTTTTTGCTTGTCCGAGCAGCGTTTTGACGGCATCAAACGCACTTTGCTGCAACGGATAGGTTGCATTCATGAAGTAGGTAATTGAGCGAATTTTCATCTGAGGTTAGGCAGTGGCTAATGGGGTGAATGGTAGAATCACGATTAAGATTTTACCTATGGCTTAGGGGTACGTAAACCTATCCCACTATTCTTCAGTGCACAAAAAGTTCAACTTTTGCCCTTTAGTGCCAACGCTATAAACACCTAAAAGTTGAACTTTTTGGGTATGTATGCTCATTACTGAATAGCACCACTCTATTATGACTTCTTCTGACTATGTTTTTGATGCTTCCGAAGCAACCTTTGAAACGGATGTTGTACTACGCTCCAATGACGTGCCAGTCATCGTAGATTTCTGGGCACCGTGGTGTGGACCTTGTCGTGCGCTTGGGCCAATGTTAGAACGCCTCACTGACGAAGCGGATGGTGCGTTTCTACTGGCAAAGGTCAATGTGGATGAAAATCCAAACCTCTCAGTCCAGTTCAAAGTGCAGGGTATTCCGGCAGTAAAAGCCTTCAAAGACGCAACGTTGATCGATGGTTTTGTCGGGGTGTTGCCGGAACCCAAACTGCGTGAATTTCTACGCAAGATTGCGCCAACCGAGGCAGACTTGGCCTTGGAGCGCGGCCTTAGCTTAGCGAGTACGCGCCACTGGGCCGACGCTGAAGAAGAATTTCTCACCGTTTTAGACAGTCAGCCAGACAACTCCAAAGCAACGTTAGGCATTGTCCGCAGCTTAGTCGCACTTGGCCGTGGCGATGCGGCGTTGGCCTACATTGAAAATTTCCCTGGCGGCTCTGAAATTGTGCAGGCACAGCAGCTAGCCCCGCTTGCGCGCCTCATTGCCAGCGTTGAAGGTGTGCCAGACTATAGCAACATCGAATCTGAAGTCGATGCGCTCTATGATCAAGCGGCAAAATTGCTGATGCAAGGGAAATGGGCGGCAGGGATGGATGGCTTGCTAGATGTATTGCGAGCTGACAAGCGCTACCGTAAAGGGCAACCGCGTGAGGTCATGTTGGGGATGTTTGCGCTACTTGGCGATGATGATCCGATGACGCGCGAGTATCGTAATGAGTTGGCGAATGTGCTGTTCTAAGCGATAGAGAATCTTATGCAGTTGCGTATTCGCGGTCTGCAAACTCTGCCAAGAACGCATCACGGGCGTTGCGGTCTAAGCGCCCCATGGCGGCTTCATGGTCGGCTAGAATGCGTACAAAGTCTTCTACCTTTTCAGCAGTCAACAATGGTATCCGCAAACTAGGTTCGCTTTTGGAGCCTTGAATATATTTGGCGACATGTTTACGGAATAGAATGAGGCCGCCGCGCTCGCCATAGAAATCTAGATTCAAGGCAAGGTGCTTGCGCATCATGGAGACTTTGTCTTCAAACGAAACGTCTTCACGGTCTTTGCGTGAAAAGATCCACGGATTGCCAATGGCACCGCGGCCAATCATCACACCATCGACGCCGGTATGGGCTTTGACGCGGTCAATGTCTGCAACGGTTGTCACATCTCCATTGCCAAGCACCGGCACACTGACCGCTTGCTTGATCTCTGCAATCGCATCCCAATCTGCCAAGCCTTTATAGCCTTGGGCGCGTGTCCGGCCATGAACTGCAATTAGGCTAGCCCCACTGTCCTCTAAGACTTTGACCGTGTCCATATAATTGAGCTGGTCTTCATCCCAACCAATACGAATTTTGGCGGTGACCGGAATCTCAAGGTCTTTGCTGAGTGTGCCAATCAGCTTTGCAATGCGATCTGGGAATCGAATCATTCCCGCACCCGCGCCGCGTTCAGAAATTTTCTTCACGTAGCACCCCATATTGATATCAATGATATCTGGGCGGCCTTGGCCTTCGAGGCGTAGTCCGGTTTCAATCAGACGGTCAATGTCATGTCCGTAAATCTGATAGCTCACTGGGCGCTCGGCTTCGGTATAGCGCAGTTTATTTTTTGCTTTGCGACTGCCGCCTTTCTTCCCCCGCAATTCATCAACGTTGACAAACTCGGTATAGCTCATGGCAGATCCTAACTCGCGGCACATCGATCGGAACGGCAAATCAGAATAGCCGTCCATTGGTGCCAGAATGAGATCACCATAAATGGGAATATCGCGGACGTGGAAATTAGGTTCCATGTCTAAATTATACGGCAGGTAATGTGTAACGCGTAATGAGCAAGAAGGATGAGGTACGCAGACGATTCCGAAAAAGCCCTAAGCCTTGCAAGCGCTTACACCCTTGTACTGAGCAATGCCGAAGTATTACGCATTCCCTAACCAACGCAATCAAATCCTCCTGATATATCACCGAATTTGAATCGCACTTCCCTGCTAAAATCCGCTTATGACCCAGTTACTCCGTCCGCGAATTTTGATTACCGTACCGATTGATGAAGCTGCTATTCAGCATCTGCAACACGTTAGCGTGGTGGATTTTCAACCCAATTTGTCTACGGATGAATTGCACGCGCTGTTGCCTCGCTATCACGCCATTGTGATCGATTCGGACGCCTTTTTACCGGGGAACTTACTAGAAGCCGCGCCAGATCTGCGTGTGATTGTGATTGCCGGTGTGTTGCACTCTGGGATCAATGTACAGTCTGCAGAAGATTTAGGGATTGCGGTCTTGGATATGCAAGCGCCGCATACGGTAGCGTTAGCGGAGAAAACGTTCGCCGAGATGCTCAACATGGCGCATCATGCGCGAGTTGGGTTGGCTGGTAAAACGCTTGGGCTTGTAGGTCTGGGCGCAATTGGGCAAGAAGTGGCGCAGCGCGCGCAAGCCTTTGGCATGCATGTGCTTGCCAATCAGCCTGGTTTGTCTGCTGCTGCCGCGCGTGACCTTGGCGTTGAACCGACTGAACTACACATGCTGTTAGAAAATTCGGACTTTATTAGCTTGCATGTCCGTTCTGAAAAAGCGCGTGATTTCACGCTAGATGCAGGCCAATTGGCACACTGCAAACCGGGCGCATTTCTTATTAACACCGGCACCCATAATGTGATGGATGTGCCTGCCTTACAACAAGCTTTGCGCAAAGGCCAATTGACAGCAGCGACCTTGTTGGTTCCTAACAGCTTAGATGGCACCATTCCGAATTCGAAAGATCTCACTGTACTGCCGCAGAACACCTATGCCCAGGCCCAAATTGGGCGTGATGCTGGGTTGCGGCTAGCAGAACAACTTGCTGCTGAAATTCAGGGCTTGCATTCGGGCAATTCACTAGGTCTACGGGTGGTTCAAACGACTCAGATCTTCCCGCATGAACACTTTGATGCAAAACGTGTGAAACGGCTTGCCGTAAAACTTGAAAGCGCATCTATGCTGATGAACCCACCAATTGTCTCGGAATGGAAAGGCAACTACGTGGTTCTGGACGGTGCAACTCGTACCAATGCCTTCCGCCAAATGGGCTTTCCAAGTGTTGCTGTGCAAGTTGTGCCACATGACGACCCAAAGCTGAATTTGGATACGTGGTATCACGCGGTGCAGGGGCTTTCGGCCAAGATGCTAGTTAAAGCATTAGACAAGCAGTCTGATCTTGTGTTTACCAAAACAAATCCAGAGAACTTAGAAGCGGATATTCGCGCTGGCAAAGTGATGTCAGGCGTGATTACAAACGCCAAAACAGCCTATGCTATTCAACCGGCTGACGGTGTTCCTGCGTTTCAAGCGCTCAACACCTTGGTTGCGAAGTACACTGACCTTGGGTTTGTGGCGCGTACGCTCAACACCAATATCGATGCGCTCCAGCAAGAATTCCCAGACTTCGCTGCGCTGTTCTTGTTTGCACCGTTCCCAATTCCAGACGTGCTCCAAGCAGCGTTAGATGGTAATTTGTATCCAGCTGGGATTACGCGCTTCATCATTCCACAGCGCATTCTGCGCCTAAACGCGCCGCTAGATATTTTGGGGGATGTAGACATCCCGTTGAATCGTAAAAATATCTGGCTGGATCAATTCCTAGCAGAACGGGCTGCTGCTGAACGCGTGCGCTTGTATCAGGAACCGGTTGTACTGTTAGATGAGTAAAACAACGGTCTATCTGGCGCTAGGAACCAACCTTGGCGATCGGCTGGCAAATATTCAAGGGGCGTTGGCGGCACTAGAGCCACAAGTCACGCTAACCGCAATTTCGCCGCTCTATGAAACGGCGGCAATGTATGTTGAAGACCAGCCAGATTTTCTGAACTTGGTAGTGCGTGGGCAGACGACACTCACGCCGGAAGCTCTGCTTGCTTTGGTCAAGACATTAGAAGTTGAGCTGGGACGCACGCCAAGTAAACGTTTTGGCCCGCGTCTGATCGACATCGATATTCTCTTCTATGGGGATCAGCAACTGACCCTCACCGAGCCAGATTTAGAAATCCCGCACCCGCGCTTACATGAACGGGCCTTTGTGCTCTTCCCCCTGTCCGATATTGCTGCGCCGTTGGTTTATCCCCCAACTGGACAGACCATCGCTGACCTGCGTCTGGCCTTAGGTGAAGACGACGGGATTTGGAAATATCAAATATCTAGTGGCTTGTCATAGATAAAAACTAGGTTTCTTTTCTGCTTGATTTCAAGAGAAAAATATTCAAGATTGGCAAACCACCAGTTAGTAAAGTGTCATAAATGACGTAGACTCGCGTATAGCGTTGCGTTAGGAAAACTCAAAAGTTCAACTTCTAGCGTAACTGTTACCTGATGTGAGCAACAGGCTCTTGCCTCTTTTCTTTCCGTGACTATGCACGTCATGTCCCTGTCTATTCTTCAGACACCGCATTAATACCCATTAACAAATAACCATTCAGCAATTAATTATTCCCTCAGGGTCCAATCTGCTACAATCAAAACTATAAACAAAAACCCCTGACCTATTTTTATTATTCGAATATGGCCTCTGTAGACTATCCAAAAGACTTCTATTTAGGGCGGATTTTTGACCATAATTCCGCTGACACCACTGACGACCCGTATCTTTACGATCCAGATGACCTCACCACACACGCCGTGGTTGTGGGGATGACTGGGTCTGGGAAAACCGGCCTTTGTCTTGACCTCATGGAAGAAGCAGCGCTGCATAATTTGCCTGCGATTCTGATTGATCCAAAAGGTGACATTACAAATCTTTTGTTGCACTTCCCAGAGTTGCTACCAAGTGACTTTGAGCCGTGGATCAATGCTGACAATGCGCGGCGGGAAGGTAAAAGTGTCTCTGAAGTCGCCGCGAGCACAGCAGATTTATGGAAGAATGGCCTTGCAGGTTGGGGCATTGAAAGTGATCGCATTCAGCGTCTGAAAGACTCTGCCTACCGCACTATTTATACGCCAGGCTCAACGTCTGGTAAGCCAATCAGCATTTTGGCGTCTCTAAGTGCGCCGGATCTGGCGTGGGATGAACACCAAGAAACGCTCCTTGAGCAAATCGAAGGAACTGTCACCGCGTTACTAAGCCTAATTGGCATCACGGATGCGGACCCAGTGTCAGACCCTCGCCATATTTTGCTAAGTAACATTATGTCGAACGCTTGGCAGAAAGGGCAGAACATTGACATGGGTGAGTTGATCATGCAGGTCACGAACCCGCCATTTGAAAAGATTGGCTTCTTCCCCGTTGATCAGTTCTTCCCCTCAAAGGATCGGATGGCATTGGCAATGAAGCTGAACAGCATTCTGGCTGCACCATCGTTCCAACCATGGATTACTGGTGAAGCGTTAGATATTCAAAGCCTGTTCTACGCCCCAGATGGCAAACCCCGCCATAGTATTTTCTACATTGCCCATCTGAGCGAATCCGAGCGCATGTTCATTGTGACTCTGCTGTACTCTGCCATCGAAACGTGGATGCGCAGCCAGCGCGGGACAAACAGTTTACGCGCGCTGGTCTATTTTGATGAAATCTTTGGGTATTTGCCACCGTCTGCTAATCCACCCAGCAAAAAGCCAATGTTGCGCATGCTCAAACAAGCCCGCGCTTTTGGTCTAGGCATGGTGCTGGCAACGCAGAATCCAGTCGATATTGATTACAAAGGTCTCTCCAATGCTGGGACGTGGTTCGTGGGTCGGCTCCAAACAGAGCGCGATAAAGAGCGGCTGTTGGATGGGTTGCAAGGCGCTGCTGGTGGTGAGTTTGACCGTAAAACTGCCGACCGCATGCTGTCTGGGCTTGGCAAACGCGTTTTTCTTGTCAATAACGTGCATGACCGTGGTGGACCAAAGTTGTTCCAAACCCGTTGGGCAATGAACTATTTGGCAGGGCCAATGACGCGGACGCAGATCAAAGATTTGAATGCGCTTTCGTCACAACCAGACGGCGCGGCTGCACCAACTCGGTCAACATCAAGTCGGTCTGCGAGAGCTGCTGCGCCGGTAGCTGCTGCCGCAGCAGCACCAGCAGCCCGCGAAAGCAGCGCTTTAGATGGCTACACCCAAACCCGCCCTGCTGTGCCACAAGCGCTAGATGAATTCTTCATCCCCCGTAAATACAGCCTGGCTAAAGCCGTTGAAATTGCAGGCATGGATAGTGCTGATGTCAAATCCTTGGGCATGATCTACAAGCCAGGTCTGCTCGCACAAGCAGATGTACGCTTTACAGACCGTAAAGGGAGCTTTGACGAATATCGCCGCATGATGAGCTTTATTCCAGATCCGCCGGAACGCGGTCGCACCCCGTTTGGTGACTTTGAAGTCGAGCCGATTGATCCGAATGACCTTGACCCTGATGCCGAACCCGATGCGCGGTTTGGCGAGTTAGATGCTATTTTGGGTGATGCTCGCAAGGTCAAGAGCCTTGAAAAAGACTTTGTGGATCATATCTATCGTGTGGCAACGTTGAATTTGTTTGCGAATAACAATACAAAGCTGAAGATGGTGTCACAGCCTGGCGAGTCACGCGAAGATTTCCGCGAACGCGTAGAAGCTGAAGCTGACAAGTATGAAGACGCTGAGATCGACAAGATCAAGAAGAGTTTTGACACAAAGCTAGACCGCTTGAAAGAACGTCTCCGTAAAGAAAAAGTTGAGCTTGAGCAAGACAAATCTGATTTAAAAAACCGCAAGATGGAAGAAATGGTCAAGCATGGCGAAACCATTATGAAAGTTGCGTCAATTTTCATGGGCGGAAGTAGTCGCCGGTCTTCTGGGGTGTCTACCTCAATGACAAAGCGCCGCATGACTGCTAAAGCCGCGTCTGCAGTCGATGAAACTGAAGCCCAAATTGAAGCGCTCAAGCAGCAACTTGAAGATCTTACGCATCAGCAAGAAGATGAAATGCTGGCAATCGACCAAAAGTGGGCCGAAATCGTCGACGAAATCGAAGAAATGTCCGTCTCGCCGATGAAGAAGAACATTAGCGTTGAGTTGTTTGGTGTTGGCTGGCAACCGCATTGGCTCGTAGAAGTTGATGGTCGCGTTCGAGAATTGCCTGCGGCGTATTAGTTGGTGAGTAATTTAGTTGGCTGGTTGGTTAGTGAGGTTAGGCTAACCAACCAGCCAACTTACAAACTAACTAACGAACCACCCCTATAATTGCGCGCATGCGCTTCATAAAGACTCAAATGTTCATTGCCGGTGCGTTTGCATCGGCAATGTTTTTTCTTAGCAGTTGTAACGGTGGGGCTCCAGCTTTTTTAGCGACTGAGACGCCCACAGTTACAATGACGTTCACGCCTACAGCAACGCCGTCCATTACGCCGACGGCAACGGCAACATCCACGCCAACTGCGACAGCGACTCCAACGCCCACAGCGACGCCTACAGCAACATCCACGCCAACGGCAACACCGACACCGCTGCCGTCATTGAAAGACTTTAGCGGCATCATCATTACCCAGTCTGACTTGCCGAATGGCTTTTCGGAGGTCTCCGAAACAGACTTTGCCTTCGCCGAGCCGAGCGACATTGGTCTGCCAATTGCTGAACACTTTGCGTATGTCAATGAAGACGCGTTTACATTTGTGATGGGCTATACCAGCGCAATCGAAGGGCAAGCACAAAGCTTAGGGGTTGATTATGTCTTCCAAAATGAGCCAGAATTAGTAATCGAGAGTTTGGCTGCGCAACTACGCATCGATCCCGAATCGTTGCGGCCACTGCTATTGGATGCTGAAGTTGGGGAACAAGCCGAAAGCTTCACTACGGTGACAGTTGTCCAAGACTTAGAACTCGCGCTAGACATGGTGCTTTTCCGTCGGGCTAATGTGTTGGCCTTTGTGGCGGTTTTACATGATGCTGCTCAAACGCCTGCGATGTCGATTGTGGATCTCGCGCAAACGCTCGATGCGAAAATTACCGCCAATTTAGAAAACTAACGGACAACCCTATGCAACGTTTCATCAGACTTCAATTTGCGCTACTGTGCGCCCTACTTTTGCTAAGTATTACGGTGCCATCGGTTTTGGCAATTCATGAAGGAGAAGGTGAAGAAGACTGTTGCACGCAGGCGACGCATATTGTCGTGGCAGGCGATAATTTGACGCGCATCGCCGAACGATACGGCTCAACCGTGGCGGAACTTCAAGCGGCTAATCAACTGACAGATAGTGTTATCCAAATTGGGCAAACATTGGTGATTCCAGGGGCACTGGGGTCGGTGGTAGACGTTGAACCCCAAATTATGCCGACGTCCTACACCGTGAAAACTGGAGACAGTCTTGCCAAAATTGCGCGGAAATTTGACACTACTATTGAAACGCTCAAGACCCTAAATGCGCTAGACACCGATGTAATTCAAATTGGGCAACTCTTGCAATTGCCATCCCCCGCACTTGCGACCCTGACTCTAGCTGACTTGCCTCCGGCGTTTGGCGTAACCTTGGATGCGGAAAGTATTGTCGGCACAGAACTCGATTTCGGAATGCTAGTAGAGCAAGACTTTGCGTTTATCTCTACCGCGGGCGACCAAGAAGTATTTGGCTTTGTCGCCAACCCTACGATTGATCATGGCAAGCCAATTTCAGATGTTTTGTTAGAAGATTTACAAAGCGTAAACGGCGATGGGTTGCAGATTATTCCACTGTCGAATCAGATTGGGGATAAATCTTGGCGCGCAACCTTTGTAGAAAACACAGGATTTGCAGACATTGTGGTCTACGATATTGTCGTGTTTGAAACGCAGGGCAAAGTTGGGGCTGTGTTGACAGCGTCGTTATTTGTCACCCCCACAATTCTGTTAGATGTAGAACAGCTTGCAGCAACGCTAGCAAGTAGAGTGACCCCTTAAATAAAAAAGGCCAAGCTCTCACTTGGCCTAGCCACACTATCGAGTGAACAAAGGGGGGCGTTCACTCTTTGCAAAGGAGGAAAGGACAACCAAAGTATATGCCTTTCTCTGTGCCGCAACCCGATGGGAATTCCCATTTTTCGGAGATTGACTTCCCAGCTTGTGAAATTATGCGCAAATGCGTTGTTTTGTGCGCCTTTGCGCGGTTAAATAAAAAAGGCCAAGCTTTCACTTGGCCTAGCCACACTATCGAGTGAACAAAGGGGGGCGTTCACTCTTTGCAAAGGAGGAAAGGACAACCAAAGTATATGCCTTTCTCTCTATTGCAAGCCGTTTCTACGTCCTAAAAACGGGATATTCGCTCCCCTGTTTGTGTGATCCAGTCTCTTAATCTTGGTCTCTTGTCAGCCAGCTTAGGTATAAAGATGAGCCGAAGTAGAACAGCGGGTACACAATCGACAATCCTAACAAGATCGGATTCGGATCATAAAAATTCTGCATAATCATCACGGTCGTCACGATAATCCAAAAAATCAACAGGATCCGTTGTAATGATCGCAGTTGCACGGTTTGGTTGAATGACACGTACTTGATTGGCACAAACACCAGCAAACATAGTGTCAGCAAAAAGATTGCGTTGACCCACACTGGCCCGCCCAGCCAGAACATATACACCACTGCCCCATTCCAGTAAGAAGGAAAGCCCGTAAAGAAGCCGTCATCCGTTTTTGCACTGTCATTTGAGAAGCCAAATAATGAGCACATCAAAACGAGTGGCAGGACCCAGACCCAAGGCTCCGTAATGAGCTCAAACTGCCAGGCAAAATACACAGGCAAAAAGGTGTAGGTAATATAGTCAATGATGTCATCTGCCCGTCGACCATCGAAGGTACTAGCCCAGCGTTTGACATTCCATGCCCGTGCCATTGGCCCGTCTACGCCATCAATAAACAATGTGACCGCGAGCATTGCGACGGCTCTGGCTGCATCATCTTGGGCGATTGCGATAAGCGCCAAAAATGCAAAAATTAGACCAGAGGCGGTCCAAATATGAACAAACCACGCGCGAGCGATGGCAAATTGATCACTGGATGTCATTCGATTTCCGCGGTGCATAGTGTAATTGGGGAGGTAGTGTGACTATTGATTTAAGGTTGATTTGAATTCTAGTATAACCTGATTTTTGTTTAGGAAAGCACAGGACCTGCGCTAGGGAATGCTAATCGTTTAGAGAAACAAAAAAGAGCGAGAGGGTTAGTCTCACTCTTTTGAATTCTGATGTCTTCCAGATTAGCTAATGGCGTCTACAACGGATTTCACAAACGTGCCAACTTCTGCTGCTGGGTCGTCTGCTTCTGCTGCAAGTTTGACGAGCTTACTGCCAATAACAACGCCATCGGCGAGTTTGCCAACAGTTGCAGCTTGTTCTGGCGTGCTAATCCCAAAGCCGACTGCCACAGGCGTCTTGGTAACAAAGCCGCGAACACGATCGACATACTCGCCCAGCGTGTCTGAAAGACCCGTACGAGCACCAGTAATGCCTGTCACCGAGACGAGATAGGTAAACCCAGTTGCTTTTTCCGCCACCAATTGCATGCGATCATCTGTACTGGTAGGTGCTAGTAGATAGATAAGCGCCATCCCGTGCTCACGGCAAATGGCATCCATGTCGTCGGCTTCTTCTGGCGGTAAGTCTGGAATGACAAACCCGCTAGCGCCCGCTGCTTTCGCATCGCGGACAATGTTCTCCAAGCCGTAATTCAACAGTGGATTGAAGTAACCAAACAAGACCAGTGGGGCTGCAACGCCGCGTGCGCGCAGGTTTTTGACGGCTTCTACACATTTTGGAATGGTGATGCCGTTTTTTAGCGCAACTTGCGTGCTGCCTTGAATAGTCGGGCCGTCGGCTAATGGATCGCTAAATGGCATCCCAAGTTCAATAATGTCGGCGCCGTTGTTAACACAGGCTTCAATGACATCCAACGACGTGTCAAAGTCGGGAAACCCGATAGTGAAGTAAGGAATAAATGCTGGGCGGCCTTGGTTGAACGCCGCAGTAATTTGATCAACAGGTTGTGTCATTATTGCATGCCCTCCAATGCGCCGATGACGGTGTCCAAGTCTTTGTCGCCGCGTCCAGAGACGTTGATGACCAAAATTTGATCTTTGCTCATGGTCTTGGCCCGTTTCATAACTTCTGCAACAGCGTGTGATGACTCAAGCGCTGGGATAATGCCTTCTAGCTCACTAAGCTTTTGTAAAGCTTCAAGTGCTTCTTCATCAGTAGCGTAGGTGTAGAAGGCGCGTTCTTCGTCACGCAACCAAGTATGTTCTGGACCAACAGCGGCATAGTCTAGACCCGCGCTAATGCTGTGCGTCAACGCAATTTGACCATCGCCATCTTGCATCACGTAGGTAAAGCAGCCGTGCAAAACACCAGGCCGACCCACGTTTGGATCTGCAAATCGGGCGGCATGTTCGCCCCCTTGAATTTGGTGTCCACCAGCTTCAACGCCGACGAGTTCAACATCTTCATCTGGAATGAAGTCGTGGAAAATGCCAATCGCGTTAGAGCCACCGCCTAAGCAGGCCACAATGCTGTCTGGCAAGCGCCCTTCAGCTTCCATAATCTGGGCGCGGGTTTCCTTCCCAATGCAAGACTGGAAGTCACGCACAATGGTTGGATATGGATGTGGGCCGAGTGCAGACCCCAGCAAGTAATGCGTCGTGTCCACATTCGTCACCCAGTCTCGAATGGCTTCGTTGATCGCGTCTTTTAGGGTTTGTGACCCGCTATCGACGCCGCGCACTTCCGTGCCACACAAGCGCATGCGGAAGACGTTCGGCTTTTGACGTGCCATATCCACTGTGCCCATATAGACAATGCATTCTAGACCCAGCAGCGCACAGGCAGTGGCGGTCGCAACACCATGTTGTCCGGCGCCTGTTTCCGCAATGATGCGCTTCTTGCCCATGCGTTTGGCGAGCAAGGCTTGCCCCAACGCATTATTGATCTTGTGCGCGCCAGTGTGCGCCAAATCTTCACGCTTGAGATAGATTTTTGGGCCACCTAAGTGTTCGGTCAGACGGGATGCATACGTCAGCGGCGTTGGACGCCCCACATAGGTTTGCATCAGATGTTCGAATTCTTGTCGAAATTCAGGGTCATCCTTGTAATAAATGTATGCGTCTTCCAACTCACGCAATGCAGGCATGAGCGTTTCTGGCACATATTGCCCGCCATACGGGCCAAACTTTGGTGGGAGCACCTTACGAGTTTTGCTAGTCATAGTACCTCTAGTTTTGACTGCCCACGAAGGACACGAAGAACCTCGAAGGGGAGTTTATAGAAATCTTAGTGAACCTTCGTGCCTCTTAGTGGGCAGTAATTTTTATAAAACGCGCTGGATTTCTGCGACCAGCGCTTTGATTTTTTCCGGATCTTTGATGCCCGGTGCGGATTCAACGCCAGATGCGACATCGATGCCCCATGGGCGGACTTTGGTGACAGCTTCAGCGACGTTGCTTGGCTTGATGCCGCCTGCTAAAAATAGCTGATGGTCTCTGGCGAGCTTGGCCGCTGCATCCCAGTCTGCGGTGTGACCGGTGCCACCATATTCGCCTTTCACACGCGAGTCGATGAGAAAGGCGGGTGCGTCGCGGGTCATTAGCGGCACAGTTGTTTCGCCAGGCTTGAGCCGCGCCGCGCGAAACCCACGTTCACTGAGCTGTTCTAAATCGCTGTCAGGTTCATCGCCATTCAACTGTGCGAGATCCATCCCAACAGTGTCGAGTAAGCTTTCAACCTCATCCACTGGCATGTTGACGAATACACCCACAATCACTGGAGTTGGCTCACATTGTCTCAATGCATCTGCAATCGCACGAGCCTGTTCAACATCTAGACAACGCGGGCTCGGCGGGTAAAAGTTCAGCCCAATATGCGTCGCGCCTAGTTCAGCCGCCATGACAGCCATTTCGGGCGTGGTGACGCCACAAATTTTTATTTTCATGCGAGAAACTGCCCACGAAAGAAAGAATCCACGAATGGCACGAATATGCACGAATGATTCATTTGATGAGACGTTTCCATTGCATTTTTGGATGTGTGCCGAAATTGATCAATAATCCTAGACGCATGCCAGTTGCCTTTAGATAGTTCAATACCTGCGCTTCTTCTGTGCCCGATAATCGATCAAGCGCTTTGATTTCAACGATTATTTTGTCGAACACAACAAAATCTGGCTGATAGTATTTCTTTAGAACTTGTCCACGATAATAAATTTCTAGCTGCGGTTGTTCAACAAAAGGAATATTCCGTGCAGCTAGCTCAATTGCCAATGCTTCTTGATAAACGGCTTCCAGATAACCACTGCCAAGCGTGTTGTGCACATGTATTGCAGCTCCGGTAATTTCAAACACTTCATCTTTGTAAAGCAAATCACTTGAGTTCATTTATTAGTGCTCATTCGTGCAATTCGTGGATTCCTTTACTCCGTCTGCGAGAACATCCTTACCGCTGCACCGACATCCTCTGCCACGACAATGCCTTCGCCAATGAGCATTGCATCGACACCGACGTTGGCCATGAACTGCACGTCTTCAGCGGTATGAATACCGCTTTCGCCGACCACTGTGACATCGTCTGGGATCATCGGTTTCAAGCGTTCCGTGACTTCCAGCTTCGTGCGGAAGGTCTTCAAGTCACGGTTATTGATGCCGATGAGCTTGGCCCCACAACTGAGTGCAACGTCTAACTCGGCTTCATTATGAACTTCCACTAACGGTGTCAGGTCTAACGATTGCGCTTCTTGGATCAATTCCTTGATGCGGTTCTTTTTCAGCATCGCCACAATAATCAAGATTGCACTCGCGCCAGCGAGCCGCGCTTCAAAGACTTGATAAATGTCATATAAAAAGTCTTTGCGGAGCAATGGAATGCCCAGCTCTTCCTCAGCAATCATCCGTAAATAGCCCAGATTGCCGCCAAAGTAGCGTTCATCTGTCAATACAGAGATGGCCGCTGCGCCGTTTTGCGCATAGGTCGTCGCCAATTGCACTGGGTCAAAGTTCTTGCTGAGCAAGCCTTTACTCGGTGACTGCTTTTTGACCTCAGCAATCAGCCGTGGTGCAGGTTTGTCCTGATTTTGCAACGCATCTAAAAAGTTCAGCGGCGTTGGCGTTTGTAACGCCCGCAGCTTCAACTTCTCTAACGGAAACTGATCGCGCGCGCGCATGACTTCCTTGCGTTTATTCGCAAAGATCTCTTCCAGAATGTCTTGATTAGGGTTTCGTCTAGCCATAGTTTTAGTTGCCCACGAAGGGTCACGAAGACCACTAAGTTTGGTGTTAGCCCCTCTTAGTGTCACTTCGTGATCTTCGTGGGCGTTTATTTCTCAGTCTACTAATTCCTGAGACTTTGCGGCCAATGCATCAAGCTTGGCTAAGGCAGCGCCGCTGTTGAGTGAGTCGCGTGCGGCTGCTAAACCGGATTTCATGTCACCCGTTTCGACGGCGATCGCGCCAGCAGCATTCAATAAGACCACTTCAATTTGGCGGTCAGAGGCCGTCCCGTCTAGGACGGAACGCAGGATTTTTGCGTTCAACTCTGGCTCGCCACCGGCGAAGTCGTCTTGCGTGCCACGCTTTAGACCAAGATCGACGGCGTCAAATTCAAAAGTGTTGACATTGCCGTCTGGGGTGAGATGACTGACTTTGTTCGCTCCCGTTGTCACGAGTTCGTCCATGCTGCCGTGTCCATGCACCACCATCGCTGCTGTTGCGCCAAGTGCGCCCAGCACCTTCGCCATGTGTTCGGTCCAAGCGTCGCTGAAGACCCCAATTAGCAAATGCGATGCATTCGCAGGGTTAGTCAAAGGACCTAAGAAATTGAACAACGTGCGTTGCTTCATTTCACGGCGTGGCCCAATCGCGTGTTTCATCGCTGGATGGAAGCGTGGCGCAAACATAAACCCGATACCAACTTCATCCACGCAGGCAGCGACTTCGTCTGGGCCAAGTGCTAGTGAAATCCCGCTGGCTTCTAAAACATCGGCAGAGCCACATTTACTGCTGGCACTGCGGTTGCCGTGCTTGGCAACTTTTAGACCAGCGCCAGCAATGACAAAGGCCGCAGCGGTAGAAATATTGAAGCTATTTGAACCATCGCCACCAGTGCCAACTGAGTCGACCAGCCATTCGCCGTCTGCCAAGGTGGGTCGTACGGGCACAGCGTGATCTTTCATCGCTTTCGCGCTCCCCGCGATTTCGTCCACAGTTTCACCTTTCATGCGCATGGCAGTTAGATAGGCTGAGACTAAGACAGGGGTCGCCTCCCCAGACATAATCTGGTTCATCACCGCCTCTGCTTCGGCGCGGGTTAGGTCTTCATGATTGAAAAGTTTCGAAAGTATGCTCGGTAACATGATGGTTCTCTCTTTGACTGCCCACTAAGAGCACGAAGGAGCACTAAGTTTGGCTTAAGATCCACTTAGTGGTCTTCGTGTTCCTTCGCGGGCGGTTATTTCGGTTTTTCTACGTTCAAAAAGTTTCGCAGTAATTCATGCCCATACTGCGTGAGAATGCTTTCCGGATGGAATTGCACACCATAAATGGGATAGTGTTTGTGTTCTAAACCCATCAGTTCACCTTCGGCGGTGTATGCGGTTGGTTCGAGAACATCTGGTAAAGGTTCGTTCACAACGAGTGAGTGATAGCGCGTTGCGGTAAAAGGGCTTGGGATGTCTTTGAATAACGTGCTGTTGTTGTGGGTAACTTCAGACGTTTTTCCGTGCATCAGGCGTTCTGCGCGGAGGACATCTCCCTCGAACACAGCCCCAATAGCTTGATGTCCAAGGCAAACGCCTAATGTTGGAATCTCAGGCCCCAACTCCGCGATGATTTGCATCGAAACACCGCCCTCTTCTGGGGTGCCAGGTCCCGGTGAGATCAAAATATGATCTGGATTCAGTGCGCGGACTTCTTCAACGGTAATCGCATCATTGCGATACACCTGAATATCTGCACCAAGCTCGCCCAAGTACTGCACTAGGTTGTACGTAAACGAGTCGTAATTATCAATAACAATAACCATGGGATCAATTCTCAATGGTCAATTGTCAATAATCAATTGTCATTGTCTTGAGCATCGCTCATTGATCGTTGACAATTGACTGTTGAACATTGACTATTTCTTCCGTTCTTTTTCTTCAGCCACATCAATCGCTTTCATTGCGGCCATTGCTTTGTTGACTGTTTCAATAAATTCGTTCTTTGGCACGCTGTCTGCGACCACACCTGCACCAGCTTGCGCAGTGATGCGGTCGCCAACCATATAGAGTGTCCGCAGTGCGATACACGTGTCCATGTTGCCATCGAAACCAATATAGCCAACGACGCCAGCGTAAGGGCCGCGCGGATTGTTTTCAAGATTGGCAATGATTTCCATCGCGCGTACTTTCGGTGCGCCACTGACCGTGCCCGCAGGGAACGTTGCCGCGATGAGATCAAAGCCATCAATGCCTGCATTCGCATCGCCTTCAACTTGCGACACGATGTGCATCACATGGCTATAGCGTTCGATGACCATCATGTCAGTGACTTTGACGCTGCCAAAGTCACACACGCGCCCGAGGTCATTACGCCCCAAGTCTACTAGCATGACGTGTTCCGCAATTTCTTTTGGATCTGCCAATAAGTCTTTGGCGTGAGCCTCGTCTTCTAGTTCGGTTTCACCGCGTGGACGTGTGCCGGCAATTGGACGCAAGATGGTATTGCCATCTTCCAAGCGTACGTGAATTTCAGGCGATGCGCCAATTAGGTAAAACGGCTCTTCATAAAGATCGTCAAAATCATAGAAGAACATGTAGGGTGACGGATTTAAGCGCCGCAATTGGCGGTAAATCTGAAACGGTTCAATCCCAGTTGAGCGCGTCACCTTTTGTGACAGCACTCCTTGGAAAATATCACCCGCTTTGATGTGTTCTTTGGCTTGCAACACCATTTCTGAGTATTCTGCTTCAGAGTGTGTGTAGGTGACATTCGGGTCAACATCCACCATTGGCCGAATGTCTGGCACTGGCTTCGCGAGCCGGGCAGCAACATCGGCAATGCGTTCGGTTGCAGAAGAAATAGCTTTGGCCGAGGTGCCATGCGCCAGCGCAATCACCAGCGCATGACCACGCGTATGATCAAATGCAACGATGGTGTCTGTCAGCAAGAAAATTCCGTCTGGTAACTCATGCAGTGGCAGCTCTAGGGTTGGCTCAAAAAAGCGGACGGCATCATAGCTCAGGTAGCCCACCATCCCACCTTTGAGGCGTGGTAAGCCGGGCATGTCTTCGATGTCGTACTGCTTGAGGACATCTTGCAAAATTTGCAACGGATTTTGACCACCTTCAAGCACTTCGCTTTCTTTCAGTCCTGACCCATAGCGGCGCGTGACCGTTTGGCCGTCCACAATATAAGCACTATGTGGGTTGAGCCCAATAAATGAATAGCGCGCCAGCGATTCACCACCGGTCACGCTTTCTAGCAAGAATGAAGGCCCACTGCCACGCAATTTCAAGTAGACAGAGACGGGCGTTTCCAGATCTGCTTCAATTTCGCGAACGATGGGAAGAAATTTTGTTGTCATGAAAATAGTGCGTATTGCGTAGTGCGTGCCAATGTTTCGTTCACGCACACATGTCTTCTAAATTACTTTGGGTTGCCCTGAGCCAAGCTGACGGCTGATCGCTGACAGCTAAAGGCCAACAGCTTAAATAAAAAACTCCCATCCCTAATGGGACGAGAGCTAAATCTCGCGGTGCCACCCAAATTACCAGCACAGTACTGTGCCAGTCTCTTTCACAGATACGGCCGATTGTTACGTTGGCGTAACGCTGGGCGATATCCTGACAGGGTAACGGTAGTCTTCCGGCAAGTGGTACAAGCGTTTGTGCGGGTTGGAAACCGCAATTGCCTTTCTCACTGCAACTCAGAGGTCCATTCAGCAGATTGTCACGCGTAAGGTTCTCACTCTCCCTTACTCACTAGGCCGCTCCGCGACTGCTTACTACTCCTCATCTTAGTTATTGAGGTGCTATTCAATTGCTGTCAGATAATACCTAATCTGACTTTTAGTTGTCAAGCGGACAAAACTTAGAACGTTGGAAGAAAAACACGCTCTGTCACCAGTAAGGCTAAACAGCCCAAGACAATGACATTGAACAACAGCATTAGCGACAGTAAAAAGCGTTGGCTGGCTGTCATGCCAAAAATCCGCTCTTCACCGACAGGTGCCGTGCGAGGCATGGTGCGCGGTGCTGCCGCCCGCGTTTCGTCTCGATAAGTGGCCTGCGGTTCGTCGGCTAAGACGTCATCGAGGAAATCATCATCGAGTAAATCGTCTTGGAATGGCGAATTGCCACTTGAAAAATCATCAAACATGGAAAACTCCGATTCAGTAACGCGTAACGCTACCTGCGGTGTAACTTAATACCTATAGTGTACTTTCTACAGACTCTAGATGCAAGACAGGTGCCGTGTGGGCAGAAAGAATAATTAATTGCTAAACGGGTAATTGCTAATTTTTAATGGGCACCGCAAATGACATTGAGAATTAACAATTAATCGTTATCAATTTAGCCGTTAAGTATTTCTCAGCTCCCCAACATAAAACGCAGCGTCATCAATTTTTACAGCACCAGTTTC
>JAHDIM010000314.1 GCA_020630805.1 Anaerolineales bacterium
GCTTCTAATCGCTTAACCCGCTTTTCCGACCGCGTTGAAAATTACATCAACTATCGCCCGCGCTATCCTGAAGCGGTCATCCCCTATTTACGGGAGACGTGTCAACTGCAACCGCAAGCAGTAATTGCGGATATTGGTTCTGGGACTGGCATCTTCTCTGAACAGTTACTAAAAGCGGGGCAAACAACAGTAATCGGCGTTGAGCCTAATGCGCCAATGCGGGACGCCGCAGAGTCCTTACTTGCTGATTATGCAGGGTTCAAAAGCGTCGAAGGTACTTCTGAAGCCACAACTCTGCATTCGCAAAGCGTTGACATGATTGTTGCAGCGCAAGCGTTTCACTGGTTTGACCCAATCCCAACGCGCAAAGAATTTCTCCGCATTTTGAAGCCTAATGGATGGATTGTCTTAGTGTGGAATGCACGTTTTCGTCATGAAACCCCGTTTATGGCCGGCTACACGCAATTGCTCGAAACGTACTGTCCAGACTACAAAGACGTAGAACATAGTCGCTCAGAAACCTCAATTGATGCGCTGTACGGGGCACCACCACATTGTCATACCTTGCCAAATGCGCAGTACTTTACGCGCGACCAATTGCAGGGTCGGTTTTTATCTTCATCCTATTCCCCATCTCCAGAAGATCACCAATACGCCGCTGCACTGGCGGCACTCTCAGACTTGTTTGCAACACATGCACAGGACAATTACGTCGCTTTTGAATACACGACAAAAGTTTATGTTGGCAGTTTCGTCACAGATTAAGACCTGTGTTCTTACTCCTAACAGGCTTGCACTACGCGACATGAACATTTAGAAATAAACCGTAAGACATACTAAACGGGCGGCTTTTGTCATATAGGGATTAGGCGCAAATGTCTGTATACTGATTTACAGGGCTTGAAAATTAAGTTGTTCTTATTTGCACGTTTCAAGCTGAAGTTCTCTTCAAATTACACATTATCCACGACAAAATCGTCACGATGCCGGCCCAATCCTATTCTGAACTAAACAATTCAAAGCAATCTCGGACTTTTGACTGGCTCCGGGATTGGACGATGCGGATTGGTGTTTTTCGAAGCACTGTGTGGGTTGGTGTTGTCTCAACAGTCCTTTCTGTAGCGCTTACGGTTGTGATCTGCCTGCTACTGGGTTACCAAACTTTTGATGAGTTCAGGGCCGCGCTGATCTTCAGCACAGTCATTCCATTCTTCATCTCGATTGGTGTCAGCATTCCTGTGTTTAAAATGATTGAAGAGTTGCACCATGCTGAACGAGAAATGCGTTACCATGCAACGCACGACACCTTAACCAATCTGATGAATCGGCGGACGGTGTTAGAACATATCGATTATTTCTGGCGTGTTGCCAGACGCGAACAGCATAACTTTGCAATTGTGTTGGCCGACATCGATGATTTCAAGAACATCAATGACACCTACGGACATGCAATGGGCGACGCAGTCTTGGCCGCGCTTGGTACATTATTTAAGTCCAACTTGCGCGCCAGTGATTTGGTTGGGCGCTATGGTGGTGAAGAGTTTGTGTTCTTTCTGCCCCATGCAAGTCTTGACTCGGCAAAAGACTTTACCGAACGCTTGCATCGGGTGGTGCGCGAAAAGAAAATCCAGCTGTCTGGCAACACCATTGCTGTGACGCTAAGCGTGGGCATTGCAGACTACCGCCCAAATATCACGCAATCTGTAGATGACCTGCTCTCCGCAGCTGACAGCGCGATGTATGTGGCCAAGAGCCGTGGCAAAAACCGAACGGTTGCCTTCGGAACGGCGACCTTAGCACCTGCCGCAGCGCGAATTGCAGTAGAGTAAATAAGCCTGCCAAATCGCGCTAATCGATTGTTTTCAACGGCCTCTCAAATGAGAGGCCGTTTTTGGTTAACAAAATCCTTCCGTCTGTGAGCTGGTATGTTTTGAAATTCGTTAGGTGTGTGACTTGCTTCGCTAGATTTCATCCAATTTTGATGATGTACCGCTGACTATTAGAGGAGGAACTATGTTCAGAATGATTACGCCACCCGTCGGGCAGTTGGTCGACAGCCTGCCAGAAACGTCTATCACAACCCGATTGTTGAATGCATTAGATTATCTGGCACCGGGCGAGTGGGAAAACAATATCGATTTTGATGCCTTGGTGCGTTCAGCGCTTATGGATGCGTCTGCGGCGCGCATTGAAGCTGTCAATCGGCATGCGCGCGCTTTGTATGCCGAACAAGGAAGCCCCTATCAACGGGCGGCTTGGATTTTCCGCACGATCGATACAACTGATCGCTTGCTAGCAGCAACTGCAATTGCTGGCAAAGTGGGTGAAAAGATCGATTTTCTGTCGATCTTGGATCGGGTTACGCCAAAGTCGGATGTTGCCCAAGCCATTGACCTAGCGATGAAGTTGCTCGCAGAATTGACTGTTTTTGGGCTGCTGAATGGACGCCCAACGATTGCCGAATGGCGTGACTATGGGGACGTCTTACAGTCCTACACAAAAGAAAATGCAATGCGGATTGCAGCGGTTGTGGCGTTGGATGGCGTGCTGCCACTTGGGCCCGACTTTGCCACAAAAGCGCAAGACATTATTGCCAATATTGATATTCCAGACTTAGGTGGTAATCCAATTTATCAGCGGATTAGTGGCTTGGTGCCAGGACTGTCAGATGCAGAACGCCTTGGCTTCTTACAAGACTTTTTCAGTAATATGACGGGGTGGCTGCAAGACTTTCAAGCCAAGCATCACCTCATGCCAGACCAGATTCTTGGCAAGCTTGGATCTGTGGTTGAGTTGGCAGATGACAAACTAGATTACGTCGGAGCCTTTGTAGATGCCACGACGGATTATTTTGCGCACACTGGGACGCAAACTGTTGCACGGGCAGTTATTGCCCAAGCCATTGCAGATGTGCCAGAAGTCCAAGTGGTCGATGATTTCCAATTTGTTGTCGATGACGTCATGCCTATTGACGCCGACGAAAATGACGCCCGCTATTTAGACGATGATTACGACCTAGACCAAGCTTACACAGAGCGTGAAGGTGAAATGGATGACGTCTATGCGGAGATGAAAGCGCGTCATAAAGAAGAATTGTCCGAATTGCGGGCGCAGCATCGGGCCGAACGTGAACGTCTAAAAGAGCAGAAGAAAGCGGTCAAAGGCAATTACAAAAAGGCCAAGAAAGCACGTGCTAAAGGGGGGCGCATTCGGATTCGCTCCCGTAACCAGGGTGAACGTGGCCGCTCTCCGTTTGATACGCATCCAGGTCGTGGCAAAGGAAAGGGCAAAGGCCGCGGCAAAGGACGTGGGCGTTGGGATGACTAAATAAGTAGTGTCTATCTCTCACTTGTAATCCTAAGTAAAATTAGAGCGAGGCGTGCAAGTGACCAATACAACGAACACAACATCACAACTTTTCGGACCCGGTACAGGCTCCCTAGTGTCTGCAGCAGTTAGTGCAGCATTAGTGGGATTTGCCGGGTCCGTTGCCATTATTCTGGAAGCTGCGCGCGCTGTTGGCGCGACAACTGCACAAGCTGCATCATGGGTCATGGTGCTGTGCATCGGCATTGCGATTGCGAGTATTGCGCTCTCATATCGCTATCGGCAGCCAGTTATCACCGCTTGGTCAACGCCCGGCGCGGCGCTGATTGCGGTCAGTGCGGTTGGATTAGGCATGCCCAAAACGGTTGGTGTATTTATAGTTGCAGCACTTTTGATGGTGCTGACCTCACTTATTCGACCGTTGTCTCAATTGGTCACCCGCATTCCAAAGACCATTGCCGCCGCCATGTTAGCAGGGATTTTGCTGCCATTCTGCTTGCGCGTCGTGAGTGCAGTGCAAGACTTACCTAACTTGGTTCTGATCTTGATTGTGTCCTTTTTTGTAATTCAATTATGGCGACGCAATTTGGCCGTGCCGTTGGTCTTGTTACTGGGTGTTATTTTGGCTGTCGCGACTGGCCTCACACGCACGGACTGCTGTGGCATCAGCCTAGCACTTCCAGTTTGGGTAACGCCACAATTTGAATGGAGTAGCTTGCTAGGCATCGCATTACCTTTCTTCATTGTCACCATGGCGTCGCAAAACTTAGCTGGTGTCGCCGTGATGAAAGCGGATGACTACGATGCGCCCGCTTCAGCAATCTTTGGATTTACCGGCGCGCTTTCGCTACTCACAGCGCCATTTGGTGGGCATGCCGTGTGCCTCTCTTCCATTACGGCCTCAATTTGCACGGGGCCAAGCTGTTACCCTGAGCAAGATCAACGTTGGCGAGCAGGCGTGTTCTATGGCTGGTGTTATGTTGTACTGGCGTTGTTAGCACAACCGGCTGTGGAGCTGTTGTTTGCATTGCCGCAGCCGTTGATTACAGCAGTGGTGGGGTTGGCCTTACTAGGGCCATTGGTTGGGTCTATCAAAGTGGCGTTAGCAGGTGACTCGCAAGCCAACCAAGCTGCGATTGT
>JAHDIM010000315.1 GCA_020630805.1 Anaerolineales bacterium
GCCACACCGCGGTGTGGCACTACGAATGGTTGGAGGTGTTATATCAACGACAATCCCCAGACTCAGCCGGATATTTCGCATCTGGCGTTTGCGGGATGGCGACGTAAAGCGTGCCACAGTCACCGTTGCCGGGTGGAGACAAAACTAAGTCTTGGACACCCGCCTCGTTGGTCACAGGAACTTCATATAAGACTTGTTTGCCACCTTGCGTTGCCGTCAATGCAGAGGCCGGCATGGCGCTGCCATTGCTTGGCCACGCGAACACCACATAGTCGCCACTTGGCACACTGATTGAAAACGCTGCGCAGCCATCCGGATTCCCATTGACCAATTGGAAGGCCCAATTGCCATAACTCTGATCCATCACATAAACAGCATATGGTGGATTTGGTGGTGCTTGTGAACAGACTTGCCCACTGATGACTCCACCTGGACCAGCGGTAATCGCTGGAATATTTGTTAGTCCAGTATTCGCAGTGTTCTCAGCGCTTGCATCCGTTGCCCCACAGACAGGCAAGGCATTTTCAGGTTGATACCGTCCATCCGGTGCAGCTGGGATGTCAAAGAAGCGGCATTCATCATAGTCGCCATTCGGAAACAGATTGATATCAGAAAGCGTTTCTCCTGCGGCTACAGTAATGGCGACAGGGCCATCGCCACCGCGTTCGGGCAATCCGTTGTGACTCAAATTGAGCTTTGGATCATTGATGGCATACCCAAACACCAAGTAACTACCGACTGGCACATCAAGCGAATATGGCGTCCCGCCGCCGGGGTCATCTTCGGTATCTAGGCTAAAGAAGACGCTGCTGTCATCGGTTGAAACGGCGTAAATCGTTGCCGCAACGACACCAGGCCAATTGTTGTGAATGGTGCCAGAGATTGTGCCTGTTTCTGCGCCACACATCGGCAGTTCTGTTTCCGGTTGATAACGACCATCTGGTGCAGCTGGAATATCAAAAATACGACAATCGTTTGGATAGCTAGTGGGATGAATATTGATGTCAGCTAGGGTTTCTCCAGCGCTCACAGAGATCATCGTGGGGCCAGTAATATCTGAAGCATTTGGATCAAAGTGGCTTAGGTTAAGCTCTGAATGATTGATGCCGTATGCATAGAGGTAATACGATCCCGCTGGGACGTCTAGCTGATAGCTCACGCCGCCGCCCATATCATCTTCCGTGTCTATGCTGAAATACGTGTTGGCATCTTCTGTGGACACGGCGTAAATGGTTGCGGCAACAACACCCGGCCAGTTATTGAACATCGTCCCTGTAATAGCGCCTGTTGCCACGCCTTCAGGTTCTGTCTCAGTAGGCGCTTCAACTTGCTCCACTGCGGTCGGCTCAGCGGCCGCGCTGACTTCAGTGCTTACCGCTGGCGCAGGCAGCGCTTCGGCGGGCTCTGCCTCTGCGGGTTCACCACCACTACAAGCGACTAACAACGTCAGTATTAGAGCTGATACCAACAAAAGGATATTTTTCTGCATCGTGTCCTCCCTCAAGGTTATGCTTTTGAATGTTTGTAATTACTCAGCAGAAGTTTCGAATACCAAAAAGCTCAACTCTTCAGGTATTCATAGCCACTGTATTAAGTGCAAAAGTTGAACTTTTTGTGCGCTGGTGAGCAGTTACGAATTTTTCAATCTACCCGACTATAGATTAGGGAGCGGACGCAGTTTGCGCAATGAGAGGTTAGGGGTGATGTAGGATAACAATCGACAGGGACCAGGCCAAATTAGCTATTAGATTTTCGCGAATTTAGAACGAACACCTCCTAAACCAGTCGATGCGTTACCAAATTTACAGCTACCGGTGCCCTTTGCTATAGCGAGAGTGACCACGCTTGGCTGTGGCGTGTTACTCAACACAACGAACAACTCTCTCATTGCCCCTTCACATGCTCATCAAAGAAAGCTAGTGAACGCTGCATGGACAACGTGAAAAATTGCGAAATGTTGTGATCATCGCCTTGGAGCACGTAGTATTCATTCTCAACCCCAGCGGCATCTAACTCGGCTGCCAACAGATCAGAAAGAATAATCGGCACAACTGTATCGCCTGTGCCATGATGTAGCTGGACTGGACCTGAAATTTCATCCAAGTAACTGTTCGGGGAGACCGCGGCCCAAAATTCCGGATTCTCGTCAAAGTCACCATATGTATCGAAGAGCTGCGTTCGCCAGCGCCCACGGGTAAATGTGCCCGGATTAGGATTCGGCGTTGGCGTTGGGCGGTTCGGATCTGCCCGCCGCCAATAGGTCCAAATGTCGGGGTAAGACGCAATCACGCCTGCCCAAATCACGCCTGCTTTGATCTCATCATTAACGACCATCGCACGAAGCGTAATCTGACCGCCCATGGAATGCCCCCACATCCCAATCCGCTCTGGGTCGGCTTCTGCCAGGGTCTTGACCGAAGCCATCCCATTCAATACATCAATCGTGTAGTTAGGCGTGCTATAGCCACCGGTCGCGTTGCCTTCAGAATTCCCGTGCCCCCGATAGTCCGACTTGAAGACGATGTATCCATTGCGGGCGAAATAATCCACATAGGCGACATAGCGCTCGGTCGTTTGATACACCTCAGGCGGAATATAGCCATGATTGAAGATTACAACCGGCCAGCCAGATGGCGGCGTCTCTCCAAATGGGATGGTGAGTAACGCAAAAATCTGATTTCCCTCAGACAGGTAAGAGACCACATATTGACTGTAGTTTGCGCCATCTGCTAGCTGACGCTCAACCGTAATTTCACTACCTGGATAGGTCTGTTGCCGCATGACTTCGATCATCAGCGGGTGCGTTGGTGTTGGCTCGACTGTGGGAGGCGGCGTCTCTGTTGCGGTTGGCGTCGGGACAGACGTATTCGTTGGGACGGCAGTCGGTGTATTCGTTGGCGCTGCAACAGTCGTCGGAGATGCAGCAACTTCTGGCATCGCTGTCGCGGTAAAAATCAAGACAGACTGAAGTGGTGTGGCCGTTGATGCTGGCAACTGATCTTCAGCAACCGGCGCCACCCATTGTTCGTTTGCTAGCAAAGAGCACGCCAACGCTGAAAATAGCATTGATACGGAAAAAACAAATAGAGGAAAACGTTTTCGCATAGCCCGGATGCTAGAGCTAAATAATGAGTTACACCTGAGAATTTACAAGGACTTTACACCGGAAAGACAGAACCCTATTCGCCTTTCACATGTTCATCAAAGAAGGCCAGTGAACGCTGCATTGAAAGCGTAAAGAAGTTGGAGATATTATGGTCATCCCCTTCTAAGACATAGAATTCATTCTCAACGCCGGCGGCATCTAACTCTGCTGCGAGCAGTTCAGAGAAGACAATGGGCACAACTTCATCGCTAGTGCCATGATGCAATTGCACCGGCCCAGAAATTTCATCTAGGTAGCTATTCGGCGACACCGCCGCCCAAAACTCTGGATTCTCATCAAAGCCCCCGTAAGTCTCAATGGCCTCTTGTCGCCAACGTCCGCGTGCCGCAAACGTCGGGTTTGGCGTTGGTGTCGGCTGGTTCTCCCCAACTTGCCGCCACAGAGTCCAAATATCTGGGTATGACGCAATCACACCCGCCCAGATCACACCGGCTTTAATCTCGTCATTCACAACCATTGCGCGCAGCGTTATTTGACCGCCCATCGAATGCCCCCAGAACCCAATTCGATCTGGATCTACGTCTGCAAGCGTTTTTACAGAGGCCATGCCATTTAGTACATCAGCCGTATAGTCTGGGGAACCATAGCTAGTTTCAGCCCAGCCTTCGGAAAAGCCATGCCCCCGATAGTCCGACTTGAACACGATGTAGCCATTACGCGCAAAGTAGTCAACGTAGGCAACGTAACGCTGCGTTGTGCGGTAAATCTCTGGCGGGATATAACCATGATTGAAGATCACAACCGGCCACCCAGTTTCCGGTGTTTCACCATAAGGAATGGTCAGTAGCGCAAAAATCTTATTGCCTTCAGACTGATACGACACGACATACTGGGTGTAATTCGCGCCGTCCTCTAGCGTTTCTTCAAACGTGATCTCACTGCCGGGATAGTCCACCTGCCGCATCACTTCAATCATGATCGGATGAGTGGGCGTTGGCGTGGGTGTCACTGATGGCACAACCGTCGCTGTATTGGGTGTAATTGGCGTGGGCGTGTTGGTAGGTACCAACGCTTCTGTCGCCGTTGGCGCTGTCGTGGGTTCTGCCGTTGCAGTTGAATCAACTAACGCAGACAAAGGGGTCGCTGTTGGCAGAACCACCGCGCTTACTTCTGTCGGCGCTTCTACAACAGTTGCCTGCGGTACTGGTGATCCAGTACACGCTGTGAGAAAACTAACAACAAGAATGGAAAGCGAAAAGACAGAGAAGCGTTTTAACATGATGGCATTCTAGGCAGGTTGAATGAGTGCGCTCTGAGAATTTACAAGGTCTTCAGATTCTTTGGTTGGTTGGTTGG
>JAHDIM010000316.1 GCA_020630805.1 Anaerolineales bacterium
AAAACGCGTCCACTGGACGCGTTTCTTTACATAAGCAGTGAGGTAGAAAACCTAACAAGTGATGAGTGAGCTTTACTTTCCTCAACACATAGGTTTACTTCACTTGTCACTCTTTATTTTCCGCCGCCAAACCAAGTCTTCCACTCTTTGTTTTCCCAGACCACCAAAATTGGGGCAGCGTTACAAAGTGAAGAGTAGGTCCCACTGATGAGACCAATCATCATGGTGACGACAAAGGTGCGCAGTGAGCCACCAGTAAAGAGTGCGATGGAGAACAATGCCAACAGTGAGGTGACCTGCGTGTTGACTGAACGCGTCAGCGATTGCACAACAGAGTGATTGACCACAGTTTCATAGGAGGCGCGGCGATGCTTGGTCAAGTTTTCACGCACGCGGTCAAAGACCACAATCGAGTCATGCACAGAGAAACCGATGACCGTCAGGAGTGCGGTAATAAAGAGCGCATCTACCTCCCAACCAAAGATACGGCCTAAGATAGCCGCGGCACTGATGACGATCAAAGAGTCATGCACTAACGCGAAGATGGCGCAGACCCCATAGCGGAAGGCGTTTTCAACCCCGCGGAATGCGAAGGTGACGTAGCCCAAAATCCCCAGCGTGGCGATGGCAACCACACCAACAGCGCGGCGGGCAACTTCCGTCCCAATGGTCGGGCCAACACTTTCAAAACTTAGTAGTTCTGCATCAGTTTCAAAACGGGCGCTGAGTGCTTCTACCAAAGATGTCTTTTGTGGGTCGGTCATGTCTGCCGTCCGAATGATGACAACATCTTCACCAGACAACTGCACAACACTGCTATCAAAGCCTTGGTCGGCCAAGACAGCAGCCACAGGGTCTGTCCCTAATCCAACAGGTGAGTCGAGTTGAATTTCAAGCTTTGAACCACCGGTGAAATCAATCCCAAGTGGCAAGCCAAACGAGAACAGGGCGATCAGACCCGGAATAATGAGCAGCGCTGAGAGCGCAAAGAAATAGTAGCGTTTTCCGATAATATTCATGGTTACAGCCCTAACAATCCTTTCTTATCGTCCGTGCTTTCCATGCGTCCGAGTGTGTTGTACAAGAAGGTGCGGGTTGCCACGAGCGTGCTGAACAGCCCGACTGCCACCCCAATCGCCAGCGTAATGGCAAAGCCTTTTACAATGCTGGCACCAAAGCTGTTGCCAAAATAGAACAGAATGGCACAGGTAATGAGCGTGGACACGTTTGAGTCGCGGATGGATGGCCAAGCCCGTTCAAAGCCGAGGCGCAGGGCGTTGACCATGCGGCGACCATCGCGCAGTTCTTCCTTCATCCGCTCAAAGATGAGGATGTTCCCATCCACTGCCACCCCGAGCGACAAAATGAACCCAGCAATACCAGGTAGCGTGAGCGTGACCGGTATGAGCTTGAACAGCGCAAATGAAATGGTTGCGTACAACGTCAGTGCTAAGACTGCGACACCACCTGGCAAACGGTAGTAGAAGATCATGAACAGGGCAACTGCGGCAAAGCCAATTAGACCGGCCAAGACGCTAGAGTCGACTGCGTCTTGCCCCAAAGTTGCCCCAACCGAACGGCTGTTGACTACTTTCAATGGTACAGGTAGCGAACCGTAGCGCAGTGCGACTGCCAAATTATTGGCTTCTTCAAGATCGAACTGACCTGTGATGGTTCCTGTTCCACCCGGAATGGCACTCTGGATGACCGGCGCTGAAACGGTCTTACCATCCAACACAATAGCCAACACCGAACCGATATTGTTGCGGGTGTAATTTTCAAAGATCGCTGCGCCTTCGTCATTCATTTGGAAGGCCACGAAAATGTCGTTCGTAAATTGGTCTGAGCCCACGCTAGCATTCTCAATTGCTTCACCAGTCAAAATGGTCGTAAACATTTGAGAAGATAGAAGTGGATCGAACCCTTCTTCTTCGGGATCAGGCTCTTGCTTGTTGATGTCTGTGACGATGATAGTCCCATCAATCGCTTGCTGACGGCCAAGATCGACGAATTCAAGTAGGGCCGTTTGTTGCACCAACTCGACAGCGTCATCGACATTGCCAACGCCAGGCAGTTCCACCAGAATGCGGCGGTCACCTTGGGTTTGCACCAATGGTTCAGCAACACCTAATCCATTTACCCGCGATTCAATAATTTCTTTCGCGGTTTGCAGTTTGTCTGGCTCAACGTCTTCATCGGTGTCGGCTTCAAGCAATACTTGTAGCCCCCCTTGAAGATCCAGACCTTGGTGGACATCGACGCCAAAGCGGCGGGTCTCTGCATCAGCACCAATTGGGATTTGCGACCAAGGCGATGCGAGCCATGCGCCTACCGCAAATAAAAGTAAAACGGGAAAAATCCAACGCTGATAGCGTTCCATAATACGTAGCAGTCTGCTGACTGCCAACCTCCTGTAAAGTCAACACAAAAAAGACCGGGTTGGATACCGGTCCGAACAAAATTATAAGGGAGGAAGTGCGAATTACCTAGTGTGAGTGAGGAGTGAAAGCGTGATAGTTGACAGTTGAAGCCAAGACAGAAGTTGTTTGGTCACCGCCTGTGATTATTTCAACTGTCAACTAAGTGTTTCGCAACAAGAATTCAGAAATAAATGCGACAAATGCATGCGAAACCTTCAGTAAAAACCAGATCTAACGTCAATTCTATATTTGAGAATTTTCTGGTTTTTACATAGCAAGACTTTACTTGTTAGACGACCAATGCCAGTGCAGCTCTGCACTCTGGGCGTTCTAGGACTACGGCGGCGGTTTCCATCCCAATAATCTTGATCAGGGTTTCCAACGCAAGGTCTATCCTCTCATTGCGGAGATGTTTGACCATGTTCGAATCCACAATTTCATACCACAGCGCTTTGCGCGTTTTGAAATCTGGATAGTGCGCGGCCATGCTTGGGCGCAGGTCACGCATCCATTCAAGGAAGAGGCCATATTCTGGACCAAAGCCTTTTTCTAGCTTTTGGCGCAGACGCACGGCCAATGCTGGGGCGCAGCCACTGGTACTGATGGTGAACGTCAGCGGTCCTTGGCGAATGACCGATCCGGCAATGAACTCACAGCGCGGGATGTCATCCATCACGTTGACAATGGCACCAGCAGCGCGGCCATGCTGCCAGATGAATTCATTCGTTTCAGGATCGTGCCGTTCAGCAATTACTAAGAACGCGCCTTCGAAGTCTTCGGCGCGGACTTCGCGTCTAATCCAGCTAATATCTTCATCCCGTGCCCACTCTTGAAGTTGATCGGTAAGTTCAGGGGCAATGACGGTCACCCATGCATCGACATCTAGCAAGGCTTTGACTTTGCCTTGCGCTTCATGGGTGCCACCAATAACCAGACATCGTTTGCTTTCTAAGCCAACAAGGTAGATTGGAAAGCCTTTGAGGGTTGGAAATTTACTCATACTATTTGTCTCCAGCGAGAAATGAATTATGTTGAAATGCTGTCGTGAAACGCTACACGTGAATCCCACATTCCGTTTTTTCTGCTGTTGCCCAGCGTCCGGCACGTTCAGACTGATTTGCCTGAACTGGTGCTGTACAGGTCATGCAACCAATGCTGGGGTATCCCTGATCATGTAGGGTGTTGTAGGGCAAGTTGTGTTCGAATAAGTAGCGCCAAACTTGGGCTTTGGTCCACATCACAAGCGGATTGAGCTTGACTAGCCCGTTGCCAAAATCCCATTCCACACACTGCAATTGCTGTCGTGTGTGGGACTGTTCACGACGGCGACCAGTGATCCAAGCCTTTTTATCAGCAAGGTAAGCGCGCAGTGGAGCAACCTTGCGCAAATAGCAGCAGCGGTCGGAATTCTTGTACCAAAGCATGGGGCCGAACGTCTTAGCTTGCTCAGGAATGGGCAAATGACTATGCACCCGTTCATAGGTCAAACCAAGCCGCGCTTCCAGCTTTTGTTTCACTTGCAACGTTTCGGCAAACAGCAAGTCTGTGTCAATGAAGAATGCTCTGGGCTGGGCGGTAATCTCACTCAGCAGATGGGCAATGACAATACTTTGTGGCCCAAAACTGCTGGCTAACACTACCTGCTGTTGCCAACGTGTCAGTGCCCACTCCAAAACGGCCTGTGGGCGTTGGTCAAGAAACTTTTCGTTTAGCGCAGTAAGTTGGTCTTCTGAGAATTTCATCGTAGCTATTGGCCTTGCGCCAGCACATCATGCGCGCGACGGACGCCGTCTTCAATGGAGCTCGCCACGCCCAACAAACTTAGGATGACACCCACGGTGTAGGTCACTTGATCCCGCGCGGGGCTCGGCTCATTGTTGAGCGCTTGCTTGTTATGTGCGACGTGCGCCGCCAAGTCTGGTTCAGTGTGAATCCGTTCGGTGTGCGTGAAGTCCACCGCATTTGGATCTAGGATGATGTCATCTACAGCGTCTCTCGCAAAGATATGCGTCCGGCGCGATGGCACCATTTCGATGGAAC
>JAHDIM010000317.1 GCA_020630805.1 Anaerolineales bacterium
CCATAGCCGCCGTGCAACTGCACACATTGATCAATCACTTTACAGGCGATGTCGGTTGCCCATTGCTTGCACATCGCCGCTTCAACGTCAGTCAATGTACCTGCATTTTGCCGCATGACACAGTCATCCATGTAGATGCGCCCCACGGTCAGGTCCGTTTTCATTTCAGCTAGACGAAAGCGTGAGTTTTGAAATTTCCCAATCGCCCGCCCAAAGGCCGTCCGCGTTGTGCAGTACTCGACAGTGTGGGCAAACGCAGACTCAGCTGCTGCAAACGAGGCCAGCGCAATCACCATGCGTTCTTGGGGTAAGTTATGCATCAGGTAACGAAAGCCCATCCCTTCTTCACCAAGCAGATTTGCAGCAGGAACACGCACATCTTTGAAATACAGTTCAGCGGTGTCTTGCGAATGGCGCCCCATCTTTTCAAGATTGCGCCCACGTTCATAGCCAGACATGCCTCGCTCGACCATCAGCAAACTAATGCCTCTGGCACCTGCATCACGGTCGGTTTTACACGCGACTAGGGCCATATCATTTAGAATTCCATTGGAGATGAACGTCTTTTGCCCATTCAAAATATAGTCATCGCCATCGCGCACCGCGTAGGACTGAATGCCTTGCACGTCGCTCCCTGCATTAGGTTCGGTCATCGCAAGCGAGGTAATTGTTTCGCCAGTGACCATCGTTGGCAAAAAGCGGTGCTTTTGCTCTTCGTTACCAAAGGCCAACAAATATGGTGCAACCAATTCACTTGACACCGCAAAAGCCGGGCCAAACGCACCAGCGTAAGCCAGCTCTTCATTCAAAATGACGGTGAACCGATAGTCCTCTTCGCCCAGCCCGCCATAGGCTTCGGGAACATCCATGCAGAGGAAACCGTTCTCACCGGCTTTGCGCCAAATATCACGCGGCACAACGCCGTCTTTTTCCCATTCTTCGTAGTAGGGAGTAATCTCGCGTCTGATAAATTCGCGCACTGCATCGCGAAACATGCGATGGTCTTCGTTTAGATATTGATCTTGCATAAGGTTGAGATTGGGAAATTCAAAGCAAATCGGTGGAAATCGTTGCTACAAACATCAATTTTGAGCAATTTGAAAATAGCTGTCGATTCTGACGCCTGTTGATCGTCGGTAAGGTAAGAACACAAAATACACACTACTCAACAAAGTTGGAGACTAATCATGACCATTGTAAAACTTATCTTGACCGTCCTCGTGGCCCTTGCATTCATCTTCTTTAGCATTGTAAAAATTGCCGGTGTCCCGACCGCAATTTTCAAAGAACAAAAAGAAAAATATTTCGACAACTATGGCATCAGTCGCAATGGAATGCGCGGCATTGGGCTATTGGAAATGCTTGGCGCAATCCTGATCTTAGTCGGTTTGATGCAAGGCATGACCCAATTCGGACAAGCGGGCCACGCACTCCTAATGGTCGTTACCATTGGTGCCATGTACTTTCATAACCGCTACGACTCGCTGACCAAAGACGGGTTGCCAGCGATTATCCAGTTTGTGCTGAATGCGGCGCTGCTGGTGCTGACTTTTGTAGTTGGATAGACTGCAATTCTAAATTCAAAACCCATCGGGCTGAAAACACTCGGCCGCTAGTCATTACGTCATCCCGATTGCAAACGAATTCACGGCAGAGTAAAGGAGATGATTGCGCAAACGGGATCTCATTATGAGACACAGGTGCGAGTAAAACCGCAGGTATCAACGAGATCCCGCCCACACGATGGTGATAACTACTCTGTTGTTCTACGAATGTGGTCGGGATGACGTATATATAGCGGTTTTAGCTAGCAGATATGCCAGTCTGTCAAGCTAGAGGCTGTAGACCACCTTGTACATTTGACAGACGTTTTTCTCAACTGCTCAAGGTATTTTGTAGTTAGTCACCCGCAACAGCTAGACGCGCTTCTACTGGTGTCACTTTTACCGGCACATACTTGTGATACGGCGTCTTTGCAATTGGATCACAGTGCTCGGCAGACGTCAGCATGTTGATGCGTGGGCCATGCAATTCCATCTCTTCGGTTTCCAAATTTGGATACTCAATTCCGTGTCCATGGGGCAGTGAGACAAACCCACGCGCTTGCGCGTCGTCAAATGCCACCGTGACTTCGATTGATCCGGTCTGCGACTCACACAGCGCTTGACCACCGTCCACGACACCAGCTTCCGCGGCATCTTCCGGATGAATGCGCAGTGCGCCGTCTTCGTCCACTTTGCGCCATTCGGGGTGTCGGACAATTTGGTTCGCGTTGTAGTCGCGGCGCTCGCCAGCGGCCAAAATAAACGGATACGCTGACGTTACCTCTTGTTGGCGCTCGGTTTCTAGATCGCGAATTTCTAAAATCAACTCTGGAATGACGAGATGGATTTTCTGCTCTGGATGCTTGACCAGCTCCCAAGTCTCTTCATAAGTATGCGTGCTGATCTTCACCGCAGTTGGCGTTTCCAAAATTCTGTTGAACAAGTCTTCAGCAAGCATATGCCCAGAGCCGGAATATCCTGCCCGTTCCACCTGCTTTCGGTAGCGGCGGGCATAAAATTGGGTTGCCCCCCAGACAACGCCTAATGAAGCCGCGCCTTGTGGCAAAGCCTTGCCAAGCGTGGCATACAAAATCACGGCCATATATTTATTCCACTTCGGGTTAGCGCGCAAGGCACCCTGTATAGCTAGCGGAAACGCACCGGTTCGCGGCGCAAAGCGATGGGCTTTCGCGGCTGCTTCAAGTGCGGGAAAACGATTGGGGATTTCACCCATCGCTACCAAAAGCCGACGATAAATTTCAGGTTCCGGCAACGTATTGCCTTCTGGTTCCAACACTGGTTTACGCGCGTAAAAATGGTTGTCTGGAAACCCAAGCGTAAAGAAGGTCGCTTCCCATTTTTCATACTGGGTTGGAGCGGGCAGAATATAGTCCGCGCGTTCTGCGGTTTCCGTCATCGCGACATCAATCACGACACATAGTTCCAGCATGTCAAACGCTTTGCAATACGCCTGCGTATCTGCCGCTGAGTTAATCGGATTAGCGCTATCCACAATCATCGCCCGAATGCGATCAGGGTGATCGGTATCAATTTCATGCGGCAGAATATTTGGCGGATACATCTTGCTGATCTCGCGCATGCCAGTCACTTTGGTGGTATTGCCACCTTCTTCGGGATCACGCGAATGCCCAATCAGTGGCATGAATTGCGTATGAAGGTTATTCGTCCCTTCGCGGCCAAAATTACCGGTAAGCAAGAACAATAACTTTTCAAGATACGTGTTGAGCGTGCTGTGCAAGCTCATTTCAACGCCCAAGTCATGACGGGTACAGGCTTTTTCAGCTGCTGCAAAGTCACGCGTCACCGTGCGAATTACGGTTTCATCAACCGCGGCTTGCTGGCAATATGCACTCACATCGATGCCTTGCAACAATTCGCGTAATGCGTCATATCCCACCGTATGTGCCGACAAAAAAGCTTGATCTTCCAACCCTTCTTGCACAATGATGGCTAACATCGCCATCATCAAGAACGCATCCATACCGGGTTTGACTGGGATATGAACGTCTGCCATTTCAGCCGTTTTCGTCCGCCGGGGATCGATCACTACGAGGGTTCGATTTGGGTCTTTAGCAAACTCGCGGATCACTTTACGTGCTTGAGGAAAGCCATGTGCCTGCCACGGGTTCGTGCCTATGAGCAAAACATAATCACTCTCGTGAATACCCTCTGTGACGTGACACGTTTGACGACCAAACAAGCGCCCGTTAACCCAGAAGTCGCCCGTCTTTTCTTGCGCCAGCGAGTTGTAGTAATACGGCGTCCCAATTGCCGCACGAAGTGCTGCAGCGTGTGGACCGGCTAAGTGATTGCCTTGACCGCCACCGCCGAAATAACCAACGCTATGACCACCGTAGGTGTCACGCAGTTGTACCAGTTTGGCTGCAATTTCAGAGATTGCTGTGTCCCAATCGATCGGTTCAAACTCGCCGTCCGCATTACGCTTGAGCGGATGTTTTAGGCGGCGCAGGTGATTCTGGTAATAATCAATGCGGGCTGCTTTTTGACACAAATACCCTTCTGAGACAGGGTGCGCCTTATCACCGCGCACGCGCGTAATGCTACGCTCTTCAATTTGAACTTCAATGCCACAGTTTGTGCCACACAAGATGCACATCGTTTGTTGCCACGGCTGGCTATTATTCCGACTGCGGGCATTTGTGCGTTTTGTTGTCATTTAGGTCTCCTTTGCAAATAGAGTGAGGGGAATTTTTCTAGGTACCCTACAGTTTCGCTGAGCGATACGTCGTAGTCGCTATCGTGTTTGTAATACTTCGACTAAGCTCAGCACAAGTCGTTACCGAGAAGACTAGACTTCCCCGTAATTTCAAGTTTTCCATGTAGAAATTCCAAGAAACCAGTTTGGAATGTGCTGTCACCTATCGAT
>JAHDIM010000318.1:0-1867 GCA_020630805.1 Anaerolineales bacterium
AGTGAGTCTGGGAAGGCCATCATTTCGCCATCAAGTTCGCGGTCTACAACCACGGTGGCGAGGTATTCCAAGTTCACTTGGTGCACAATCCCGGTCGCAGGTGGAACAACACGGAAGTTTTCAAAAGCTTTTGAAGCCCACGCCAAGGTGCGATAGCGTTCTGCGTTGCGCTTGAATTCCAGATCAGCGTTTTGGAAGAGTGCTAGCTCGGTGCCAGAGTAGTCCACCTGTACAGAGTGATCGATGACAAGATCGACAGGAACAAGCGGGTTGATTTTGTCTGGGTCACCGCCCATGCGGGCCATTGCTGAGCGCATGGCAGCGAAGTCGACCACACCCGGAACCCCGGTGAAGTCTTGCATGATCACGCGGGCTGGTGAGAACGGCACTTCGGTTTGGACAGGTGCCTTAGCATTCCAGTTGGCTAAGCCTTCAACGTCTGCTTTAGTAACGACGAAATCGTCTTCGTTGCGCAGCGCGGCTTCCAACAAAATTTTGATGGAATATGGCAGTTTATCGACGTGGCCCACGCCAGCATCAGCAAGTGCGCCGAGACGGAAATACGTCACATCGCCCATCGCTGTTGACAGCGTGCTTTTGGCATTAAATGAATTGGATTTACCCATATGAGAGAGACCTTTTTTGGAGATTTTTAGGCAGGGAGCATCGGTTAAATGCCCCCACATTTATTTTCGATTATAACATTTTGAGAAGCTAAATTTTTATGGTGATTTTGGGCGCAAGTTAGCCGTAGATTCAGGTTGATGGCGGTGGGGGAGTTTAGGACGCAGACGAGGTGGGACGAGGGTGGATGAAGGGTGATTTGGAAATGTAGATGGATAATCAGCCGATTACAGATCGGGTATTTCTACCCACTGCTCAGTAAATACCCCAAAACACCATGTGAAACCTAGCGTTTTGAACTTTATCCAGAGCTGCGGCCTCGAAAACTAAGGCTGTAAAATAAAACATCGACCTAAATTCACTAATCACTTGTCAACCCTCACAACCCACTCCATGAAAACAGTCATTATCACTGGCGCCTCTACCGGCATTGGCAAAGCCTGCGCGCTTTGGTTGGTCAATCGCGGCTGGCGCGTGTTTGCTGGCGTTCGCAAGCAAGCCGATGCTGATGCGTTGACTGCTAGCGATGCGCGTTTGATACCGCTGATTTTGGACGTGACCAACGCTGACCATATCGCAGCGGCGGTGCAGACCGTGACCGCTGAAGTTGGGGCAGATGGGTTGCACGGACTGGTCAACAACGCAGGCATTGCCGTTGGGGGGCCAATGGAGTACATTCCGGTTGACCGCTTTCAATGGCAATTTGATGTCAACGTCACTGGGGCCTTCGCCATGACACAGGCATTTTTGCCTTTACTGCGCCAAGGCAAAGGCCGCGTCGTCAACATGAGTTCGATCTCTGGGCGGGTGGCAATGCCATTCTTTGGGCCTTATGCGGCATCCAAGTTTGCGCTAGAGGCCATGTCCGACTCGTTACGGGTTGAGATTGCTGAATTTGGGATGTGGGTCAGCGTGATTGAACCGGGGCGCATTGCCACGCCCATCTGGGAAAAGGCGCATTCGCAAACGTCTAACATGTTTGACGGCCTCCCTGACGAAATGTGGACCTATTACGAAAAGCCGCTGAAACGGTTGTTGGGCATCATCAAGCAAACGCATGGCCCTTCGCCAGATATTGTCGCGGCTAAGGTTGAACACGCGCTAACGTCTCCCCGCCCGCGGCGGCGTTACCTAATTGGCAAGGATGCAATGGCCGGATATTTGCTCACGTGGCTCCCTGGACCCATCCGAGATTACTTGGCGAAAGGGGCGTTTCAATAGGCTGTTGCTGACACTGTTGTCT
>JAHDIM010000318.1:1967-4431 GCA_020630805.1 Anaerolineales bacterium
TTCCTACTCACCATGGTTTTCCTCGAACGCATTACGCGGCGTGACTTTCCTGAACGCTTACAAGGCTTTCCCTTTGATTTGCCAATTGTGCAGAATTTGGAGTCGCTAGAGTTCACCGCTCCGGTAACGTTTTTAGTGGGCGACAACGGGTCGGGCAAGTCAACGTTAGTGGAATCAATTGCGTGCATGGTGCAGTCCATTACGGTGGGCACCATGCCGGTCAAGACTGACCCAACGTTGGCACAACAGCGTGAACTGGCGCAGTATTTACGACCTTGGTGGCAAAAACGCACCAAGCGCGGGTTCTTCCTGAGGGCTGAAGACTTCTTTGGCTTTGCGAAGAAAGTGGCGCAGCAACAGGCTGAACTGCGTGCCGACCTCAAAGAGGTAGAGCACCTTAATGTCAACGCGAGGCTGCCGTTTGAGCGTGAGCTTGGCGCTATCAAACGGCGCTATGGCAGTGAAGGGCTAGATGCCCAGTCGCACGGGGAAAGCTTTCTAAAGTTGTTTCAATCGCGCTTTGTGCCGGGTGGTTTGTACATCTTAGATGAACCGGAAACGCCACTCTCGCCGCTTAGACAGCTGACGTTTTTGACCTTGCTCAAGCAAATGGTCGCGGAAGATGCCCAATTTATTATTGCGACCCATTCGCCCATCATCATGGCGTTTCCCGACGCGCAGATTTTGTACTTAGAGGGTGACACCATTCGGCCTGCGAAATATGACGAGTTGGAACATGTGACGCTCACCCGTGATTTCCTCAATAATCCTCGCGCTTTCTTGCAACATTTATAACCAACTTATAGCCCAGCCATCAATTACAATTATTGTAAAGACCCTACAATATGGGGACGATGCGCGTGACTCAATCAAAGTTTATATTCAAATTTTTTCTTACTTTTTTAGTATTGATTGTGTCTACAGTGATGGTCTGGTCAGCGTCTGCAGCAATTCAAGACTCCAACGTTGACTTTGAAACATTACCAATCTGTAGCACGATTGATCGTGGTAGTGAGTGGCGGTTCTGGAGCGATACGATCGATGTGCGCTATGCACGACACAATATCGCTGTAGATGCTGCTAACCATATGTCTATTCCCGCTAATGCTGATGGACATATGCTGGTTGTAAAAGATTTTGCCTTTGGTCAAAAGCTTTACGCCCCGGCTATTTTCAATCAGAGCACCACATTTCATGCCTATGACATTGCAAACCATTCGCCTCGTCATATGCAGCTCTACTTTGTCCATTACGAAGTTGCAACCGAAACGCCACTCTGTCGAAGTGATATTACCCTTATCCATTTCAACGATGACAAAGCGCGTGAGGGGCAAGTCGTTGTAGAGGCGGAAGCTCCCTCAACCTCCACTCCAACTGCGGCAAACTGCGTCCAAGTCTTCCATTTACAAGGGTCACCTAACCCGATTGGCACCTTGATTAACGCGGATGATTTCGCTGGAACTGGCTGTGACGACATTATTCACGGCAACAATAACGACAATGTGATTTCAGGTGGCGCCGGCAATGACACGATCTTTGGCTATGACGGGAATGACACCCTCGCTGGCGAAGATGGTAACGATGTTATTGATGGCGGTGATGGCAATGACGACATCGATGGTGATGCTGGTAATGACACGCTCACTGGCGGCAATGATGTTGACACCATTGACGGTGATGCTGGCAATGATGTGATTTCTGGTGGCTCTGGTGACGATGTGCTAACAGGCGGCGATGGCGACGACACTATTAATGGTGGTGATAATAACGACCGCATTATTGGTGACAACGCAGGTGCAGCTGGCAGCGGCAATGACACCCTCAATGGTGACGCTGGGATCGATACGATTTTTGGTGACAGTGACACTGGTGCCGGTTCAGGCAATGACGTGATCAACGGCGGTGACGATGGCGACACCATCTATGGTGACTCTGAATCTGGCGATGGGTCAGGGAATGATGTGATCAACGGGGATGGTGGTAACGACATCATCTATGGTGACTCGCTCAGCGGAGACGGGTCTGGCAACGACAATATCAGCGGTGGTGAAGGGGATGATGACATCTCTGGTGACACCTCTAGCGGTAGCGGCAGCGGCGACGATTTCATCAATGGTGATGCTGGTAACGATGAAATTTCTGGCGACGTCATTTCAGACAATGCCAACACGGCGACTGGCAATGACACCATCAATGGTGGGGCGGGCGATGACACAATTGCTGGTGACAATTTCACCGGAAATGGTGGCAGCGGTGACGATAACATCAGCGGCGGCGCAGATAATGACACCGTAAAAGGCCCCGGCAACACAGGTGATACCGTCAATGCGGATGTCGAAAATGACACGTCTACCGCAGATAACCCCTAACGAATTCGTTAATTGTCATTTGTCATTGGTTAATTGTTATTTCAGAGCAACGGCTGCATTACAATAACAATTAACCAATAACCATTAACTACTCC
>JAHDIM010000033.1 GCA_020630805.1 Anaerolineales bacterium
ATCAACACACAAGTTATGCAGCACTTAAGTGTTTCGCAACAAAAACTCAGAAATACATGCGACGATTGCGTACGAAACCTTCAGTAAAAACCAGATCGGTCGCCGATTTTATTTCCGAAAACTTTCTGATTTTTTACATAAAGCGCTTACATTACGTCACTATAGCAGTTTAAGGCGCTAAACGCATAAACTAGAAATTAACGGTTACTATAAGTTCGATAAACCCATTCAACGGATTCCAAATGCTATTCCCAAGTGACATTCCAAACCGCCTCATCAGAGTGGATCAAATACGAAAAAACCGCGTCAACTACGCCCAGCTCAATGGTGCACCTTACGTCATTATTCAGTTAGATGGCGCGTTAAGGGTCTTCAGCGCGGTCTGCCCTCATGCATTGGGCGACCTTTCGTACGGCTCTGTGGTCGATGGCCAAATTGACTGCCCAAGCCACGGCTGGCGCTTTTCATTGCAAGATGGTCTTTGTCAGTGGCCCAGCGACACCAATCAACGGTTGAAGTTTTTAGAAACAACCGTTGTTGAAGGTTGGTTATGTTTGGCCTAATGCTTACAAACGTCCCAGCATGCGGTACACCGCAATGCCAATGTATTCGCGAATAACACGTGAGTTGATCGCCATATATTCCACATCTGGCACAATGAAGAGCAAGACTGTCGCAAACGTTGGGTCCACAATCTGGTTGAGTTCAAATTCAGTAATTGAATAGTCAGTTGGAATGGCGACGACATCCAAACCTTGCTTCTCAAATAATGCCAATGCGCGTGGCATGTGCAATGCAGATGTCACCAGCAAGATTTTTTCAAAGCCTTGCTCCTCCACAATCTTGCGCGTTTCAACGGCATTCTCATAAGTATTCGTCGAACGTTCTTCGAGGATGACCGATTCTTCATCCACGCCCAACATCTTCAAGACTGACAAAATTGCTTGGGCTTCTGAGTTTTCGTAGCCAAACTGATAGATGATGCCACCACTCACAATGATGGTGTCAGCATAGCCTTCTTGCTGCAAGTGCCCAGCCAACAAATACCGATCCCCCGCTTCGCCAACTTCAGCAATCAGACGCGGCCAATCTTGATGACGATGCCCCCCACCCAAGGTCACAATTGCATCGGCTTGTGGAATTTCAGCCGGCGGCAAATGTTGCCACTCAAGCGATTGAACTGCTTTCGTCGCAACCCAACGATTGCCAGAAATGAAAATGACCGCAATCAGCAGTAGCAACAAATTGCGACTTAAATTTGCACGATTGCGAAAAATCAGGGCAAGGACAATCAGAAAAAGACAAAGCCCAAGTGGAACGACAAGTAGCGGCAAAAATTTAGAAAGAATAAACCACATAGTAAATTTTGATTTGAATGCTGGAGTTCGATACCATTACTCTATGAAACATTGGATATCAATTCTGTTCGTCGTAATTTTATCTGCTGCTTGCTCGCCAACAAGTGGTCCGCCGCCAGCCCCACCCGTTACCGTGACGGAAGCGGCACAGATTTCAACGCCAGATGACACGGCGGATGAAAAGAAAAGCGATGTCCTGCCCTCTAGCGTCATTTTGCTAGATGCCGCCAACACTATTCGCACCATCAACTTAGACGGTAGCAACGCAACACAATGGATTTCTGCGGCAGAAAGTCCGGTCGCCTTTTCTTATGCCCCAGATCAGCAAACATTAGCGTGGAGCAACGGGAGTGAAGTATTTACAAGTACGGCTGCTAATCCAGCCCAGTCTGTCCCGTTGGCAACTTACAGCACCGTCAAGCAATTGCTCTGGTCACCAAGCGGCACCCTACTCGCCGTCGATGCGAATGACGCAACATTTTTATTAGACAGCAATGGCGAAGAAATTTCACGCATCAATGGGAATTTCAACTTACTCAGTTGGTCAAGCGATAGCAGTCGCATTATTTTGTCAAATGCGTTGGGGAATGGGTTCCTAATCCACACCGTTGTTGGCGCCCGCGATACGATCATCAACGTGCCGACGAACTGCTGTGCAGCGACTTGGACCCAAAGTGGCAGGTTCGTCTATATTTCCAACAGCGTCCCAGACACGACTAAAGCTGGGGTATGGCTAGTTTCAGCAAGCACTGGAACGCCCATCCATTTGCTAAGTTCAAAACCAGGCCAGTCGCAACTGCTCGTGTCAGATATTCAACATTTCTCGAACGATAGTCTGCAAGGTTTCTTCGGAGACAACATTGGGTTAGGCATCAATACGCCACTCACAATGCACAGTATTTCTGCGGACGGTCAACAAGACTTAGTGCCATTGCGCAACGACAGCTATCGGATTCGGCAAGCGGTCTGGGAGCAAAACGGCCGCGGTGCGTTAGTCGTAACGCAAACCGCGACCGTTGAAGATAATCAGTTAGTCTGGTTGTCCGTTGATAACGCACCTGCCGTCACAATTGCAAACGGTGTGCAGCGCGTTGAATGGTTCGATTGAGCGCTATTGTGTCGCAGCGCCCCACTTCGGCAATTGACCCACAACAGGCAAAATGATGGGGGCATCGCCATTGACGTTGAGCCAAATGAGCGCGTTGTCAGCAGTCGCCACCAGCGCGCCACTTGAGTCTGCTGCCCACAACACGTTGCGTACATCATAGGCATCATCCCGCACGGCTTCCGGCTCACCGCCTGTCAGCGGAATGCGATGCATGCTGAGAACATTTGCAAAGTCTGGCGAATCGCCTTCTGAGTAGAAGAAATAAATATTGCCATCCGCTAACTGTTGCGCAGCGGATGCAAATTGAATTGGCCCGTCAAAGTCGCTAGAGAAGTAAGGTGTTCCTACCCCGTCCACAGCATTGACCTGCCACATCCCAGGCGTTGCATACACTATCGCATTCGATGCAAACACAACCGCTGAACTGTCATTCGTCCAGCTGGCCGTACAACATGCAATCGTATCTTCAATCGCAACATCGGTTAGCGCCAAAGTCTCAAGATCCTTAATGGCAGCATTCCCAGCCTCAGGGAAGTAGCTCACTTCAAGCAGCAGTTTCGTGCCATCTGGCGACCATTGATCAGGATAGTAAAACTCAATCGCCCCATCTTCGGGCAACGGAATTTCTGCCGCAGTCAAATCTGGGAACGGATCACTAGGCTGGATCAGCAACAGCTCAGTTGTTACTGGGTCGGCAATCCAGACGCCATCTTTTGCAAAGGCAATTCGGCTGCCGTCTGGTGACCAAACAGGTCGGTCAAGATAGTCTGAGCCTAGGACTGCTTGATCCAGCGGCGGCCCCACTGCAACTTGCGTTTTGTTACTGCCATCTGCATCCACGACAAACAAGGTGTTACTCGCAATATATGCAATTTGATTGTTGACGGAAACATCAAAGTCAAAAATCCCTTCCGGTTCACTAGTAACAGGAGTTGCTGTCACACCGTCGGTTTCAATGCGCCACACTTGCCCATCATCAGGATTGATGTAGTAAAGCGGTTGCGGTAAGCCCACTGCTACGTCTATAGGGGCCGGAACTGAAATTGTGAGATCAAGCAGGTCGCCAAACGCAACAAAGTCTTCATTTCGCATTTCCCACGTCAGCGCATAATCACCCGGTTCGGTTGGGGCAACAACCTCTGCAGTCAACGTGTACACATCACCAACATTGACAATACTATCGAGTGGAATATTTTGGGGACTATCGACATCAACAGATTCATCACGAACGGCTTGGAAAAACTCATTCCACGGGCAAGCGCCTGTATTTTGAATTTCCCACGTTTTTATAAACCGCTGCCCAATTTCTAAAACATTAACCTCTTCGCCGTTTTCGCTCAACAGCGTGTAGGCCGCATCGCCGGTACAACCTGTCTCGGTTGCCATCGCTTCCATCTCAGCTTCCAATTGCGCAACTTCCGTAGCCCGTTCATTCGCAACGGCGGTTCGAAAAACCGCTGTTTCCGCTAAGGCAGCTTCAACAGTCGCTGCGACGGCAGCTTGCGTGTTAACACCCGTATCCGCAGGCGTGCTACAAGCAACAAATAAAAATGCACTCGCCATCACGAGCGTACTCCAGATCCAAGTTTTCAATTTGATTTCTCCTAAAGAAACAAAAAAAGCGCGGTCAGAATTGACCGCGCCCTATTCTACGTGATGATATAGAAATTTGGCTTGTAAGAGCCTTGGAATAGGCAAGAAATCTAGTGGTATGAATTGCCATACCACTAGAACCTTTTGGACTTAGAGTTCGAAGTCGCAGTACCCTGCCATACACGCCAGCTCTTGAGCAGCCTTTGTAAGATCCGTTTCTTCGTAACGATAGATTTTTGAGAAATCTAATTCAGGAAAAGCGCCCGCTGATTTTTGATAGTCAGCTTCAGAAATTTCTTCATATGGCATTTGATCATAATTGGCATCAAACGCCGGTAAGAACGCCATCCCCCCAATCTTGTCTTGGTTTTCCCAAATCCAGCGGGTGATATCCAACACTTCACTTGGTTGATACGTAATCGTCACGCTTGGATTATGTTCCGTATATTGCGTTTTGTTTTGCAACCAGTATTCACATTGTTCCAAAGCAGTCCGTTCATTGCGAGTCACAGCATTTGCTGGTGACTTGACCGGGAAGTGAACAACCCAAGTGTCTGCATTTTCTGGAGTTTGACCATTTTCAGGATCCATTGGTGCGCCAGTGTCACGCAAGACCTTGAACAAGGGTGAATGCGCCCCAACCCGAATATTACGAATGTAGTGCGGTGCCCAGCGGGCGTGGATGCCAGATGCACTGTTCAACAATTGTGAAGAATTCCCAGACGGTTTCACACACGTAATTGAAGCAGACATGTTGATGCCTAATGTCTTTGAATATTGGCGGTTGGTTTCAACAGCAATTTCTTGCAGCTTGGCTTGAATTTCTGGATCTTGGGCAGCTTTGCTGTCCATTTGACCGTTCAAGTCAACGCCCAACAAGCGCTCTTGCTGGCAATTTTCAGCCCAGATTGGTCGCAATCCAGGGAAGTAAGTCGCCATCGATTGGATGGTACCGAGAATAGTTGCAAGCTCCACTTTGTCAGCGAGCGTTTCCAAGGTGTCATCTGCACGGGCAACGGCACTCGTCAAATTACAGAATTGATTTGGGCGCAAGATAATTTCACCACAAGGGTTGGTACCAAAAACAGCTTCGCTCCGGCGTTCAGGGCGCGTTGCCAAAGCAGCAGCGCGATTGAAAATCCCTGGTTCACCACGACCTGACTCAACCATATCCAACACGAAGCGTTGAATTTCCATTTGAGACAATTCACGGTTTGGCCAAACTGCTGAGTTGTTTGCGTTCCAGCGTTGTTCGTTACCAATCAGGTTTTCGCCGTTTTTACAATTGCGCATTTCTGAGTCATCAAAGTCAAAGAGGGCAATCATTGCAGTCCGACGGACACCACCAGAAACGGCTGCGTTCCCCACCGAGCACATAATGTCATGCGCATCTAATGGACGAATAAAGGTTCCTTGGCGTGCCAAGATTTTAGTGCGAGTAAAGTCCAAGGTTTTGCGGAGTGGTTCTGGTCCACTTGCACGCCCACCTTTGATGCGCAATGGAGCACCAGCCAGCCGAACTTCGCTGTAATCGAAGGCAACGTCTTCACCAGAAAACCAAGCGTTCAACCCAACGCGCAGTGCTTCTGACCACCCTTCTGAGGTGTCAGGCACAACAAATTTCTTTGGAGCGCCACCCTTTTGGCGTCTGACGCGCGGGAATTGTTCAACATATTGTCGTTCAACGGAGTAGCCGACACCACACCCACTCATTGAAATAATGAGTGCTTCGACGAACGCATCGATGCAGTCCACTGCCATATAAGAGCAGTTGTACATTGCAATGTTATTGCGACGTGCCGCTGGGCCAGCCATAGCCAGCAAACGCATGGATGGCATCACGCGCATTTCCAGAATACCTTCACGCAAGCGTTCGTAAACTTCAGGAGCAAGTTTGTAGTCAGACACTTCTTTCAAATATTCCACAGCGCGGTCAACCGTTTCGATCCAAGTTTCGCGCCGCCCTTTTTCATAGTTGAAACGGGAATACTTGTCGTAAAACTGGAACTGTTGAATTTCAGTCGGGAAATATTCAGCAGACTGTTCAAACGCTTCGCGAATTTCAGGTGGTACTGGGCGTGCTGCGCGCATTTTGTTGTGTTCACTGCGATACAGAATATAGTGCTTAGCAGCTTCATATTCGCTAGCAGCTTGCAAGACAATTTCCACAATGTCTTGAACATCTTCTACAGAAGGTTGTGACGTCTTCGCACTTACAACATTCACAACTTGGTGAGTCAGTTCTTCGACTGAAGTCTTTGGTTCTACATCAATACTGGTGAAGCATTTTCGTAACGCATTTTCAATGCGAGAGGCATCAAAGTCGACAACGCGTCCGTCTCGTTTTACAACTGAGGTTGGTGCTGGCAAGTGACCATTACCATTTACAGTTGGCTTAGGTTGAACATTTAACATCTTTACTCCTGAAGATAAATTTGAACAAAGACAAAAAAACACAACGTCACCGACTTAGTGACGCCGCCTGTCTTTGTGATAATTCCGTATTGGTTTATATGCTGTGTTGCCGCCGTGAGAATTTGGAGCAACAGTTTTGCGAAGTGATATCGCCGATTGCGTCACCTGTGTCGTTGACGCGACCCATCCACTAGGTCAATAGTTCGTTGATTTCCGATTGAATCGACGACAGATCGTCCAACTTCAGATACACAATGGCATAGCGAATATACGCGACCTGATCCAAAGCTTTGAGTCGTTCAAGAACCATATCACCCACAATTCTTGAAGCGACTTCTGATTTCCCCATACTTTGCAGCTTGGCCTCAACTTCATCCACAATATTTTCAATGGCAGAAGCTGCAACCGGTCTTTTTGCACAGGCAATCCGCAACCCACGCAGAAGCTTATCGCGATCAAATTCGTCTCGCGTTCCAGACTTCTTTACAATGAGCGGCGTCGCCAAAATAGCGCGTTCGTAGGTACTAAAGCGCTCTGTACATCCATTGCAAACACGACGTCGTCGAATCCCGCCTTTAGCGTCATGATTCGTGTCAATTACATTGGAAGAGGTGTGTTTACAATAAGGACACTGCATAAAAAGAACGTATGTCTTACGCTATATATAGGGGCTTTATTTACTAAATCCCTCCATATGTGGTTGCGCCAAAAAAGTATAGCACAAGTGACCTATCACACCACAATTATTTAACGGTTTGTTTTCTTAAAAGAATTTGAAAAGAATATTTCATGAATTTGTCGCAAATGCATATGGATTTAGCCAGTAAATAGCGCATTTGACGAGTCACACATTGAATCTTAAAGAATTCAATTTCAAAACATTGCTGCCCGAAATTCAGATGTTGTTTTGACAAACGTTTTTCAAACTGCAAGATCAAAATTCACAGATGACATGCACCAGTACAGCCCCCCACATATGGGGCGTAAAACAAAAACGAGAGTGTAATTGGGGTTAAAACAAAAAGCGCACAACAGAATTTGTTGTGCGCTTTTTTCAGAAACTAAATGTAACGTCAGCTTATTTGCGATCACGGCGCAAGAAAGCAGGGATGTCTAAGTCATCTGTGCTGTACGTGCGGCGTTCGAAAAAGTTTTCACGTGGCTTTTCAACTGGTTCAGTTGAAGTCGCTGGATTAGGTTGCGTTTGTTCAACCGTGCTACGACGGTTCAATGCAGCCCGCGTTGATGCACGACGCACGGAACGTTGATCATCAAAGCCAGTTGCAATGACAGTAACACGCAATTGGTCACCCAGGTTTGGATCAATAACAGCACCAAAGATGAGGTTCACATCTGGGTGTGCAGTTTCCTTGATGATAGCTGCTGCTTGATTGACTTCGAACAGGCTAAGGTCTGGACCACCAGTAACATTGAACAAGATCCCGCGTGCACCGTCGATGGTAACGTCGAGCAATTGGCTCTTGATGGCTTGTTGTGCAGCTGAACGCGCACGATCGTCGCCTTCGCCAACACCAACGGCCATCAATGCGGCTCCACCTTGTGACATGATTGCTTTCACATCAGCAAAGTCAAGATTGATCAGACCTGGAATTGTGATCAGTTCTGAGATCCCTTGAATACCTTGGCGCAGCACTTCGTCTGCGGTCCGGAACGCATCGGTAATAGAGGCGCGCTTGTCAACAATTTGTAGCAAGCGATCATTTGGAATAACAATCAGCGTATCTGCACTTTCTTTGAGTGCCTGAATACCTTTGTCTGCCATTTCAGAACGACGAACGCCTTCAAACATGAATGGCTTCGTAACCACACCAATGGTCAAGGCACCCATGTCTTTTGCAGCCTTTGCGACAACTGCTGCAGCACCGGTACCTGTACCACCGCCCATGCCTGCTGTGACGAAAACCATGTCCGCGCCCTTCAGCACTTCCATCAATTCTTCGCCAGATTCTTCAGCAGCTTTACGGCCAGTTTCTGGATTACCACCAGCGCCCAACCCACGGGTCAATTTATCCCCGATGCGAACGCGGCGTGGTGCATTTGAATTCAACAATGCTTGTGCGTCAGTATTAACGGCAATGAATTCAACGCCGGTCATCCCAACTTCAATCATCCGATTGACAGCGTTCTGACCACCCCCACCAACACCAACAACTTTGATGCGTGCAAAGGTCTCGTTATGAGGTGCTGGTTGCATGTCTGGTCGGCGACTATCTGATGCAAAATCAGAATAAGCTGGGTGATGATTCGCGGCTTGCTGTTGGCTACCGCTACGGTTTTGTTTAGGTGCTCTAAATCCTTCCATCTGCTAAAAACTCCTCCTGTTGGTCAGGTAAATTATCCTATGTTTCACACTAAAGTGCAAATGTTTCACGTGCTTTTTTACTATGGAAGGAAGCGTTCCAACCACTTGTTAATTGTGCTGCCTTGATCGGTTTTTCTTGAGCTAGAAACCGATTTTCGGCGGCGTGTTTTTGTTGTTTCTCCACCATAGTATGTGGCGACCCAATCGACCATGCCGCTGCTTGTCGCAAAGGCTGGACCTTGGATCCGCTCGACTAATCCGGTGAGTTGATTTGGTTCTGCAATGCGTGCTGGCAAGTTCAGAACCCGTTGGGCAACTGAGCGAATTCCGCTCAGTTGCGCGGTGCCACCTGTCAAGACAACACCGGCTGAAAGTAAATTGTCATAGCCCGCGCGTTTGATTTCACGCTGGATCATGACAAAGATTTCCTCGGTACGCGCTTCAACAATTTCAGCCAAGCGCGCCCGTGAGTATTCTTGCATTCGATCGGAACCAAGCGGGCTGGCAATGAACTTCTCAGCCGAGCTGACTTCATTGCGGACCGCATGCCCATATTGCTTCTTAAGTTGTTCGGCTGACAATTGATCAACTTGCAAGCCCATCATGATGTCGCCCGTAATGCGTTCACCACCTATGTCTAGGACGCGTGAGTGCCAGATACTGCCTTCGATATAGACCGCTAAGTCCACGGTGCCTTCGCCGATGTCAACCACCATCACGCCCATTTCGCGTTCAGTGTCTGTCAAAACAGATTGGGCACTTGCCAGTGGACTAAGAATGGTGCCAGCAACATCAACATTGGCAGCGTTGACACACTGCTCAACGTTTTGCATTGCTGCCGTTGAAGCAGTGATGATGTGCGCTTCAACTTCAAGTCTGAACCCATGCATATTGATAGGCGACTTGATGCCGTCTTGACCATCTACGGTAAATCCACGGGGGATGATGTGAACAACTTCGCGGTCATAAGCGACGGAAACAGCACGAGCACTATCGAGGGCGCGATCAACGTCTTCTTCATCAATCGCGCGATTGTCATTAATTCCAACCACCCCACTATTGTTGAGTGAGTCAGCATGCTTGCCAGACAAATTCACAAAGGCGCTGGTAATTTCATATCCTGAAGTGCGCTCTGCTTTGGTTAATGCATCTTGAATAGCAGCGGTCGCATCGTTGACATCAACAATTACACCGCGCTTTACGCCTTTTGCTTCAGCAACACCAACGCCAATAATGTCGTAGCGTGCGCCTTCATAGGCTTGCGCTACGAGCGCGGTGACTTTGCTAGAGCCAATATCAATTACTGCAAAAATTGTCATTTTTACTACTTACTTGCGTTACTACTTATAGATATTGTTATGGCACAATCGAGATTGCGTCTGGATCAAGCACTTTGATGCCGCGCGGAACAGTGCCAGACGGTTCAATTTGCTCTGCGACAAAACTTTCATAGCGCACGAGCTTCAGCGTGACATCATTTTCAATGCCAAAGTAAGCGCGCCAGCCGCGTCCGTCTTGGTATGAAATGCCATTCGCGGCGTCATAATGCAGCAATTCAATATTGCCGCGGAGCTGTTTTAGTTCTTGCGCCGTGTTCATTGCAACCAACGGAACTTTGCTATCAATGTCCAAGCTCAGTGAGCCATCATCGACAATAATGGGCAACAGATCCATATTGCTATTGGCTTCAGAAATCACCGTGCCAAGTTCATCGACCCAGACCATGCGATCACCAGACTGCCAAACCATAACCGGCACCGCTTCAGTTAGCGTGATGAAGAGCTTGCCCGGCCACACAATTTCGACATCAACATCTGCAATACCCAAATTGGAGTCAATAATGCGTTGTTCAGCGGCAGCTTCATTGACCCAAAACACGTTCATGCCATAGAGCTTGCTGCGTAGGAACACATCATCCGGATTGGCATATTTCAACCCTTCAATTTCAGCGCTGTAGACGTAAAATCGATCATCGGTATGCAACCAAACCAACCCACCTAACGCTAAGACAAAAATCGCCAAGCTGAGGTAACGCCAGCCCAATGCAAAAATTGTCGGATCAATTTCAATCGTGCGGCGTTCATTGCGTTGGCGCGTACGCGGCGCACTTAGCGGCATTGGCATTGCGGCGTCAAAGCGCGATGTTGTTTTGCGCTGTTTGCCACGGCGGCTTTTACGCGTTGGTTTTTGCAAACGCTGATCCAACTCTTGCGGCGTTCGCACGCGGATCGAGCTATCAAAGGTGCGCGTTTGGCGTGACTTACGCCCACGGTTGTCGCGTCGTAAAATTCCCATCTTAGGCCTCTGGTACGTCAAATGAGCGCACTGTCGCGTCCCGATCCTGCTTCCGCGCGAGTGCAAATTCAATCAATTTATCAATCAGATCCGAGTAGGAAATGCCAGTGGCAGCCCACAACTTCGGATACATGCTGATGTCAGTAAATCCTGGCAAGGTATTGATCTCATTGATCCACAACTCACCAGTTTGCTTGTCTAGCAAAAAGTCAACGCGCGACAAGCCAGCTGCGTCAATGGCTTTGTATGCCTCTACTGCCAACGCGCGGATTGCATCCATTTGGACTGCATCCAGATTGGCAGGGATGATCAGTTCAGAGTCATCCGTGACATATTTAGCTTCGTAATCGTAAAAATCACGCTTTGGCGCAATCTCCCCAGCAATCGAAGCGATTGGGTCATCATTGCCCAACACGCTCACTTCAACTTCACGGGCATCAATGCCCTGCTCCACCACAATGCGACGGTCCCAACGCGCAGCTTCTAACAAGCCATCACGTAGTTCGGTTGCGGTCGTAGCCTTTGAAATCCCGACGGAAGACCCCAAATTCGCCGGCTTGATAAATACCGGATAGTTGAGATCAGTCGTGATCTGCGTCATGACCGCATCAATATCAGCATTAATGGCTGAGCGGGTTGTGCTGACATATGGCAACACAGGAATGTTATTCGCCACCATCACCGCTTTGAAGATGGTTTTGTCCATCCCAACGGCACTGCCAACCACGCCTGACCCAACATATGCCAAGTCAGCCATTTCAAACAAACCTTGGATCGCACCGTCTTCGCCAAAGGTGCCATGCATGACAGGGAACACCACATCTAGCTCGGCAATTGGCGCAACGGAACGCGTTTCAGTATCACTAGATACTTGCAAGAGCGACTTTTCAGTTGGGTCTGGCAGAAGCATGGCGGATTGTTGATTGGTTTCGCCGGTTAAAGCCAAAACTGCGTCACCGCTAATAAGCCATTGTCCAGTCTTGGAAATGCCAATTAACGTGACGTCATATTTGTCTTTATCCATTGCTGCAAAGACAGAACGCGCCGAGTTCAACGACACCTCATGCTCTCCAGAACGGCCACCAAAAATTAGGCCAACTTTTAGCTTTTGCTTACTCATTCCAATCGCCTACTAGCTCTACTTCTAAGTCCAACACAATACCAGTTTGCTGCTTCACAACACTACGCGCATGCTGAATAAGGGCATACACGTCTTTGGCGGCAGCATCGCCATCATTTGAAAAGAAATTGGCATGCAGTTGCGAAATACTTGCGTTGCCAATGCTGGTTCCTTTCAGACCTGCTTGTTCAATCAGTCGGCCAGCATAGTCACCAACGGGATTTTTGAACATCGATCCGATGGTTGCGCCAGGCGGCTGCGTACGTTTACGATGCCCTTGAAAACGTTCAATCCGCTCTTGAATAGCGTCACGGTCGTCTTGTTCCAATACAAATGTTGCCGACAGCACCGTGTAACCTGAATTTTGCTTCAAGAAACTTGTCCGGTACTCAAATTTCAAGTCTGCATTTGACCAGGCTTGCACTACATGATTAGGATGCAAGATTTCGGCCATTGACAGATTCGTAGCGACATCTGCGCCGTGTGCGCCAGCATTACCCACAACAGCACCACCGACGGTACCGGGAACGGTTGCACCCCACTCAAATCCGGCTGCTCCTTGTGTCATGCATTGGCGCGCAAGCAGCGGAAGTGAAACACCGGACTCCGCAAACACGTTGAATTGATTGCCATTTGGCGTAATTTCAATCTTGCGGGCTCGATTCAAAATTGTTAGGCCACGAATGCCAGCATCAGAGACCAAAATATTCGATCCAGCGCCAATAATTGTGCAAGGCATACCTGCTTCTGACGCGAACATCACGGCTTGGGCCAGTTCATCACTTGATGAGACAGTCAGCAAATAGTCTGCTGGCCCACCAATTCGGGCCGAGGTAAAGCGCGACATTTTGGCATCAACCCGAAGGCTGTCGCCAAACATCGCTAGCATTTCTTCAACAGACACTGTGTTCGTCGTCGCAGATGCAACAGATTGTGCACCTGTGAAATGTGCTAGCACGTTCTCGCCAACCGTGTGTCCATTTCCAGCGCCAAGCGTAATTAGAACGTCTGACGGCGCAAGTTCTTCGATCAGCATGTCAGCAGCATCTTGCAGTTCAGGCACATAGCGCACATCCGGATGCTGCATATTGCCGACAATATCTGCGGCTGACACGTCCTTGACCTTTTCGCGTGAGGCAAAAATGTCTGTAATGATGACGTGATCTGCGTCACTAAAGCTGGCGGCAAAGTTGAGCAGCAGCGACTTTGTCCGACTGTATGTGTGCGGCTGAAACATCGCCCAAATTTTGCGATTATCAAAACGGCGACGCGCACTCGCTAAAGTTGCCCGCAATTCGGTCGGATGATGAGCATAGTCATCCACAATCGTGATGCCGTTGATCTCGCCTTTCAACTCAAAACGTCGACCAACGCCACGAAACTCGCGTAGCGAAAGCATGGCGTTAGGAAACGAAATTCCTAGAAAATTCAGAACTGCCAACACCGCCAAACTATTGCTGACGTTGTGCAACCCTGGCAATCGCATCCGAATGAGCCCAATGGTTTCGGTCGCGTTGCGAACCAGCAGATAGTCATTGCCGCCCATTTGGTTGACACGCACTTCTTCAGCTGTCCAGTCAGCTTTGGCTTCTACACCATAGGTTTGCACTTGTTTCCCGACTGACCGCGCATAGTCACCAATCTGCCGTGAACCGGCATCGTCTTGGCAGACAATCACTAAGCCATCGTCTGGGACTAAATCGACATACCGTCGATATGCATCAAGCATGTCGTCAAACGTTGGATAGATATCTGGGTGGTCATGCTCAACGTTTGTGATGACTGCAATCTTCGGGCGCAGGCCCAAAAACATGTGATCGTACTCATCTGCTTCAATGACAAAGTGTTCACCTTGTCCGAAGCGAGCGTTCGTGCCTAGATCGGCGAGTTGCCCCCCAACAATAAAAGTGGGATCCAACGCTAAATGATGTAAAACAAACGCTAAAAAGCTTGTTGTCGTTGTCTTGCCATGCGTTCCGGCAATGCCAATCCCGACTTTGGGCTGCATCATTTCACCTAGAAAGTCTTGGCGCTTAACAACCGGAATGTTCAAATCACGCGCCGCGACAACCTCAACATTGGTGTCTGGCACAGCAGAAGACCGCACGACCCGATCTAAATCGGCAGCGATATTTTCAGCGTCGTGGCCAATCATGACCTGTGCGCCGAGGCCTTCTAAGCGTTCAGTATTCGCTGACGCTTTCATATCAGAACCGGAAACCGAAAAGCCCTGCCCCAGCAACACCGTTGCAATCGCGGACAGGCCAGCGCCTCCGATTCCAATGAAATGTACGCGTTCACTCATAAAAGAACAACAAGAACAAAGACAAATGCAGCCGCAATCAAGAAGTAGATGAGCGGTGTCGTCACTAATTCAGGTGGGGCAAACCCCAAAATAACGTTGGCGCTTTCCAAAGCATCGCCGACGGGAGCGCTAATTCCCTCAATTGGATAGCCATAAGTGTTCAAATACCACCAGAAGCTACCTACAAGCAGCCAGCCATTTACGGCACCAATCACCCCGCCAAGCAAGACATTTTCAAGTCGGTCGCGGCGAGACTTGTTTTCAATCAGCTTTGACAGGCGCGGGGTTTCATAGCCAAAAAACGCCAGTAACCCCAGAATGGCAATCCGGAAGTAAAACTGAAACGTCAGTGACTGTTGCTGAAACGCGCGGAACAAATCTCCTAAGAATTGTTCAAAAATGGTGTTCAAAAACAGCGCCAATAGCAAACTGAAGGTCACCAAGATTTCCTTTGCCCAGCCACGAGTCGCCCCGATAAGCACAAAGAAAATCAGAAATATCCAAAAAACGGTTGTTACTTCGATCATTGTTCGATCTTACGCAGTTCCCAAGGCATAAAGCGCTTTGGCAATGTTGCGCGTTGCGTCCAACTTCGCATTAGCTTTCGCAGCCGCTCGCATTGCATCAAGCTTGTCCGCGTTATTCAATAAGTCTTCTAACGTTGGCACAAGTTGCTTGCCCAAGTCATGGTCATCAATGCGGATGCCTGCGCCTTGTTTGACTAAGGTGTCTGCATTTACTTTTTGGTAGCGCCACGCATATGGGTACGGCACTAGAATTGCACTAAGTCCAAATGCAGGAAACTCACCTAAGGTTGATGCACCAGCCCGTGCGCAGACAATATCTGCTGCGGCCATTGCAACACCCATGTCATCATGCAAATACGGAAAGACCGCATAATGCTCACGCAATTCACTTCGCACTTCTGGCAGCCAAGCCTCAAAGTTTGGCCAGTCAAGCGTCCCTGTAATGTGAATGACCTGCAACCCAAGCGTTTCCACCAAGTCTGGCAACGTGTCTTTGATGACGGTGTTCAAGCTCCGCGCCCCACGGCTGCCTCCAAACACCAAAAGCGTGTTGCGGTCAGGCGCAAGTTTGAAATGCGCACGTGCCTCCGACACTGGCATTTGGGACGCTGCAACCAGTTCAGGTCGCAATGGATAGCCCGTTTCAATCACATCGTGATTCGGAAAATATTGTTCCGATGCGTTGTCCGTGACCAAGACTTGCTTCGCAAAACGCGCTGTAAATTTGACACCACGGCCCGGTTCAATGTCTGGTAAATACACTGAGATGGGAACGCGCCGCAGCCAGCAGGCTAAGGTCACAGCAACAGCTGTGTACCCGCCTGTTACAAATAACGCGTCTGGCCGGAATTTTCCGACCAGTCTAATTGACTGTAAAACGCCGATTGCTAACTCAACGGTTGCCCGAAGCGCTTTTAGCAAGCCAACCCCAGCAACACCGCGTCCGCGTACAGCATGAAACTCAATACCCTTGCGTTCGACAAGGTCTTTTTCCATCCCGCCTTGCGCCCCAATCCATAACAGGTCTAGATTAGGATCAATTTCTTCAAGGTCAGGAATTGGCGCCAGCGCTGGATACACATGTCCACCGGTGCCGCCTGCTGCAATCAACAATCGCACAGACGTTAGATCTCTTTACTTTCCAAATACGATTGCCGCGAAACGTTCAGGACAATCCCAACGGCAATCATCGTAAACAACAGTGATGACCCCCCGTATGAAATCAACGGGAGCGGGTTACCCAGAATTGGCAGCCAGCCCACAGACACCAACACGTTGATCAGCATTTCAATGCCGATCCACATCGTGAAGCCAACGGCCAAAATTGCGCCATATGAATCTGGCGCTTTTTGGGCAATTTGGGTGCCACGCCAGACGAACAAAGACATGGCGACCAACATGGCAACACACAGCAAAAAGCCACCTTCTTCTGCAATAATGCCGAAGATACTGTCCGTATGCGGTGCTGGCAGTTGTCCCACAAATTTCATGTAGCTATTGCCTAAGCCTCGGCCAGTCCAGCCACCCAGCGTAAAGGCTTGCACCATGTTTTCCATGTGGGGCGAATATTGACCATACTGCGACCAGTCCCAAAGACCACCCCAGTACGCTTCAAGGCGGGCGCCCCCACGTCCAAATACGCTGACCACCACCCAGGCGGTTGCAACATAAAGTGCGCCCAATGCGCCGACGTTTAACAAGCTAGCGCCCGAAAGGAAGTACATCACCGTGCCAACCAACACAATACTCAATGCTGCGCTATAGTCTGGTTGAAGTGCAATCACACCTCCCATTAGCCCCAGCAAGATTGCACAAGGTAATGTGCCGTCTAGCCACGTATTGAGCGCATCTTGACGCGAATTCAGCCACGCGGCCATGTAGATGACAGCCACAGCTTTCGACATTTCAGACGGTTGGATCGCACCGTTATACAACCCACGGATAAGACCACCGCTTTCGCCGGTCCCAAAAAGGCGGACAAAAAACACAAACAAAATCGAAAGGCCCAAAAGACCGATTGCAAGCCGTCGATCCCGCAGCCAGCGATAGTCAATCACACGGGCAAACACAAACATTGCAACCAAGCCAACGCCCACATTCCGAAGTTGGCGTTGTGCGACAACCATGCCATCGCCATTATTCGCCCAAGCGGAAACATCGACCGATGCACTCACCACCATGATGGTGCCAAATGCCACAAGCCCTAAGGCAAGCCACAGGAATTTCCAGTCAAACGTAATTGGATTGTTGGTTTTGTTATAGGTTGTCATAGTAGGTTTACTAACTCCCGAAAGCGAACCCCACGCGCAGCAAAGTCCACGAATTCATCGAAACTGGTACAACCGGGAGATAACAGAACAACATCTCCGACTTGGGACACTTCTTGTGCTTTTTCAACAGCACTGTTGAAGTCTCCGGCTTCCATTACAACGGCATCATGCGCGCGCAAAACGTTTGCGATCATGCTGCCTGAGCGACCAAACGTGATGGATTTCACGTGTTTGGCCCGTAACACTTGGGCTAAATCGGCCCAAGGCAATTTCTTATCAACACCGCCCAGCATCAGAACCATTGGCTCTTCAAAGGCTTGAACTGCGGCTAAGGTGCGTTCAGGTGCCGTAGCAATCGAGTCGTTGTACCACCTTACGCCCTGCAATTCGCGTACCATCTCCAGCCGATGCTCCACGCCTTGAAAGCCGCGGATAGCACTCGCAAACGTTTGCGGATCTGCGCCGGCCATTGCAGCTAGCGCGCAGGCCGCCAGCACGTTCAGCACATTGTGTGCCCCCCGCAATTGGATGTCTGCCAACGTGGCGAACTGTTGTTCACCGTCTGGAGTCCGCAACATCAGAGCATCACCAGACTGATAGGTTCCAAACTGTGCTTTTGCAGGCAGGCTTGTTCCGAACCACCACAGTTCTTCACAGGCAATGTTTGCTGCTAAGGCCGCAGAACCAATCTCATCTGCACAGAGCAACGCTTGCTGCGCTGCAGTCTGATGTTTCAACACGTTGGCTTTTGCCGCCGTGTAAGCATCCATCGTGCCATGCCGATCTAGGTGATTTGGCGTCACATTGAGCACAGTCGCAATTTCAGGTGACTTGGTCATCAGATCAAGCTGGAAGCTCGAAAGCTCCATCACTGCAATGTCATTGGGATGCATCTGATCTAGATCATGCAGTAGTGGATAACCAATGTTTCCACCAACCCACACCTTCCGATATGCAGCACTGTTTTTGAGCAACGCGCCTGTCAGCGCCGTTGTCGTGGTCTTACCAGCTGAACCGGTAATGCCAATTACGGGACATGGGGCTAACTCCAAAAACAGCTGCGAATCATTCGTCAGCCGAACGTCACGTTCTATCGCCGCTTGTACAAACGGAATTTCTAAAGGTACGCCGCCAGCGACATAAAGTTCGTCGGCGTTTTCAAGCAATTCAAGCGGATGCCCTTCTAGAGAGAACGAGACACCGGGCAACGCAGCGAGTTCAGTCACAACATCGCCAAGTTGTTCGGCACTACGGCGATCTGTCAGAATGACATCTGCGCCCTGTGCTGACCAATATTGCGCCGAAGCCCGTGCCTGTCGGCCAATCCCCAAGACCACTTTTGTCATAGTGACGCTAGGGCAATCCCCAACAGCCCAGCCATGATTGAGATCAACCAAAACCGTTGGGCAACTTGCGTTTCACTCCAACCCATCAACTCAAAGTGATGATGGATCGGTGTCATTTTGAATGGCCGTAAGTCAACGCCTAGATAGCGGCGGCTCAACTTAGCACTCGCAACCTGCAACATCACTGAAACAGTTTCCATCACTGGCACAATGGCAATGACTATGAGCAGTAACCACTGCCCTGTCATTAGTGCCACAACAGCTAGAACACCGCCTAAGGCGCCTGATCCAGTGTCTCCCATAAAGAGTGACGCTGGATGCACGTTGTACCAAAGGAAGGCAAACAACGCGCCTACAATTGTGAAGTTGAATTGGCTCAAGAACCACTGCTGCTGCAAGATAGCAATCATGCCGTATGTTGCAAAACACGTGACTGAGACTAGACCAGCTAAACCATCGAGACCATCGGTCATATTGACTGCGTTGGAGGTTGACACAATCACAAACGCCGCAATAGCCGTATAGATCAGCGGGTTCATCTCAAATTTGTTTGGATACCCCGGCAGTGCAAAACTGTGAATATCGAACACATAAGAAAGCACCACTGCCGCAATAATCGCAATGAGCCATTGAAACGCAAATTTATAGCGACCCAACATCCCTTCGCCAGTTTTTGCACGACGTCCGTGAATGCCTTCCCAGTCATCCCAAATGCCAAGCGCACCGTATGCAATCAGCACGCCCAAAGGCAGAAGAATGGAAAGCCCTTCAACTTCACCGGGACCGGTCAACCGCACAAAGTTCAACACCAATGTCACAATGACAACTGGAATGGTGATCATTAGGCCGCCCATGGTGGGCGTGCCCATTTTGTAATAGTGCGTTTGCGGACCATCTACGCGAATGCGTTTGCCGATTTTGAAGCGGCGCAAGATTCGAATAAATGGTGATCCCCAAATAACGGTGATCACAAAAGTCAGGCTTGCGAGCGAAATCGCAAAGAAAATTGGCAGCGTATCACTCATTGTTCACGTCTAAGTCTGTAACCAATTGATCCAGACGTAACCCTCTTGATCCTTTGACCAAAATCACATCGCCCCGACGCACATTGCGCTTCAAGTAGGCTGCCGCAGCACCTTGGTCTGCAAAGTGATGCACTGTACGTGCAGACATTCCTTTGCGTAATGCTTCATCCGCAATGATGGCACCAAGCTCACCGACGGCGATCAATACATCTGCAACGTCAGTCGCGCGGCCACCGACCATGCGATGTCCAATTTCTTCGTAATAGCCAAGCTCCAGCATGTCACCTAAAACAGCAACTTTTCGGATACCTTTGACTTCTTCCAACAAATTCAACGCCGCAATTGTGGACTCTGGCGATGCGTTGTATGTGTCATCCAGCACAGTACTGCCATTAACACCGTCTATAACAGACAAGCGCAGTTGTGTCTCAGGCGATTGTTCTCGGAGCCCAGTCACAATGTCTTGCCAGGCCATGCCTTCCGCCAAGCCAACTGCCGTGGCCCGTAAGGTCGTTTGAACCGAATGGCGACCTAAGAGTGGCACAGTAAGGTGGATCGTGTCATTGCCGTAATGCATGCGAAATTTGACACCACTCAGCCCCATGCCCGTCACGTTGTCAGCCCAAAGCGTGGCAACTTCATCTAAGCCATACGTCATCACCCGCGCATGCGTCAGATTACGCATATTCGCGACATGGGCTTGATCCGCATTCAAGATCGCAATGCCGTCAGGGCCGTCAGGCAAACTTTGAATAAGTTCGCTTTTGCCCGCAACAATGTTCTCCAACGACCCAGCACGTTCGGCATGTACCGGAAACACATTCGTGATGACACCCACGCTAGGCTTAGCAATGTCACACAAAAATGCAATTTCGCCCGGCACGTAGAACCCCATTTCAAGGACGGCCCGTTCATCGGTTTCATCCAAAGCCATGATGGTCAATGGCAACCCGATTTCATTGTTCAAATTCCCAGCAGTCTTGTGCGTTTTGAAACGCTGTGACAAGACGGCGGCAGTAATTTCTTTAGTGGTCGTTTTACCGACACTACCCGTAATCCCAATGATGCGAACAGGCAATTGCTGACGCCAATGTTTGGCAATGATCTGCAGCGCTGGCACACTTTCAGCCACGCGAACACAGACGGGTCGGCCATCGTCAACAAACGATGCAACGGGCTGGCGCAAGTCCAACACGTTGAACTCTGAGCTAACATCCTGATCCACCAACGCCACAGAGGCACCGTTTTCAAAGGCCTTTGCTAAGTAAGCATGTCCGTCAACATTTTCACCCTTGACCGCCACAAACATACCATTCTGCGTCACTTGACGAGAATCAACGGACGCCCCCTTAATAGAGCGCGTCAATTGTGGCAAATATTGGCCAGTCATGGCCGATACAATGTGGTGAAGTTGTGCCATTTTTAGTCAGCTGTCAGTTGCGCCCTGACGCTATCTGGCGGCAGTTCCATAAGAACAACCATGTCTTCAACAAAATTCGCAAACAATGGCGCAGCAGTCGTCCCACCCCATTCATCGCGGGTTGGACCGTCAAGCTTGACCAGCACAATGAACCTTGGATCATCGACTGGCCCCCAGCCGACAAAGCTGGTGACATTCAGAATTTGGTCATAGCCAAGCGCGACTTCAGTCTCAGCGCCTGTTTCCGGATCTACGCGCGTTTCATACAAAATACGCTGGGCTGTCCCGGTTTTGCCAGCAATCTGGTAGCCATCTACTTTAGCTTCGCTAGCTTCGTCTTCAATGGCAGACGCCAACACCCGCGTGACGGTATCTGCCGTTTCTTGCGAAATTGGTCGAGCCGCCGTGCTCGGTCCAAAGACCACTTCGCCGGTTGATGATCGCATTGACATCAACACGCGGGGCTGCATGAGATCCCCGCCGTTTGCAATCGCTGAGAGTGCGCTCAAAATTTGGATAGGGGTCGTTGAAATCCCTTGTCCAAATGAATTCTGCGCAAGCTGCGATGGCACCCAGTTTGGACTGGTCGGATTGATCAACCAGCCAGGGTTTTCATGAGCCAAGTCAATATTGGTTGGCTTATCTAAGCGAAACGCTCGTAAGTATCCATAAAACTTGGTTGGGCCAAGACTGTCTGCCAGCCACGTTGTCCCAAGGTTCAATGAATGGCGCAAAATGCCATCGATACTTTGTTGGCCCCAAGACGTCTTCAACCAGTTACAGATCTGAACGCCGTGATATTCCTGACAACCCACGTCGTAGTAAGTGCTATCTAAATTGACCTCACCAGACTCAATTGCAGCCGCAACGGTCAGCGGCTTGAAAATTGACCCCGGTTCAAACGGCTTTGAAACGCCGGTGTCAAAGTGCCGAACTTCCCAGTCTTCCAAATTCAATGGATCGCGTGGTGGCCAAATTGCGTTTGCAATCAGCTCGCCACTCTGTGGATCCAACACCATAATGTTGCCGGATTCTGCACCGTAGTAGCTCACGCCTTCCGCAATTTTGCGCATCGCGAGCGATTGAATGTCACGATCAATTGTGAGGTGAATATCGACGCCTTCTTTGGTCGTCACCAATTCGCCGCGAATTTCATCTGGGCGTGCATAGTCAAAAATCGCTTCTTGCGGTTCACCCTTCAAGAAAGCGTCATAATTTTGTTCAATGCCATAGATACCGTTGCCATCGCTATTAACGACCCCAACGATATGCGCCATGTCTGAGCCTTCGGGATAGGTCCGCACCCAGCTAGACTCAAACCAACGTAAGTTTTGCAAGGCAAGTGTCGGCAATAAGTCCGCTGGGACTTCTTGTGCCACTGCATCGTAATATGCAGCGAGTTCAGCCTCTTGCGCTTCACGCAACCGATCTACAAACACAGCTGGAATTGGGTTCCCAATATTCTGTGCCAACTTGAATCCCGGCACGTAGTCTGGCGCTAGCTTTTCAGCTTCAATTTCAAGTGAGCGGCTATAGACGTAGTCACGCAAGCCGTTGGGCGTGTCCAAATTGGAATTGATCCCCAAGACATTTCGGAACTGCACGCTACGGTCAAAGTACCCTAAGCGTTCCAACTCTTGGATCACAAGATCTAGCTCAGACGGCGCAATTCGGTCAGTTGGTGGATCCACATCCACGTCTTCGATGACGAGGCCAATTTCATAGAATTTCTCGTCAATTGCCAACACATGACCATTGCGGTCCAAAATGCGACCGCGTGGTGGATCTGTATCACGATCCACAGTTAGTTCAGATTTAGCATCTGCCCGCATTTGGGGCGTGCTTGCATCGGTTTGAAAATCAATCAACCGAATGACAACGGCAATTACCCCCACCAACAAGCCAATGAGGATAAAACGAACGCGTGTAGCGAAACCGGCATCCATCTCTAGTTCGCCCCCACTGCAAATGCTTGCCCAACAATCCGGGCGATCCAATCCATCAACGTCTCTTTGGTTGGCGCTTCGGATGACGTTGGCACAGCAATCTCAAGCGGTTCGTCCTGCTCAATAACGGGCGGCACAACGATGTATTCGATGTTATCGTTTGTCTGCGGGGTGTACCCCAGCGCATATGCACGCTGTTCCATTCGGTCAAACGCATATTCGTTGGCAAGGTCAGCCTCTAAACGCTTGACTTCAAAAAACAGTTCTTCGCGAGCTTGCAATAACTGCTGCTCTTCGCGAAACGCAATATCCGTTTGCGCACTCAAAAACACATACATCCCAGCAAACGCAAAGACCACAACGCCAACAAGGCCCCAAAGAGCCATTTGTCGGGTTTCTGCACGCCAAGGTGCTTCCCGGAAGACACCGGCCAATCGACTAGGATTGACCGACGGTCTGCGTCGTGAGTTCGTCATAGTTGCCATACAAAATTCACCTCTAAAACAAAATTTCTATTACTACGTATTTTGTTTGCAAGGTGTGTGCCATCACATAAAATTTCAGTACTTCTCTGCAACACGGAGCTTGGCACTGCGGCTCCGCGGATTTTGCGCAATTTCTTCCTCTGAGGCCGTAATTGGTTTACGCGTAATACGCTTCAATTTCGCCGTATTGCCACAAACACAGCTAAGCTGTTGTGGTGGGCAAATACAGTCTTTTTCAGCTTCGCGAAAAGCATGTTTTACTAGTCTGTCTTCCAAAGAGTGGAAGCTAATAATTGCAAGCCGCCCGCCCGGTGCCAATAGATCTATCGCTTGCGGAATAATCATCTCAACTGCGTTTAGTTCGCTATTGACCGCAATACGCAACGCTTGAAATGTGCGCGTTGCGGGATGAATTTTCATCTTGCGCCGACTTGCTGGCGGAATTGCCGCTGCAACAATGTCAGCTAACGCTTTCGTCGTCTTGATTGGTCGGTTTTGGACAATTGCTTTTGCAATTCGGCGACTGGCGCGCTCTTCTCCGTAGAGATAGATCACATTTGCCAATTCCGTTTCGTCCCAAGTGTTGACCAAATCCGCTGCCGTGACCATCGCAGTTGGGTCAAAGCGCATATCAAGCGGGCCAGCCTCGCGAAATGTAAATCCGCGTTCAGGCGTATCCATTTGCAAAGACGACAATCCCAAGTCCAACAAAATGCCATCGACCTGCTCAATTTCTAAACGCGCTAAATGCTCGGCCATCTCGATGTAAGACGCGTGCACCAGTGTGGCGCGGTCACCAAATGACGCTAATGCCTGCTTGGCGTATTCAATTGCATTTGGATCACGATCGAACCCGATCAGCCGACTCTGTGGACCAGAGTGACTTAGGATTTGAGCAGAATGTCCGCCAAGTCCTAATGTGCCATCCACGTAAACCCCGTCTGGCTTTAGGTTTAGTCCATCAAGAACCTCGTTGAGCAAGACTGGAACGTGAATGTCAGTACTCATCAGTTCAAGGCCATATCGAGCGTTTCAACCATCGCATCGCTGTCGTCAGCATCGTTGAATTTTTCCCAACGCTCTGGCGACCATAGTTCCACGTGTGTCCCGACACCAGCAAACACCACATCGCCCTGAATACCAACTGCTGCTAGCATGTTGGCAGGAATAAGAATGCGGCCAGCCTTATCGATTGAAACTTCTTCAGCTTGAGAGAAAAACTTACGTTGGATGCGCCGATTCTTTTCTTTAGAAAAAGGAAGCTTTTTAAATTGATCACCAACTTTTTGAAATGTTTCGTGGTTATACAGGTTGAGGGCTTGGTCTGCGTCATACCCAAATGAAAGTACACAACCACCATTGAACTTGTCACGGTGCTTGGCTGGAATGGTCAATCGACCTTTGCTATCCAGTTTTAGCGTACTCTCACCAACAAAAAACATTTGTTCTCTTCTCTATTAAGGTAAAAACGCCGGACCCTGTTCCGGCGCAACCTTATTCAACATTTTGCCCCACTTTGCCCCACATCGCTATCAATTTATACCATTGACGGCACATTTCATGCAATCGATTTGCAGCAAAAAAATCAGTTTCAAACCAAATTTGCTCAATTTTTTAAGTTTGCAGACTGATTGAGTCAGATTTGCAAGGCTGTAGCAACGCTTACCTAATACAAACCAGTCCCTTACCACGAGCAGACGCGCTAATTTGGTATTCAATTGGAAGAAAACAAGTAAAATCCAACGACAAAAGAGAGGCTATCGATGACACCTTTATTCAAAAAACTTAATCTAAAAACACAAAAGACCTTGATGATCTTGTCGGCACCAGACAGTTTTGCTGAGGAAACACACGCGCTGCATGTCAGTGATGACACGTTGGCCATTCATACCAGGGCTGAAGATGTGGATGCTACCGACTTCTTACTTGGGTTTGGCACCAAGCTCAGCGAAGTAGAAGCATTTGCAAAGGTTGCCGCCGAAAAAACAGCTGGGGACGCAATTGTTTGGTTCGCCTATCCCAAAGGGTCTTCTAAGAATTACAAATGTGAATTCAATCGTGACAATGGCTGGGCCAAATTAGGGGAAGCTGGGTTCGAACCTGTTCGTCAAGTTGCCATCGATGCAGACTGGTCAGCATTGCGGTTCCGACGCGCGGAATTCATCAAGAAAATGACCCGCAGTACGTTGAAACCAATTTCAAAAGCCGGAAAGGAAAAAGCAGGAAAGTAAGATGTCTGAATTTGCAGAAACCGTACGCATTCATACGCCACAGCAAACTGTATGGGATGTGCTGGCTGACATCGGCAGTATTTCAATCTGGAATCCAGGTGTAGTGTCTTCCACGCAGACATCTGCTGGTGAAGTGGAACTAGGCGCTACACGTTACTGCGACTTAGGTGGCCGCAACTATCTAGACGAAGAAGTAGTTACGTACAACGCACCAGACGCCATTACCTTTCGCATTACAGGGACCAATATGCCATTCAAAAGCGCCGATATTCGCTTCACCTTGAACGCTGTAGAAGATGCCACCGACGTGACCGTGTCCCCAATCTACGAATTGAAATTTGGGCCAGTTGGTAAACTGCTAGACCGCGTGATGGTCAAGAACACCTATCAAAACGGCATGCGCGACCTGCTAAATGGTCTAAAAGCGCACTGCGAGAGTCTCTAGCAATCAGTTGTGAGATAGGTCATGTAGGTCAGACGGACTAGTTTGACG
>JAHDIM010000319.1 GCA_020630805.1 Anaerolineales bacterium
TCCGCTTTGTTGTAGCGAATGGCGTTTTCCAATAAGTTTCGCAGCGCCAAACTGATCATCGTTTTGTCGGCGAACATTTCTGGGACATGCATTTCGCGCAGCTTGACCTTAATGCGCTTCTGCTCAATTTCCGGCTGTTGGTCCGCCAACAGTTCTTGCATTAGCTTAACTACGTCAAACTCAGTTAGCGACAGTGACTTGCCCGCTTCGGCACGCTCCAAGTTGAGCAGTTGCTGCACAATACTCAGCATGCGCTTGGTGTTGTCCGTAATGCCATTCAAGAACCGCAGGTCACCGTCTTCGAGCTTCCAAGAGGATGTACGCAACAATTCGACAAAGCTTTCAATCTGATACAGCGGCTTACGCAAGTCATTGCTGACCATATTAATCAGATCTGACTTGATTTTGTCAGCATCTTTGAAGTGCGTCACATCACTAAAGCGCGTCACGCGCCCGACCCGGTTTTCATTTCCAAGCCAGTTATGCGTCACGGCATACGCCCGCCCATCGATCTCAATTTCAATTGGTTTTGTATCCGTCGGTGCCCAACTGCGGAACATTGCCTTGACTTGCAAATCTGACACTAAGCGATCAATCGGCTGATGCATTGGATCAAACGGCCCGAAGCGCAACAGTTCCCGGGCGGTTTCGTTGGCCATTTCAAGCCGTCCGTCAATGTCAGTCACTACCATGGCATCTTGAATGGAAGCCAAAATTGTGGCCAGGCGTTCACCACGCTCTTCACTCGACTTAAACAGCTTGGCGTTGGCAACTGCCACCGCAACTTGGCTGGCTAAGATCTGCAAGTACTCTTTTGTAGACTCAGGCGCAATTTCAGCCGTCTCGCGCCCCATCCACAGCACACCTTTTTGGGCGCTATCCATATTGATGGCAACCGCAACCAGCGAATTGAGATATTCCGAATTTGTGTAAGCACCCTTCAAAAAGCCTTTGTAGCGACGCAAGTTTGGCAGATTGAGTTCGGGGCGCTCTTGCATGTAAGCCAACAAGACAGTGTCCAACGGCTGCATATTGGCTGCATTTGGGCCAGCCGCATAAACCGTCGCAGAGGCATCTAGCACACCGGGCAAGACAATCCGCACGCCGTTAGCAGACCCTTCTGACATTGCCGCATTGAGCACAGCATCCATTGGCAGCGCTTCATCAAAATTTGAGGCAACAGCACTGGTCACTTTCCAGAGTTGGTCCAACTGATTAACGCGCCGCTGTAACCGTTGACGCATCACTTCAATGGAGTTCTGTAACTGACCAAGCTCATGCAGAGCACCATCGTTTTTGATGTGATGTGACAAGTCACCTTGCCCAATACGATTTGCTTCTTCAGCCAATTGGCTGGTTTGGTTAAGCCAGCGGCGAGTATCGAAGTACAACACAAAGAACACCACGCCCAGCATGCTCATTGCAGCCAACATGGACGGCCAGAGGACCCCAATGACGTCCTGCTGAATGACGCTATAAGGAATGATGAACTTGTAGCGCAGATCGTCTTCGTCAATTTTGCGTGACAGTACAATCAACTGTTGATTGTCAGTTAACTGGACAGCTCGGGTAACCCGCGTTTGCTCATCGACGGAATTGTCGGCCAATAGAAAGTCATCTGCTGAGCCAACTTGGAACGATTCATCGACTTCAGGCAAGCGTGTCCCAATTTGCTCTTTTTCAACGTGGAACAAGACTTCATTTTCTTCATTGACCAAGTAACCTTGGATCGCGCTACTGGACGCTGGGTTCTGAATCACCTGATTGATGGGCTCACTTAGCGGCAGTTGCCCTAAGTTGAAGCGCCCAATGAGCACCCCTTGCGTATTGGATACTCCGTTTTGCTGCATCGCAAAGATCTGCGACACCGTCTGATTGACAGGATCAAATTCAATGACATTTACGCCTACATCAAACGCTTTTTTGAGCGCAGTCGATTCAAGCGCTGTGAGTATGCTGACGTCAGCAATCGTTTCCGTCGAAATCGCCGTCACCTGATCTGCGGGGATATAAATGATTTCGTCAAAAATAGAAGCCACTTCTTGAATATTGGCTTGCAAATAGGCTTGGATCTCATCTTGACCCGCATCAACAGGTAATGCTTGATCAATGGTGCTGAGCCGGTCACGGGCTTGAAGCAAGATCGATTCGGTTTGTTCGGATGCCACCACGGCGCTGGTGTGCACTTGCTGCAAGAGTGCATTCGTCGCGTTGCGTTGTGAAAGCGTGTAAAGGAAAACGCCAAGTGCGTACAGCCCTACAATCACAAATGGCACGGCCCGGTATAGCACCCGCGCCCCAATTGACGTGTCGTAAATGGGATAGCGGGTTGGTCGTCGTACACCCCACGTGGCTTGGCGGGCGGAAAAGTAGCGGAATGGAATCACCAGCACAGACGCCAGCATCCCTTCAATCAAAAGCAGCAGGACATCAACTTGTGAAATTCGAATTGCACTATCGATTATGACAGCGGCAGGCAACGGGAACCACGTGGTCCGGTCAACAAAAATCATGATGCTGACCACAAACAAACTCGCAATGACCGCCACAAATTGATTGCGAATGATCTGAGGCAACCGCCCTTTGAATGGTTGCTGAATTTGCAAGGCTACCAAGCACGCAATTGCCGCAATTTCAAACGGCATGAAGATGGTGTGCCCGACGATGGTACGCGTGAGACCAGTAATAGCCCCCACCAAGACAGCAGGCAGCACGCCGAGGTAACCCGCCGCAAGCAGCAGTGGCAATAACCCAACCGGATAAATGACATGCTGGACGTCTGGCAGAATTTGCGCGTTCCGAGTTAGAACCAGATCTAGCGGTACAGGGAAAGAGGCAAAGGGGATATTGAGAATAATGCCCCAGAAGACAAATACCGCCAGCGCAATCCGCTGATTACGCGTCATTGGCTTGCGCTCTGGCCAGCGGCGGAACGCATCAAATGCGAAAAAGCCGATGTACAAGCAGCACAGCAAAATTGCAGCGATCACCCCAAAACTTGAGGTGGTTGGGAAATTAATAAGAGCCTCCAGGCAATGCAACCCGGCCGAGCATTGCGCAAACGTTAGTCGCAGTTTCCATTACGTTTACCGATAACCCCACGGTACAAAACTGCGACAAATTATAGCATTTGTTTGAATTTGGTTTGAACACAAGAATAGGGATATGCTAGAGTGGAGGCAGTAGTTTTGGAGCACCTAACACACTCTTATGGCTGAAAAAATTCTTATTGTTGATGACGATGCAGATACCCTCAAACTTGTCGGCTTAATGCTAGAGCGACAAGGGTATGAAATCATTGTGGCGTATAACGGCTCGCAGGCGTTATCTAAAGTTGGTAGCCACCAACCAGACCTCATCCTGTTAGATGCCATGATGCCAGACATGGATGGCTATGCGGTGACGCGGAAAATTCGCAATGATCCATCCGTCAGCCATATTCCCATCATCATGTTTACGGCCAAGACCATGGTCAATGATCGGGTTGAAGGTTTTGAAGCCGGTGTTGATGACTACATGACCAAACCCACCCATCCGGCTGAACTGGCGTCACGGGTGAAGTCGCTGCTTGCCCGCAATACGCGCAGTTTGAACCGTTCCGGTCGCCGTGGCAATGTGATTGGCGTATTGGGGGTCAAAGGAGGCTTGGGAACGTCAACGCTAGCCCTGAACTTGGCCACTGTCCTCGCAGAGCAGGACCAAGATGTACTCTTGACTGACTATCAGCCCGGTGCAGGCACGTTAGGCCCGCAGCTCGGCATTATGCGCTGCAATGGATTGACCAATTTACTAGCTGAATCACCAGGCAATATCAACCTGAGAGCGATTGAGGGACAGTTGGTCAACCACAGTTCAGGACTGCGCTTACTGCTCTCTTCAGATCGCCCCGAAGACGTAGACTTGACCACTAGCGCAGCACAGGGCGAGGTAATTACGCGGCAGCTTGCGACGCTAAGTGACTATGTTGTGATCGATTTAGGAAGTGATATGTCACGCATGACGCGTCAGACGCTACCCCAATGCAGCATCATCTTTATCGTGGTAGAGCCGGTACGCTTGACCCTCCGCAAAGGGCGGCGCGTGCTAGATTTACTAGAAGATATGCAACTGGAAGACACCCAAATTGACGTGGTGATGATTGACCGGGGCCGAGCCAGCGTCCAAGTCCCTTGGCAAGCCGCAGAAGACGCGCTCAATCACAATATTGTGTCGGTCATTCCAGCAGTACCAGAGGTCATCTTCCAAGCAATGGAAGCCGGTCAGCCAATTGTCACGCTGCATCCAAAGAACAAAGCCGCTCAACAGTACATCAAGCTCGCGGACAAAATCTTAGAAATAGCGCCGCCCAAAGAGAAAGAGTCCTAACTATCAACTATCAACTATCAACT
>JAHDIM010000320.1:0-1956 GCA_020630805.1 Anaerolineales bacterium
CTAACTACTCTTCTTCAACGTAAAGTCAAAGTTCATTTCAAAGAACGGCGTCTTGAATCCTAGTTCTTTTGCTTGTTCTTCTGAGTTGTTTGGGATGTAGTCTGCGACTAGCGAATCTTTGACACCAAATACTGCGTCCGATTCAAGGTACTCATCCCCAGCACTAAAGATGTGGGTGATGAGACGTTCATAGCCCGGGGCATCAATCATGAAGTGGATATGAGCTGGACGCATGGGGTGGCGACCCGCAGCGCGCAAGAGTTCCCCAACTGGGCCATCCGTTGGCACTGGATAGCTACACGGCTTGATGGTCCGGAACCAATATTCGCCGTCTGCGCCAGTGGTGAAGATCCCGCGCAGATTCATGTCAGGTTGTTTGTCGTCTTGGCTGTCATAAAAGCCGATATCATCTGACTGCCACACATCAATGCGAACGCCTTCGACTGGGTTGCCATCATCATCAGTGATTTTGCCACGGACGACAGCTTGTTCACCACGTTCCAATTCTGGCCCGCGCGCAATCATGGTTCCCATTTCGTATTCCAAGGCCTTCGCATGGAACGGACCCGTTACTGTTGTTTCAGTTGCGCTGCCCAAGCCGCGATGGTTGATCGCATCGACCAGCATTGACGCGCCGGTGACATCAGACAACAAGATGTACTCTTGCCGCACATCGTCGCACATCTGGCCGGTGCGGGTCAGAAAGTCGATGGCGGTAAACCATTCTTGCTCAGTTGGTTCTAAATCGCGGATAAACGCATGCAAGTGCTTGATGAACTTATCCATAAATTCTTGAAAACGTGGATCATCGGTTTTCGTCCGATCAAGCACAATCTGAGTTAGATTTTCTTCAGTAATATTGGTCGCTGACATAATGATGTTGTCCTTACAAATGTGGCTGGTCTGTATAATGGATATTGTATACAATCTTTACGATATTTGCTTATGACGTTGCCTGACACTCTTGTTGAACCAATCGCAATAAAAACGCGCGAAGAAGTTGTCGCCGATACAATCCGCACTGCGATTATGCGCGGGGCATTCAAGCCCGGCGAAAAGCTAGATCAGCAGAGCTTAGCGGATCGTCTTGGCGTCAGTCGCAGCCCGATTCGGGAGGCACTCCGGACGTTGGCAGCGGAAGAACTGGTGACCATTGTGCCGCATCGAGGAGCAGTCGTAACGCAACGCTCACAGCAAGAGCTAGAAGAGCTGCTGTTTATTCGTGTCTTACTTGAAGGTGCAGCCGCCCGCAGAGCAGCAGAGGTGATGACAACCGCGCAGCTCCAAAAACTGGAAGCAGTGCTGCTGGCTGGTGAAGCGAGCACAGATATAGAAGAAGCGCTGGGGCTGAATCATGAGTTTCATCAAACGGTCTATGAAGCCTATGCCCAGCCGATATTGATCCAGACCATTCAGCAACTGCGCAATAAAATTGCGCCTTACAATCGCGTTTACGTCGATGAGCCGGGCAATAAGGATGTTGCTTGGGCAGACCATCGCCGCATTTATGACGCTTGCGTCGCTCGTGATGGCGCAGCAGCCGAGCGCGAAACGCAGCAACACCTAGAGCAAGTCTTCGGCGGTTTTATCCGCGCGAAGTAGAAAGGAGTGGACGATGTGGTATCTCGTCATCAGTGAACGACTAGCCCCAATCGATGCTGTCAAAGCCCGAACCGCAGATCATTTTGTCTGGATGCACGCGCGGCACCAAGCCGGGGATGTGATTATGTCTGGCCCCACGCCAGACCGCGCCTATGGCATCTATGTGGTCAAAGCTGCGTCTGAAGCCGACGCCCGCGCCATCGCAGATACTGATCCGTTTCATGCGCATGACCTGCGCACCTACACCATGTATCCCTGGGAAGTGCATCAGATGTTGGGAATTGGACCGTTTTCATTGCCGGGAATTCAGCATTTGGCGGATAATGACCCGAGCACACACTATACAAATTTGCC
>JAHDIM010000320.1:2056-4384 GCA_020630805.1 Anaerolineales bacterium
CGACAAGCTCAGCCTACTTGAATAGCCACAAAACCCAAAAATTCAAATGAGACTCGTTACCTATTCACACAATGACAAAACCCAAGTTGGCGCGGTGGTCGCAGACCACGTTGTGCCAGTTGCGGAAGAAATGATTGCGCTACTGGAAAGCGGCGCGGATGGCATGGCAGTAGTCGCTGAAAAGCTCAGCGCCGATGCACTCGGCGTTCCAGTGGCGGATGTCACACTATTGCCGCCAGTTTTGCGCCCCGGCAAAGTGATTGCGCTGGGCCGCAACTATGCTGCGCATGCTGCCGAAGGCGGCGCGAAAGTGCCAGACTTCCCAATGCTATTCCACAAAACGCATACGTCATTGACGGGCGCGAATAGCACCGTTGTCATCCCAGACGGCACCAACGCTGTCGATTTTGAAGCGGAACTCGCAGTCATCATCGGCAAGACCTGTAAGAACGTTTCAAAAGAAGACGCCATGGACTACGTCGCGGGATATACCGTCGCCAACGACATCACGGCGCGGGACTGGCAACGTCGCACGAGCCAATTCACCTCCGGCAAAATGGTCGATGGCTTTGGCCCGCTCGGCCCAGAGCTGGTCACGGCAGACGAAATCGAAGACATCCAAAACTTGGATATCAAATGCTGGGTCAACGGTGAACTGATGCAAAGCAGCAACACCAAGATGATGATCTTCCCAGTCGCGTTCACCATCGAATACATCTCAAAGATCACCACTCTTGAAGTTGGCGATGTGATCTTGACCGGCACCCCAGAAGGCGTCGGCTACGCCCGCACGCCGCCTATCTATATGAAAGCAGGCGACGAAGTGACGGTTGAAGTCGAAAGCATCGGGCGACTGACCAATACGTTCGCGTAGGAAAGAATCCACGAATAGCACGAATATCCACTAATAAGATCGATACACAGATACGGAAGATAACACGGATAAACAAATAGAAATATCCGTGTTATCTCCCCATCCGTGTATTAAAAATATTCGTGCCCATTCGTGGCATTAGTGGATTCAACTCCCCCAATGGCCGAAATCAAAAACATCCTCTTCGTCCTCGTAGACCAACTGCGCTGGGACTATCTTTCCTGCTATGGTCACCCGACTCTAGAAACGCCGAACATCGATTGGCTGGCGGAAAATGGCGTGCGCTTTGAGAACGCCTACTGTCAGGCGCCAGTGTGTGGACCGTCCCGCGCGTGTATCACCACGGGGCGCTATGTCAGTTCACACGGTGTGAAGTCCAACACAGATCCCACGCCTGTGGGCGAAAAGATGATGGGCGAATATCTGCGGCCACTTGGGTTACGCACCGCCGTGGTGGGCAAGACCGATCACAAGCCGGATATGCACTTTCTGCAACGCTTTGGGATTGAGAAAGACAGCGAGCTTGGTCAAAAACTCCTCAACCGCGACTTCGATCCCTACGACCGCGACCTTGGCTTGCATCCCCGCAATGCGCCGCCGTCTGAAACCCAATACGATGCTTGGCTAAATTCCCTCGGCTATGAAGGCGAGCGCCCGTGGCAACACTGGGCGCAGTCTGTGGTTGATGATGACGGAAATGTGCGCGACGGCTGGATCTGGAGCAACTCCAAGTATCCATCGCGCGTGCCAGATGAACATGGGGAGTCAGCCTACGTCACCAATCGCGCCATCGATTTTATGACTGAAATGGGCGATGACGCGTGGTGTCTCCAGCTTGGGTATTACAAGCCGCATTGGCCATACATTGCGAATGCGCCGTATCACACGATGTATCCGCCAGAAACGCACATTCCAGTTAATCGAACGGAAGCGGAATTGGAAGGCCACCCGTGGATGCAAGCGCATCATCAGTTGCGGCTAAGTAGCGTGTTTAGTAAGCCTGGCGCACGCGACATGGTTGTGCAGGCCTACATGGGCCTAGTCAAGCAGATGGATGATCATTTCGGGCGCTTGCTTGCGTATATGCGTGAGCAAGGTTTGCTCGACAACACGCTGATTGTCTTTACCAGCGATCACGGCGATAACCTTGGGGATCACTGGGCCGGTGAGAAAGATTTGGCCTTTGATAGTGCTAGTAAAGTGCCGCTCTTGGTTTACGATCCATCAACCGTGGCAAATGCCACCCGAGGTACAACGGATGCGCGTCTCGTTGAGCAAATCGATATTCTGCCGACCTTCATCAAGGCGGCTGGTGGCGACCCAGCGGAGCATGCATTTCGGCTGGAAGGTCGCGAATTGCAGCCATTGGTTCATAACGTTGAAGATGTGAACTGGCGTGAGTACCTCATCAGCGAGTTAGACTTTACGCTGCGTGATTTTGACAAGATTTTAGG
>JAHDIM010000321.1 GCA_020630805.1 Anaerolineales bacterium
ACCGTTGTCTTCCCAAATGAAACCAGTAATGGTGCCAGTTTGGGCGTTAGGCGCTGAACCAGGTGCTGCAATGGCAGCCCCCTGGCCTGAACGCGTAAAGAATCCAACCCCTAGCAACAGGATCGCGATTGCAAAAATACGACTAAATCTTTTTGTATAAGTTGTTTTCATGGAGAGATGCGTCTTTTGTAGAAATACCAGTACTTACAAATAATGAAGGTTTAATAGCAAACCCTACTTCTAATGTTAATGACAAATCTCTGTACAGAAGTCTAGAAACGATTGAGGATTCCTTGTGATCTACAATCCTCCCAGTAGGTGAATTAAATTCAACCATTTCTAACTTAAACAAAACGCGCTGCCTATATAAAGCAGCGCGAATTTAGTTTTATTTGGGTAAAAACAGACTTGTATTTTTTTGTAGATCGGCTCCGCCGCTAAGTAAAATCTGCCACCCAACGCACTAAGTTGATGGTTACCAGTAGCGCACCTTCAGTGCGAGACAAACGCCAGCCAGTGCGTAACATCACCACAACCATGACAACCAAACCACATAGCAAGTACAAGCTACTCATGGCTGAACCATCGACAACCATTGGCGAGATAATCGCTGCAAGGCCTAGTACACCAAGCAAATTGAACAGGTCAGAGCCAATGAGATTGCCGATTGAAATGCCGTGTTTACCGCGCAAAACGCCCATCAGCGATGTTGCTAGTTCCGGCGCAGAGGTGCCTGCAGCCACAATAGTGACCCCGATCACCCACTCGCTAAGGCCAAAGTGGCGCGCAATTTCACTTGCGGAGTCGACTAGATAGTGCCCACTGATGACAATCAACGCGATACCCGCAATGAGGGCCGGAATGTCTAGCAGTTTGAACTCCCCTTCTGGAATTTCTTCAGCAGTGTCACCACCGTCGCGCACAATCAGTAGATAGCCCACGTAGCTGACCAAAACGGCTAACAGAATGCTCCCTTCAAGCGTTGTGAGTGAGAGATCACGTAACAAGAAAAGCAGCAAAATAGTAGTTCCGATGAGCATCGCCCCATCGCGGCGAACCAGCTTGCGTGACGTTGGGATACCCGCTACTAACGCTACCCCGCCCAAAATAAAGCCCAGGTTGAAGATATTAGACCCGACCACATTGCCAACGGAAATATCAGACTGCCCATTGAGGGCCGCTGCAATAGTCACGGCAAATTCTGGGGCAGATGTCCCAATGGCGACAATGGTCAAACCAATCACCAGCTCAGACATCCCAATCTTGCGGGCAATGCGCGCCGCTGAGTCCACAATCCATGTACCGCCCAGCCATAGGCCAACGATACAGACAATTACAATTCCAGCATTGAGTAACATTGTTTTACAACTCCAACGTGTTAGAAACCAAGCTTCATGACAGCATCACTCAGGGACGGCTCGCGCCCGATCAGTGTAACTTCATCACCCTCTTTCAAGCGTGTGTAGCCGTTTGGCAAAATCACATCACCCCCACGGGTAACATCTAGAAAGAGCACATCGTTTGGCAGGCGCACATCGCGGACGAGTTGCCCATTGATGTCTGGATTACTGACCGTCACCTGCACCAATTCACGGCCAGAGTCTTGGTGCAGCAAAATTGCCGCAGACTGTGGCGCCCGCACAGTTTGTTCAAGCAAGTTGACCATTGCCGAAGTTGGGTCAACAACCAATGCACCAAATTCACTGAGTGCCTCTAACTGACTCAAGTCGTTTGGTCGCACCACTTGGCGCGTCACACCACGTTTATAGGCCAGTTCCAGCGCCGTACGATTTTCCTCGTCATCAGCCAGCAACGTGACAACAGCATCGGTCTTATTTGTGATGATCCCCGCCATTGTTTCTTCATTGATGGCAGGGACATAATGCACCGGAATCTCCGCATCTTCAAAGTGCGCCACGTGCTCACGATCAGTATCGGCCATAGCAACTTTCCATCCTGAGCGTTGTAGCGAACGTGCTAGCTCCAGCGATTGATCCTCAATGCCTAAGATTAGAACGTCGCGAATTGAGTCCGCTGTATGTGTTTCTGGCAGGTTTGCCTCACCGACGCGTTTCAAGGCTTCTTTTAAGAACATTGGGCCAAAGATTTCGTTCAGCACCACGACTGAAATAACCATCGTGGAGAAGGCATCCCCAAGGACAGGAAATTCCACGGCAACTTCACGGGCTAGACCGAGAGCAATCCCCGCTTGGGTAATCAGTGCCAAGCCTGCAAACCGCGTGAACAGCTTAGGTTCCCCTGCGAGTCGACTACCAGCGAAAGCGCCTAAGTTGATGCCAATAAAGCGGATGAAAAACAGCGCCAATGCCACAGGCAACGTTGCCAGCAAAATATCTAGTTTTAGACCGACCCCAGTCAGGGTAAAAAAGGCCACATATACCGGACCACTAATGTTATGCAAGATTGCTTCAAATGGTTTGCGGAACGTTGTGAAGTTCGTAATGTAGAACCCACCAATCAAAGCGATCAATAGCGGTTCAGCGTGGACTTGGATCATCCAGCCTTTTGTGGCAGTCGTGAGCAGGTGTGACCCCGCAAAGATACCGTATCCAAGCAACAGAATGAGACCCGCTTTGACCAGGTTATGAAACGGCGTGCTGAGCACTGCCTGCAAAATGTAACCAGTCAACACCCCCGCGACAATTGCCAAGCCGAGGTCTACGACAAGTAGTAGCAAGAACGTGGGGCTGAAGCCAACACCGGTCATGATGGCCGAAGACACCGCAACTGCAACCGCAAACAATACAATGATGACAACATCCATAGAGACGGTGACACCGAGCAATGTTCGGGTAAAGTTCCCCTTAGCTTTGACTTCTTTGATGACCGCAATGGTTGAAGGTGGAGAAAGGGCTAACAAAATAGTGCCGCCCAGAATGGCGACTGCTAGCCGTTGTGTGACTGGCATTTCAGCCGTAAACGGGATGAAGTTTGTGAGGACAAACAGTGAAATCCCACCGAGTGGCAGCGCAATGAGCAAGACCAGACCCAATATACGACTGATGCTTCCCACCCGCGAGCGAATTTCTTTTATGTAGAGTTCGCTCCCCGCAACAAACGCGATGACCCCCAGCGAGACCTCATCGATCCAGCGCAAATCTGCGGCGGCTGTTTTGGGAAGCAGTTCAAGAATAAATGGACCGGCAACCGCCCCAGCCAACAAATAGCCAGTGATGTAAGGCAATCCGATTGCCGAAAACCACTGGCCAATTTTTTTTGCCGCCAACGCGACGATGAGAAAGCTGAACGTCAGCACAATTAGTTCTGTCATTGAAATAAATACCTCACAGTTATTACCAATAAAATTTTAGAATTTTTGGGACGCTGACATAAGCGCAGAGGTGCTTCTTTTGCCATCCACAATTGGCGTATTGTGCAGTAAGCCATTTGGCCTATTCCTCTGAGTAACAAGCGTGTAGACGTGCAGTAAATTCTCCTGTAGTCTCAAGGGAGAAGGAATTCAAGCAAATGAACAAACAAATTTCTGTCGTCCTCGTTGATGATCACGACCTTGTCCGCGAAGGTACCCGCCAATATCTTGAACGTTCAGACTGCATTACAGTGGTTGGGCAAGCCAATGATGGATTCGCAGCGCAAGCTGTTGTGCTTGACCACAAGCCAGATGTTGCAATTGTGGACATCAAGATGCCCAACCAGACAGGAATTGAACTCACAGAATGGATTCGCACCAACAGCCCTCAATCGCGCGTCATTGTGCTTTCTGCATATGATGACGATCCTTACATCTCAGCCGCGTTAGCCGCCGGTGCAAGCGGGTATTTGCTCAAAAATACATCGCCGGTGCAGCTTATTGAGGCTGTCAAAAACGTAGCCCAAGGTGGCTCCGCATTAGACCCCGCCCTCACAGCCAAAGTCATGGGCCTTGTCGCTGGTGGCAAAAAAGATAGTGAAGATGAGTCTGCATTAGCAGAGGAACTTTCGGGCCGCGAACTTGAAGTCCTACGGCTGACGGCCAAAGGAATGACCAACAAAGAGATTGGGTATCAGTTAAGTATTAGCAACCGCACTGTTCAAGGCCATTTGCGCAAAATCTTCAGCAAGCTGGATGTGAACTCGCGGACTGAAGCGGTGACCAAAGCCCTCTCCCTGAACTTAATGGATATTTAGAATGCTCAAGGGGAAACGTCGCAATGCGCGCATTGAATTGCTGATCATTGTCTTGATCGCAGTCATTGTCGCAATTGCAGAGCTTTACAATGACTCGGTCCAGCGCCTAGTCGTTTGGATGGCAGAAAATGCAGCGCTCGTCATGACCGAAATCGTTAGCGTTGCGGTTGTGCTCGCAGTTGGGCTCACAATTTACACCATGCGGCGGCGACGTGA
>JAHDIM010000322.1 GCA_020630805.1 Anaerolineales bacterium
ATGACCCAATACGTTTACACCCTTCTCGAAACAACCGGCACACAAGCTTATATTTTTGCCAGCAATGATCTGCGCGAAAATATTGGCGGCTCACAGTTAGTCTATGCAGCCACGCATGACTACGCTTTTGAAACGTTAGACGCTGTGACTAACAGCAGCCACAACATAGATCTTGAGACATTTTCCATTTGTCAAGAAAAGCATATTGAAAACGGCAATTTACTTGCTGAAGTTGTCTTTGCTGGCGGCGGTGGACTCGCTGTGCTATTTGCAGGTGCAGATCCTTTGCCACTTGCAAAAGACTTTGTATACCAACACAGCCTTAGCTTGCTCACAAAAGCACCCAACTTACAGCTGACAGCAGCGCATGTTACGTTTGACCCCGCCAAAGAAACGCTCTTTACAATTGAAAAACAAGCCCATGCAAAGCTGCAACAGTCTCCCCTGACCAATACGCCGCAGTTAGGGCTGTCTGTCACGCTGCCAGACAGCGCCACTGGTTTACCAACAACAAGCCGATTGAGCTATGAGAATGCTGAAGAGGCAGATTTTTATTTAGCTTCAGCGGAGCGCGCAAAAAAACGCGATATAGCCGTTCGCGATGCCGCAGAATTACGCTTAGACAGAACCTTAGACGACACTTGGGGCCTAATTACCGAAAATTACAACGGCCAAATTCCGCGTGACTTTGATGATCTAAATCCCGAAGCTGGTGAAGACCGTTATATTGCAGTCATCCATATTGATGGAAATGGAATGGGCAAGCGCATCAATGCATGGAAAACGCATCATGAGCATGCTGGATTACGCATGTATATTGAAAAGCTGCGTGAGTTTTCGCAAGCCATTACAGACAGCAGCGCGTCTGCCCTAGCAAATGCGCTTGCACCCTGGGCTAGCAGACAGTACGCAAACTGCAAGTATTTTCCAGTTCGTCCCATTGTCTTTGGCGGCGACGACATTACCTTGGTGTCACACGCCAAGCTCGGCCTCAGAATTGCGGCAAATTATCTTGAACACATTGGGGAAAGCGAACTTCCTGATGGTGCCCGTGCCTCTGCTTCTGCAGGCGTTAGCATTGTAAAAGTCCGCTATCCATTCACACGTGCTTATCAACTTTCAGAAGACTTGCGGGCGTCTGCCAGAGACTATGCAAAGTCGCTTGGAGACGCTGTTCCAAGCTGCAGTATAGACTGGCACATTTCACAGGGCGGGACGCTTGGTGGTATCAAAGATATTCGCGACCGTGAATATCAGGCAACGCGCAAGTCAGCGCAAGACCAACTAGTCATGCGCCCACTACTCGTTGGTGATGATGATGAAGCGTTCAGAGACTGGACAACATTTGAATACATTGTGCGCCAATTTAGCAGCAGCTACTGGGAAACGCGCCGTAACAAACGGGCTGAACTAAGAGATATTTTGCGGCAGGACGAAGCTTCGTTAGCAAACTTTATGAGTACCGGCGTGATTGTACGTGGCAAGCGGCAGCGCATGGACATGCCCACTGTCGCTGACTACGACCCAAATTTTGCGAAGCACGGCTGGGGTGACGGCATCTGCTATTTCTATGACGCGCTAGAAGCCCTAGACTTTGTAGAGTTGGAGGTCAGCCAATAATGAAAACCTATTTACTTCGCTTCACACTGCAAAGCGATGCAACCTTTGCCAGCGGCAACAGTCACGGCTCCACGGTAGACATTGAAGTTGCCTATGACCAGTATGGCTTTCCATACTTAGATGGACGAACCATCAAAGGGCTACTAACGGAAGAATGTGACAACTTGTTGGAAGTGTTGCCAAGTGCTCGCAAAGAAGACCTTTACAAAGCACGCTATTCGTTGTTTGGTAAACCCGGCAGCCGCAACTCAGACCAAGCCAAGATTCATATTGATCGCGCGCAACTTCCGCTGCCTGTCCGCCAAACGTTATTCCACACAGACGGGGTTGGTGCATATGAAATTTTGCAAGCATTCACCAACGTCCGACGTCAATCTGCAATTGATATAGAAACCGAAGCCCCGGAAGACAAAGCTTTACGCGCCTCGCGTGTTATTCGTAAAGGTACGCAATTTCAGGCAGAAATTGTGGCAAAACGCAAACTCAGTGTGCTTGAAGAGGCCTTATTAGTTGCCAGCGTCCAAAGTTGGCGACGCGCAGGAACGCTGCGCAATCGGGGACGCGGCGAACTAGTTGCAACTTTAGTAGACACCGCGGACGGCACAATCCCAGACACTGAAATCCTTTTCGCTAGCAAGGAGGCCAGCTAAGCATGACAGTTCTTGAACTTACCTTGACGCTTGCTGAACCTGTATTGGTTTCAAAACCCGGCGGTGACCCGAACACGCTCGATTCATACGCTTACCTGCCCGGCTCTGCCATTCGTGGTGCGGTGATTGGCGCCTATTTAAACGCTACAGATGACTACACGCTCGACTTTGACGCCGTATTTCTATCTGGGCAGTGCCGTTTTCTGAATGCATATCCAGTTTTGGACGATCAGCGCACTATACCTATCCCCACCGCACTTGTGCAGGACAAAAACAGTCCTGCGGGTACATTGAAAAATCGCAATGTCGCAGTTGAAGGCGTTGCACCAAAGTCTGTTAAGGCAAGCTTTGGTTCTTTTTCAGACACGAATTACAGCCTGACAACCCCAATCAACACAGTAAAGATTCATAATCAGCGCAGCCGTAAGCATGGCACAGCCACGCGTGACGAAGGCGCTGTTTTCAAATACGCGGCGCTGGACGCTGAGCAACTCTTCAAAAGTTACATTGTGACAGACAGCACTGAAACCTGTGCGCAGTTACAGTCTCTCATTACAACAAAGATGCAGCATGCTTGGCTAGGTGGGGCTAAATCTGCGGGGTATGGCAAAGTAAGCGTATCCGTAGAACCTGCAAAGAATTGGCCGGAAGTCGCAACCGCAGAGACTGAAATTCCTGCTGACACGACTTTTACCGTAACACTACTAAGCGACACCATTACCCGCAATGCCTATGGTCAAACAGGTAGCTACTTAAAAGAAGCCTTAGGTGAAGTGCTTGGTGTAACGCTTGAAACGCAGCAGACATATGTGCGCAAAACACACACTGGTGGCTTCAATGGCAAGTGGGGGCTCCAGTTGCAACAAGTCTGGGCCATTCAAGCCGGTGGCTCGTATGCCTTTTCAGCAGATGCACCCATCTCAGCTGACCAGATTAAGGCGCTGCATCAGTCTGGCATTGGCGAGCGCACTGCTGAAGGCTACGGCAGCTTGGCCATAAACTGGGCGCTACCGGAAGAGTACATGGCAAGCCCTGCCAATGAAGGTCTGCTCAATTCTAAGCAGACGGACAGTCGTAACCTGCAAATGCCTGCGCAAGCCTTATCGGATGCACAACAAAGCATGGTAAATGATGTCGCTGTCCGTATTGCGGAACAGCGCTTAGCAGATGCAGCCCTGCGCAATGCCATGGCCGTGAAGTTGCAAAATGCAGAGAGAATTGACAATACGCAATTAGGCAATTTGCAGCTTGTGTTACAAGGCTGCAACCTCAGCAAAGATGTAAGTGAACTAGCCAAGTGGGTTGAAAACGTTGGTGAACGGAGCGTTGCCCGCAAACAATTTGAGGCGGTTCGGGTCACCTTGCCCACTGGTCATAATCTGTCTTTATTAGGCTGGCTGTCTGAGCTTGCAAATGCCAAAGACATCCGCTGGTCGCAAATAGTGAATAATCCTGATGATCAGCTAGAGGCTTTGCTGCCGACAGTTAACGGCATGAGTATGGCCGTCAGACAGTCTGCGCTTGCCCAGTTAGACCTAACCTACACCTTGCGCTTAGTCACAGCGGTCATTAAACAAATTCGAGTGGATACCCTGCAATGAGCCATATCCTAAACAAACGCAATTCACGTCAAATTGTTGAACGCATTTATATAAAAGCTGACTTTACGCTAGACACCGCTGCCAGCTTTGGCAATGGTGATGTAGATCCATTCATTGACATTTCGCTTTTACTGGATGATGACGGCCACGCCATTATTCAAGGAACATCCTTAGCAGGGGCGCTCCGCAATGTACTTCGCGAAACAGACCTTGGCTACCGCAAAAAAGTTGATCCAGAGGCGGCCATTACAAACTCGCGTCTGCTGGCGATTTTTGGAACCGCGCGCGAGCAAGACAACACGCACCAAGGGGTGTTTATACCAAGTGATGCCTACAGTGCTGAACCAGTTGAGGTTGCCATTCGAAGCGGCAACGCGATTGATGGACACACCGGAACAGCCAAAACGGGCGCGGTTTATGACACGCTCGTCATTCAGCCGGGCACAACATTCAAGCTGTATTTTGAACTGCTTATTCCC
>JAHDIM010000323.1 GCA_020630805.1 Anaerolineales bacterium
CAGACGCTGGTAGAATCCAACGTTCCGCAGCCGCCCGTTTTGGTGTACGGTAGTATGCGGGATAAAGACATCGCATCTGTTCTAGAGATAGTGCTGCCGCACGTCAGCAACGTTGTCTTTACGAAAACAGAACTAAGCCGCGCAATGCCAACCGCAGACCTTGCAGCTTTTGCTGCAAACGTTGCGGGGAGTGTTCATCAGATGGACACCGTTGCAGATGCTGTCGCACTGGCGCACCAGATTTCAACGACCAGTGTACTTGTAACTGGCAGCATTCCGCTCATTGGCGCCGCGCGTGAATATGTAAAAACACTCACGGATTAGTGTGTCGTATTGCCTCGGCGTGTTGATGTGCGCGCTGAAAATTTCGTGGCAGCGACGCTGCTGCGAAACACTTAATTCCGTCTATCAATACTGACCCTAATCAATTGCTTCATGGACCAGCAGAAAAAAGACCCGCTCCTCAACGATCCTTTTTCACAAAAAGATCAAGAGCTATTTGAACTCAACAATGCAGAGCCAGATGACGACGGCCTAATTGAATGTAGCCTGTTGCCGCTGCGCGACGTTGTGCTGTATCCCAATATGGTGACGCCATTATTGGTGGGCCGTGAAAAGTCGTTGATGGCCATTAGCGATGCCGCAGACGACAAAGAAACGATGATCGCGGTGCCGCAGCTTGACCCAAGCGAAGAGTTCCCAACCGAGTCCGACCTGTACTTGGTCGGGACTGAGGTTGCGGTGGGTCGCTTGCTGCACATGCCAGACAACAGTAATTCAGTGTTGACCCAAGGCCGTCGCCGGGTTGAGATCATTGAGTTTGTGCAGACCGAGCCGTACTTCCGAGTCAAAGCGCGCCCAATTCCAGAAGATGAAGAAGACAGCCCCGAAACTGAAGCGCTGATGCGTGCTGTCTTGGCGCTGTTTGAAAAGTGCGTACAGCTAAACCGCAGTTTGCCAGAAGAAGCGTATGTCTACGCAATGAATGTAGACTCGCCAAGCTGGCTAGCCGACTTGGTGGCGTCTGTACTCAACCTTGACTTGGTTGAACGCCAGACTTTACTAGAAACGTTTGATCCTGTAGTGCGTCTGCAACGCATGAGTTCGCTGCTTGGACGTGAGCTCAAAGTGCTGGAATTGGAAGACCGCATTCACAGCCAAGTCCAGAAAAAGGTTGACAAGACCCAGCGTGAGTTCTATCTACGCGAACAAATGACTGCCATCCAATCTGAACTGGGTGAAGGTGACATCTGGGCCAAAGAAATCTCAGAAATGCGCGATGCCATCATCGCTGCAGAGATGCCCGAAGAGGTCAACAAGAAGGCGCTCAAGGAACTCGACCGGCTGTCCCAAATGCCGCCGATGGCGCCGGAAGTGGCTGTCATTCGCACGTATCTAGACTGTCTGGTAGATCTGCCTTGGCATGACGCAACGGAAGACAATCTAGATCTGCAAAACGCGGCCAGCGTATTAGATGAAAATCACTTTGGTCTTCCTAAGGCTAAAGACCGTATTTTGGAACACATTGCGGTACAGTCTCTGGCCGATGAAGACTCAGACGTAAAGCAACCAATCCTATGTTTTGTTGGCCCGCCGGGGACAGGCAAGACGTCACTCGGAAAGTCGATTGCAAAGGCGCTGGGGCGTAAATTTGTACGGCTGTCACTGGGCGGCGTGCACGATGAAGCCGAAATTCGCGGACACCGCCGTACCTATATCGGGTCAATGCCGGGGCGTATTATCCAAACCATGCGCAAGGCGCAAACCATCAATCCATTGATGATGTTGGACGAGATTGACAAGCTCGGTAACGATTTCCGTGGTGACCCGGCCAGCGCGCTGCTTGAAGTTCTTGATCCAGAACAAAACGATACGTTCTCGGATCACTATTTAGAGCTTCCATTTGACCTGTCCAAGGTGATGTTCATCACCACAGCGAACTACCTGTGGAATCTTCCGCCAGCGCTGGAAGACCGGCTAGAGGTCATCGAGTTCAGTGGCTACATTGAAACTGAAAAGCTTGAAATTTGCCGCCGGTTCCTAATCCCACGCCAACTGCGTCAAAACAGTCTTAAACCAGACTCACTGCACTTTACCGACGGTGCTTTGAAACGTGTCATTCGCGAGTATACCTACGAAGCTGGGGTGCGTAATCTGGATCGTGAGATAGCGACCATTGCGCGGAAGGTTGCCCGCAAAATTGCCGAAGCGAAGAAGGCACCGTCACGTATTACAGCGAACATGGTGCCGGACTACCTTGGTATTCCAAAATTACGTGACCTTGAAGCTGAGCGCCAAGATCAGATTGGAGTGGCAACTGGTTTGGCTTGGACCGAAGGTGGGGGCGATCTCACCATCATCGAAGTGTCTGTCATGCCAGGGAAGGGTGACTTCCAAATTACCGGCCAACTGGGTGATGTAATGCAAGAGTCTGTCCGCGCGGCTCAGTCTTACCTGCGTGCAAATGCAAAGAAATATGGCATTAAGAAGAAAGTGTTCGATGCTGTCGACCTGCATTTACACGTTCCAGAAGGTGGCATTGCCAAAGATGGCCCATCAGCTGGGATTACGATTGCAACAGCATTGCTGTCTGCTTATACAGATCGAAAAGTGAATTGCAGCACTGTGGCTATGACTGGCGAAATTACCTTGCGGGGGCGTGTCTTGCCAATTGGTGGTTTGAAAGAGAAATTGTTGGCAGCCCAACGTGCTGGCTTGAAAAAAGTGCTGATTCCTGAAAAGAATCGCCCACAGTTACAAGACGTGCCAAAACAGATTCTGCGCGGCTTAGACGTTGTCTTGGTCAACACCTTTGATGAAGTTGTAGCGCATGCCTTGCAGCCCGTGTCACCAAAACAAAAGAAATCTAAACAACCTACGCCAGTAGATCCCCCAACCTCCGATTAGCTGACACATTTCGGCCACAATTCTGTGTTTATCATATGCTGAATAGACCAGAATTGTTGGCTAATTGTTGAATGTAGTTGGCATTACGGTACATTTCTTCTTCCCGTTCTAAATTTCGTTATTGGTTTTATTAGAATTTGGTTGTGAGCTATAAAAATCAAGCAAACTTTCAACCAAATCTAAATTGATTTTGCGCTTAGTTTCAGTTACCCTGTTTCTAGATTGGTGTCTTGAATAATATAGATAAAGATATTTGCTATGTTGGCGCATTTTGGCTAATCTGCGTCAATGAAAAGCTAGGTAATAAATGAACGGTTCCTTTACGCGCTCGTATGTCGCGGAAAATAAAAAAGTAAGTTGGTCCATCGATCAGCTAGATCAGCTGTGTTGGATGCTTGAAGTCCATAACTTCTCAATGCGCGCAGCCTATGTGCTGATGGATGAAGACTTGCGCCTCACAAATTACCACTCAGCAAATTTCAATGTCTTTCTCGGATTGGAAGACGATGTCAAATTAGACAATCAATCTGCAATGGATTGCTTTCCAGAGCTGGTTGGCTTAGAAAAAGACATCTCTGATGTTGTTGCCCATCAAGAAGGCCGGCTGTCTCTCAATCACATCAATCGTAGTCACGCCGTCCACGGTGATATCTATCTGAATTACCATCTGTACTCTGCTGGTTGTAGCGATGAACCCGGTATGACGCTGCTCATTATTGAGCAATTGCTGGGGGTTGCGCAGATCGAAGCGGACCTGGTGCAAAAGCTCCACAAAGCGGAAGAGAAAATTGACGACCTGAGCTTAAAAGCGCACCGTGATAGCTTGACGCATGTCAGCAACCGGCGCGCGCTGTTTGACAAATTGCGCATTGAAGTTGAACGCTCGCATCGTTATGAATATCCACTGTCACTCATGTTGATCGATTTGGATAATTTCAAGCAAATCAACGACAAACAAGGCCATATGGCGGGTGACAAAATTCTGCGGCAGTTTGCGCAGCAGGTCAAAAGGTCTATCCGCGCGAGTGATATGGTTGCACGCTACGGTGGTGATGAATTTGTCGTGATCCAGCCCAATGCAACGGAAGCGGAAGCCATTGCCTTAGCAAAACGGCTTCAAAATTTGGCCGCTGGCCTGAAGTCCGGGATCTCATTGTCCATCGGCATTGTCAACTGTCCAGACCATGCCGGTACGGACTTAGAACTGCTCAGATTGGCAGACATTGCAATGTATGTCTCTAAGCGGACCCGCAACACTATTACGGTGTATCAAGATGACATGCAAACGCAACCTGTGGTCTCCATGCGGCACGCAAAAAATGTCGTTGAGCATAAGCATTCGGACTAGCCAAACTAAAATGAATTGCGAGAGCATCCAAATGGGTGCTCTTTTTTGATTAAGGATGTTTTACACTGGGGGCAACCTGCGCAGCTACTC
>JAHDIM010000324.1 GCA_020630805.1 Anaerolineales bacterium
AGCAGCATCGCTAACGGATCTTCATTCTGGGTTGGATCTACAAAGTCTAGGTTGTAAATTTGGTGGCCGTATGCAGCGAAATAGGCCTCAATGTTATCTAGAATGTCTTGCGCTTCTGGCTCGGCGTGGAGCGCGTCTAGCAGTTGGGCGGCAGGCGTATTCAAGACCAGCGCAGTCAGCGTTTCTGACTCGCGAATGGTGTTGGCCAGCGCTTCCATGTCGGCTTGGGCATCGAGCGCTTTTGAATCGAAGCCGCGTAAGAACGACGCACTGCCGGGCTTAGAGTCAGGCAACGCCCCCCGAAACAAAATGGAGCGCAGTAGCCGATCAAAAGTAGGGTCTAAAAAGCGCGACAACCCTAAATTGAGTGCAGACCCAAACCAGTAGGTGCTGTCTGCTGTTGCCATTTCGGCGATGCCATTGAGCAGATCATCGTTACTGGTTTCTGCTAAATTAGCCGCAGCCCATTTGTGCGTGATGGCTTGGTAATTTGGGACAACGACGTTTTCCCAATCGAACGCTTCCATCTTGAAGAATCTGAAAATCCGCGAATACACCCGCAAGATGACGCGAATGGCTTTGAAATCCATCTTGAAAGAGCCGGCAGTGTAGGCATAGCCATTGATGGTGTTGGCAAATCCATCTTCCATAATGTCAATTATGGCCAGCATGCGCTCAGGAGATACGCCAACGGCATTCCCCATAAACCCTAACAAATCTTTATAGGTGTTCTCAATGCCTTTATGAATGTATAGCTCTTCAAACAATGGCGACAGCGGTTCAGGCATGTGCTCCACAATTTGGCGTCGCATCCAGACGGTTTTAGGCGAAATGGGGTCCCATGTGACATTTTGAAGCGGCTCCGCTGGCAACGCGGTGATTGGCCTAGCTTGCAGAATATGAATTTCATCATTGGCAATGGCCCATTCAATATCCATTGGCTGGTCGTAGTGCGTTTGGATCTGGCTGCCAAGGGCGGAGAGTTGCAGGGCTAGCGCCTCGCTAAGCACGGGAGTCGTTTGCTGTGCTGTTGGAACGGATTGCTCTTCAGTCCCACTTGCCGTACGCACCGTCATTACGGTTTTAGTGCCGATGTCTTGCGACTCAATTGTGTTGGTGCTGTTGTCTACTACGACGGTATCTGGGGTGACTTGCCCGCTAACAATGGCTTCACCTAATCCCCATGTCGCATTGATTAGCGTTTGGTCGCGGCGACCGTTGGTGGGGTTCGCGGTAAACATAATGCCAGCAGAGTCGGCATCCACAAGCGTTTGGACAATAACCGCCAAACTGACGCTTTCTGGCACGATGCCTTGCCGCTGACGATAGGTCATGGCACGGGCCGTCCACAAACTGGCCCAACACTGCTTGATGGCATTTAGCAGGGCTTCTTCAGTGACAATATTGAGAAACGTATCTTGTTGGCCGGCAAAACTAGCGCTGGGCAAGTCTTCGGCCGTTGCTGAAGAGCGGACAGCGACAGGACCCGTGGCCTTGGCTTGCAAGGCGTAATATGCCGTGAGGATTTCTGCTTGCAACGTGGCATCAATATTGCCAGTTGTAAACAGATCTCGAATAGTTGTTGCAATCGCTTGACGTTGACTTGCTTCTGCGTTCGCGGCGGCCTGTGCAAACGCTAGGATCTTTTCCTGAAGCGCGTTTTGCGACACAAACGCGTTGTAAGCATTGGTCGTGATGACGAATCCAGCGGGAATGGGTAGACCGCTCACGGTTAATTCACCGAGGTTGGCACCTTTCCCGCCCGCAATGGCGACATCGGTTGCGCTAAGCATTGAAAACGTTTGAATATTGGACATGAGGCTTTTAGAAATCCAGCAAAGGTAATCTGCTGAAATGAGAGCTGACCGCATCATTGGTGCGTTTTGGCTGTGTCCTCAGTTTACCAGTGCCTGAAAACTAAGGTGAGGATATGCATCAAGCTCAGCACAAGTCTCATTGCAATAGTTTGCTGTTTTGATACCTTGGTATCAATGAGATCCCAGACGCCGAATCAGTAGGGTTACTTTGGGTATTGCAAACGCGTCTGGGATGACACTTGCGCTTTTGTTTTAGCTAGCAGAAACGAATTTTTCAATGCAATAGTCCTTAGCTTGATGTCTATTTGACTGAAAACTAAGGGAAGTTGGGTTTCTTGACTTTATGGAAGCCTAAGACTGTATCGCATCGATAATTTTGCTGTTTGGTTTAGCTGCTGAATAGGTGAATGTGACAAAAAATCAATATCAACGTCCAGATTTATACGGCTTGGATTAAGCGCTGGAGTGTTATACGATGAATACATTGTCATAGCTGAACTCCGTAACCGTACTATACGATTCAAAATCCGTGAATAAGCACGCTGTATCGCTTAACTCTATTTTCTCTGGTGGGCTATTTTCTGCGTCTCCTGCGCCCATTCAACGCCGTCTTCTCCGTAATTTTCTGCTGGGGATTTCCCTACTTCAAATTCCTAATGTCGTGATTGGCGCGCTGATCCGTGGTGTGTTTGCGCCATTTACGCTGGTTAGTCTTGGCGCAATCTTCCTGACATTGGGCATATATTGGCTAGCAAAGCGTGATTGGTACAGAGTTGCAGTGGCGGGGCTGATTGTCTTATTAATGATCTTCCCCGCGGTTACGCTATCGGGGCTGACGCAATCGACCAATACGTTATTCATTTTCTGGCTGATTGTTCCCATTGTGATTGCGGCGTTGTTCTTTGGGCCTTGGGAAACGTTTTTTGTGCTGGGTCTAGCGCTGCTTGAAACGTATTTATTGAGTCTTTATGCCGTGACAATCACCGCTGAAGATCTACCGCGGATTGCATCTATTTTTACGGTCGTTGGCGCTGTTGTGCTTTGCTTTGCTTACCTACGTGAGCAAGATATCAAGCAGATTGCCTACATGGCAGTTGAGTTACGGCGTCGTGAAAAGAACCTGAGCTCGGCCAATCGTAGCTTAGAGAATGTGGTGTTAGATCGAACGCAAGAGTTGACTAAGGCCAATTTGGCACTAATGCAGCGTGATCAGTACTTGACAGAGATTATGGACGCATTGCCGGATGCGATTATTGATGTCAATCATGATTTCACAGAGATCGATTTTCACGAAAATCCGAATGTGCCGCTCTATGACATTGTGGATGGACTGTATCGGATCGTCAGTGAAGCATGCGGCGAAGGTGACCCGATTCTGCCGGTTTACAATGCTATTTCCATCGTCTTTTCAACCAAGCGTCCAATGCAGTTTGATTTCGAACTCGATGGCACGCATTATGCTGCAACGTGTGTGATGGCAAAGCGCGACCATGCGTTAGTTGTAATTCGCAACTTGTCACGGCAACAGCACATTGAAAATTACCTCAGTGCTGCAGATCAACATGAAGCGATGAGCGTCTTAGCGGGTGGGATAGGGCATGATCTCAACAATTTGCTGATGGCAATTATGGCGCAGTCTTCATTGGGGAGCCGCAAAATTGACTCGGCGCATCCGGCGCAAAAGCATATTGCTCGCGTCAAGTCTTCAGCACAGTCCGCAACCATCTTGTCACGGCAATTGATGGCGTATTCACGCAACGAACAATTAGAACGACAACAGCTTTGCTTGAATGACCTAGTTGAACGTAATTTGGATCTTTTTCACACGACTATTGGCAGCCATGCTGACTTAGTCGTAGATCTTGCCCCAGAGCTGGCGCATGTGCATGCTAACGAAGCGCAGCTGCAGCAAATTGTTATGAATTTGCTTATCAATTCAATGCAGGCGTTAGACGGCTTTGGAGAGATCCGCATCAAGACGGGTTTCCGCGCTGCGACAGGCAAAACAGATCACTTAGTGCCAATTGTGGATGGTGCGTTGAACGCTGGCGAATATTGTTATCTGATGGTGCAAGATAATGGCTGCGGAATGGATGCGGAGACAGCTGAGCGGATTTTTGAACCGTTCTTTACAACCAAGCTCCATGGCACTGGATTAGGCTTAGCGTCAATCCTTCGAATTCTCCAAGAGCATGGCGGTAATATTGGTCTGAAGACAGCACCGGGTGTTGGCACGACCTTTTACTTATATCTGCCAGCAGTAACCCGCAAAACGGGTGAGTTGTTCCCCCTCGCTGGCTAATGTGAAGTTGTTGCCTGCGCTCTACAAACGTATTACAAACGTTGCAACAATAAACTCACAAGCGTCTCTCAATATATTGGCCTTGAACTTGCAATATACTTTTGATGTAACAGCAATTCAAGCGGTCAGAACATTTTTATATACATCGGATGGTTTTTTGCCACCAAAGCTGGGTCGTCTGACCCGCTTCCGACGCTGTTACAGCCCTTATTGACGCCCGTTC
>JAHDIM010000325.1 GCA_020630805.1 Anaerolineales bacterium
AAACAAAATGTCTGACAAAGTAAACGCAACTGTTGAATGCCCAGAATGTGCGGGCGATATAAATTTGGTCGATGCCGAAGAAGGTGAAATTTTGGTCTGTGAGGATTGTGGCGCAGAACTCGAACTCGTCAGCACCGATCCAATTGAAGTCGCGCTGGCACCTGAAGAAGCCGAAGACTGGGGCGAATAGTCCATGCGCATCGGCGTGCTCTACTCGCGACTGCGGGTAGAAGAAAAATGGCTCTTTGCTGATCTTGAAAAACGCGGCATTGAGCACGAACGACTAAAAGATAGCGACTTCATTGTCGATCTTGCTGATTCACAAGACTGGCAACGCTTTGACGCTGTCATCGTGCGCAGTTTGAGTGCAAGCCGTGGGTTATACGCCGCACAAGTGCTCAACAGTTGGGGCATCCCCACCGTAAATCCATACAGCGTGGGCGAAATTTGTGTCGATAAAGTCCGCACAACCAGCGTGCTTGCCGCCGCTGGCGTTCCACAACCGGTCACCAAAATGGCCTTCACCCCAGAAGGTGCCGTCAAAGCTGGTGAAGAGCTAGGTTACCCTTACGTGGTCAAGCCCGTGATTGGTAGTTGGGGCCGCATGGTCAGTCGTATCAATGATATTGATGCCGCTGAAGCGGTGTTTGAGCACAAGCAAATGCTTGGCAACTATCAACAGCAAATCTTTTATCTCCAACAGTTGGTCAACAAACCTGGGCGCGATATTCGTGCGTTTGTAATTGGCGACAAAACGACCGTTGCCATCTATCGACACGCTGAGCACTGGGTCACCAATACCGCGCGTGGTGCAAAAGCTACCGTCTGTGAAGTCACCGATGAAATTCACGCCATTTCACAAGCTGCAGCGAATGCAGTTGGTGGAGGGGTCTTGGCAATTGACTTGTTGGAAGATCCTGACCGTGGTTATCTGGTCAATGAAGTGAACCATACGATGGAATACCATTCCACTGTGCCACTTACTGGGGTAGACTTACCCGGTATGATAGTTGACCACGCGATCTCACTCGCTGAAAAAAAGAACAAAAAGTGATTTAGCAGCGTCCCGGAGGATCGCGCAATTTTGCGTTACATGAAAGAGCCTCCGTGAGGCTCTTTTTTTATTCAAACAGTCTATGCCCAAACGAAATCGTCATTTTGAGCGCGTTTGAATAGTCTTGAAATATAAATATTAATTGCGCACGAAAAATCTCGTTAGATCCTTTTCTGCTAGCTAAAACCATAGAGTCTAAAGAGATCTCTCACACGCCTTGTTCTAGGCAACTTAGTCTGATGGCAAACGTGTAGCGGCTGAGCCTTACCTGCGGACGAGATGACGAATCAAAAATGATAAGAGAGCTTTCACAGCGTAAAGCTCGAAAAACAAAACAACCCATGAAAAAAGTATCCATCGTCGGTGGCTCTGGCTATGCCGGGGGCGAATTTCTACGGCTGATTACTGGCCATCCCGCGCTTGAAGTTGATCAGGTCATTTCACGCACCTATGCAGGGCAACCGTTGAAGCGCGTACATCCACACTTACGCAATTTTGACTTGCCAACCTTTGTAGAGCCCGCCGCCCTACACGAAACCGATGTCCTCATCTTGGCGCTACCGCACGGCAAAGCCCAAGCTGACATTGAAAAGTACGCTGGCATGGCCGAAAAGATCATCGACCTGTCGGCTGACTTCCGTCTAGATGATGCAACGCACTACGAAAAATGGTACGGCGAAGCCCACAGCACACCAGAGTGGCTTGAAAAGTTTGTCTATGGCTTACCCGAAGTCAACCGTGAAAAGCTGCGAGGCGCTGACTATGTCAGCGGCGTGGGTTGTAATGCAACCGCGACCAACTTGGCACTGCGCCCGTTTGTCATAGCAGATCTGATTGATGACAATTATCCGATTACGGTAGAAGTCAAAGTCGGGTCTTCTGAAGGCGGCGCATCCAACTCGCCCGGATCACACCATCCGGTTCGTAGCGGTGCAGTTCGCACTTACGCGGCCGTTGGGCATCGCCATACTGCTGAAGTACATCAGATCACCGGCTTGGAAAACATTCACCTGAGTCTGACCAGCATCGAAATGGTGCGTGGCGCATCTGCCTTAGCACACGTCTTTGTCAAAGAAGGCACGACAGAAAAGGATCTCTGGAAAGCCTACCGCAAGGTTTACAAGAAAGAGCCATTTGTCCGGATCATCAAAGAACGACACGGTAACTATCGCCGCCCAGAAGTGAAGCTACTCTCCGGCACAAATTACGCTGACGTCAGCTTTGACTTAGATCCAGCAACCAATCGCGTCGTCGCCATCGCCGCCATCGATAATCTAATGAAAGGCGCATCTGGCACCGCCATGCAATGTCTCAACTTAATGTATGGCTGGGACGAAGAAGTCGGCCTGTCTTTCAGCGGCCTGCATCCGATCTAGTCAACTGTCAACTGTCAACTGTCAACTGTCAACTGTCAAAGCATAGCGCAGCGTACTTGATGTCAAAATCACTCCTCACTCGTCACTTATCTCGAGCCCTGTTTGTGATTCTTGCTATCGCCTTAACCGCCTGCCGTGGCGCAGTGGAAGCACCGCCAACGGTTGTTGCTGAAATCCCAGAAGCAACTGAAGCGACCGCGCTTGAGTCGCTTCTAGAACCAACGACGGCTCCCGTCGCAACGCTTGAGCCTGCTGCCAAAGCACCAGTTACGCTCGAAAGTATCGATGACTTGCTGGCAGCGGCTGACTTTCAAAATGCGCTAGTGCAAATTGAGGTTGCGTTACAAACCAACTCAGACGACATAGATATTGTTGATCTGACGTTGAAAAAAGTAACCGCGTTACAAGGTCTCAATCGGAACAATGACGCATTGGTTGAAATTGATAATTTGATTGCAACCTATGAATCGCCAGAAGCAGCGCCGCTCAATGTCTGGCTAGCGCAGGCCGCTCTCACCGAGCAGGTCGCGCCAGAAAGCTTGAATGACAGTTGGGCAGTAATTGCCGCCCTAGCGCCAGACAATGTGGAGTATCAACTTCGCAGTATTGAACTGGCTGAGGCAGACGAAGCATATGACATTGTTGTCAACGGCTATCAACGCTTGATTGCGCTTGATGAAGGAAATCTAGACTATCAGATCAGACTCGGCACAGCGCTGCAAAACGCTGATTTGTTGGAAGACGCCGAATTGGTATTGGCTGACATTGTTGCTTTGGATCCGGAAAATCCAGATGCATGGTTAGCACTGGCGCTAAACAGTTATCTGCTTGGCGCGGACGAAAAAACAAAAACAGAAATGGAACGTGCGCTTGAATTAGGCTTATCTGAAGAGGATGCCGCGCTCGTTGAAGAATTACTTACGGACTTAGAAGACTAATGTTAGTTGTCAAAATTGGTGGTGCCGAAGGCATTGGAATTGAAAGCGTCTGCGCCGATGTTGCAAAACTCGTTGCAAATGGAGAACAAGTCGTTGTTGTGCATGGTGGCTCCGCACTTGCGACAAAACTAGGCGAAGACTTGGGCTATCCGCCCCGCTTTGTGACCTCCGTCAGTGGCCACAGCAGTCGCTACACCGATAAACGTACGCTCGAAATTTTTCTCATGGCAACCGGTCTGCTCAATCGGCAAATTGTGGCTGAATTGCAGCGCCTTGGTGTCAACGCCAGCGGTATGAGCGGGATCGATGGCAAGACGTTGCAAGCCAAACGCAAAGCCGCCATTCGGATTGTTGAAAACGGCAAACGCAAAATTTTACGTGACGACTATACCGGAAGCATCCAAGCTGTAGACTCAACAACATTGCAAGCCTTGCTGGACGCTGGCCTGACGCCAGTCGTTGCGCCAATCGCGATTAGTGAAGAACAAGATCCATTGAACGTCGATGGCGACCGCGCGGCTGCCTCTATCGCTGGCGCCTTGAAGTCTGACGATCTGATGATCCTGACCAACGTGCCAGGCTTATTGCGTGACTTCCCAAATGAAGACAGTCGCATTGCTAACCTGCCTGCCGCAGAGCTTGAAGATGCGCTTGAAAACATCGCCCAAGGCCGCATGAAACGCAAAGTCTTAGCCGCAAAAGAAGCCCTAGACGGTGGCGTAAAACGCGTCATCTTGTCCGACGCTCGCGTGGAAGAACCAATTTCGAATGGCTTAGCCGGAAACGGCACGACTATTAGCTAATTTTCAACAGTCAATAATCAATTTTCAATGATCAATCAGACGTCGCGTTGCTGTCTCAGTTTGATTGTTGATAGTTGATAGTTGACCAATGACTATTGACCAATGCTTACACATCCAATTTCAATTACACCGTCACAAGAACTTGAATCTACCTACACCTCTGGCGT
>JAHDIM010000326.1:0-3138 GCA_020630805.1 Anaerolineales bacterium
TGGTTGAAGAAAAAATTAGCCACGACACCTTTGCCGGGCAAGACATTGTGCTCATCACGAGTGGCGATATTGTAGAAGCCAACGGCCTCAGTCGGCGCATTGGCGAGGTCAACTACACCACCGGCGCCCAAGTGCGCGCCTATGCCAGCGGCGGACACACCTTCACCCAAGGCGACAGCCCGCAAGACATCATCGATGAAAACGGCACCGTCTGGATGGTGACTGAAGATGCCCTCGTGAATTTAGACGGCGAAGAATTAGAGCGCCTCGGCGGCCACTTGGCCTATTGGTTTGGCTGGTTTGCGTTCTTCCCGAACACGGCGGTTTATGGGGTGAGTGGGTAGTGTATTCCACACGGCGGTAAACAAAAAGATAGTCAATTAAAAACAGCCCCGCTAATCGGTCAGTCGATTAGTGGGGCTATTTTGTTTCGGTGTATATATGAAGCACTGACGGGTATTTTGTTTCTGTGCCAATTCCAGCAAAATTCAGAATCCTTATTCTGTAATGCAGTGTGCCAGTTCAATTTATCAATCGTAAACGCGCATTGGCCTCATGTTGAATATGCATTCCCCTATATAACCACGTAGCGTTTGTAAATTTTGAAATATTTCATCGATTTTTGTTATAGATAGTTGGTACAGTTCACCCCTTGCGATTTAGAACCAAGGAGCTACAATTGGCAATACCTATAGCAACTCGCTTTGGAATATTTAAAATGACAGACGTATTAACTTTCATCAATCGCTGGCGCAGTTCTGAAGCTGCTGAACGCGCCAATTACCAACTCTTTCTAAGCGAACTGTGTACCGTGCTCGGTGTCCCGATCCCAGACCCGATGCAGGCCGTTGATGAAAACAACGCGTATGTCTTTGAAAAGACTGTTCCGCTACCCACTGGCTCTACCGGCTTCATTGACCTCTATAAGCGCGGTTGCTTTGTATTAGAGGCCAAGCAGGGCAGCGACAAAGTTACCGATAAGTCAGCGCTGTCTGCCAAAGCGGTGGCGCAAATGAAGAAGCGCAAGAAAGGCACCGCCGTGCGTGGCACTGGCGGCTGGGATACTGCCATCGAAAAGGCCAAGCAGCAAGCCCAGCGCTATGCACGTAACTTGCCTCAATCAGAATTTACTGACGGTGGCCGCCCACCGTTCCTAATTGTTGTCGATGTCGGCCATTCGATTGATCTCTATGCTGAGTTCACGCGGAGCGGCGGATTTTATGCGCCGTTCCCTGATCCTAGCAGCCATCGTATTACGCTGGATGACCTTGAAAACGAAGGTGTGCAAGATGTGCTGCGCACAATTTGGACCGACCCGCAGTCACTTGACCCTAGCCGCCGCAGTGCACGGGTCACTCGTGAAATTGCTGACCGCTTAGCCAAGCTGGCTAAATCGCTAGAAGGCCACCACGACCCGCAAATTGTGGCGAGTTTCCTGATGCGATCACTATTCACGATGTTTGCGGAAGATGTCGGTCTGCTACCGGAGTTCAGCTTCACAAACTTGCTAGACGACTTGGCAAAAACGCCAGATGACTTCAAGCCCATGTTAGAACACCTGTGGGAAACCATGAACACGGGTGGCTTCTCTGTAATTTTGCGCACCAAAATTCAGCGCTTCAATGGCGGCTTGTTCTCTGACTGCACCGCGCTCCCGCTCAACAAAGACCAAATTCAATTGCTTAACGAGGCCGCCCAAGCCGACTGGCGCGATGTGGAACCCGCCATTTTTGGGACGCTGCTGGAGCGCGCCCTCAGCACGGAAGATCGTCATAAACTAGGCGCCCATTACACGCCGCGTGCTTACGTGGAACGCTTAGTCCAACCAACCGTGATTGAGCCACTGCGGGCTGAATGGGATGCCGTACAAGCCGCCGCCCTACGCGACGCGGAAGCAGGCGATACCGACAACGCCCTAGCCCAAATTGATGCTTACCTAAAACAACTCGCCACCACGCGCGTTTTAGACCCGGCCTGTGGGAGCGGCAACTTTTTGTATGTCACTCTAGAACTGATGAAGCGCTTAGAAAGCGAAGTGCTGGAAGTGCGCAAGCAGTTGGGTGGCCGGCAAATGTCTTTAGAAATGCAAGGCGTGCGCGTCACGCCGCAGCAGTTCCTAGGCATTGAAGTCAACCCGCGCGCCGCAGCGATTGCCGAAATTGTGCTATGGATTGGCTATTTACAATGGCACCTGCGCACTAACGATGATGCCACCATTGCCGACCCCGTGCTGCAAGCCTACAACAACATTGAGTGTCGCGATGCCGTCTTAGCGTGGGACGCGGTAGAGCCTCTGCTAGACGCCAACGGCCAACCCGTCACCCGTTGGGATGGCCGCACGATGAAAACACACCCAGTCACTGGCGAAGACGTGCCAGATGAAGCCGCGCAAGTGCAAGAGTTGAAATACATCAACCCACGTGAAGCAGAGTGGCCGGAGGCTGAGTTTATTGTGGGGAATCCGCCGTTTATTGGGACTGCTCTTATGTGGAATTCTTTAGGCATTTCATACACTGAGACGTTACGCAAGATTTACGCAGCTATTCCAAAATCAGTCGATTTTGTTATGTACTGGTGGTACAAGTCTGCAAAACTATTACAAAATGAACAAATCAAACGTTTTGGACTAATAACGACAAACAGCCTAAAGCAAACTTTTAGTCGCCGTATATTAGAGAGTTATTTGACATCTAAAGAACCAATATCATTGGTATATGCAATTCCAAATCACCCCTGGGTTGATAGCGTAGACGGAGCTGCTGTTCGCATTGCAATGACAGTCGCTGAAAGAGGAATACACCAAGGATTATTGAGCTTGGTTATTTCCGAACGTAAATCTGAAGCGGATGAAATATCGATAACTGTTGAAAATAAGCGGGGGAAATTACTACCAAATATTACAATCGGTGCTGACTTATCAGCAGCCAGTAAACTTCATTCGAACGCACATCTAAGCAATCGAGGGGTAATGCTCAGTGGCTCAGGTTTCATAATTTCAAAGGAAGAAGCTCAAAAACTTGGTTTAGGCCAAGTAAAAGGAATTGAAAAACATATTCGTCAATATAGAAACGGGCGAGATATTGCACGAACTCATTGAAAGTTTTCTACCTAGTCAAAAAGATTGCGCAGATTGATCAT
>JAHDIM010000326.1:3148-4331 GCA_020630805.1 Anaerolineales bacterium
TGGGGTCTATCTATGATGCACGATTTTTTCTTCTGAAAAACTTTCAATCAGTTCCACAAATATCTCGAAACGTTTTAGTTATCGATTTATTTGGCTTGACGAAGGAACAAGTTAAGAGCAACTATCCAAAGATATATCAACATATCCTTGAACGAGTAAAACCTGAAAGAGATACGAATAAGCGGAAGTTCCGGCGCGAAAACTGGTGGCTACATGGGGAGCCCAATCCAAAATTACGGCGTCAGATTTCAGGTCTCAACAAATATATCGCTACAGTTGAAACTTCTAAGCATAGATTTTTTGTGTTTCTAGAAAATCACGTCTTACCTGATAACAAGTTAATAAACATAGCTTTACAGAGTTCTTACTTTTTGGGCATCCTATCAAGTGCCATACACGTAAATTGGGCTTTAGCTACGGGAGGCGTTTTAGGGCCAACACCGGTTTATGTAAAGACAACCAGTTTTGAAAAATTCCCATTCCCTACCCCAACAGAAAGTCAAGAAGTTATTATCAGTAACCTAGCCGAGCAACTGGACACTCATCGCAAAGGCCTGCAAGCGCAACACCCCAAACTAACATTGACCAACATGTACAACGTGTTGGAAAAGCTCAAGGCTGGCGAAGCACTCACTACCAAAGACAAAACTGTGCATGAGCAGGGGCTGGTCAGCATTCTGCAACAGTTGCACGCAGACTTAGACAAGGCCGTGGCAGACGCCTACGGCTGGCCGCATGATCTCAGTGAAGAAGAAATTCTGGAACGCTTGGTAGCGCTCAATGCAGAACGCGCCGCAGAAGAGGCCAACGGTCTCATTCGTTGGCTGCGGCCAGAATACCAAGCGCCAGACGCTGCGCCAGTGCAAGCCACCATGCCCGGTATGGCAACCGAAAAAGCAAAAGTGGTTGCAGTTCCAGTTGAAAAACGCGCTTGGCCAGCCGAAAAAGCGGAACAAGCCAAAGCCATTCGCGACGTACTCAGCGCCAGCGGTGCACCCATTCCAATTGCGCTGGTAGCAGACGCGTTCAAAAAGAAGAAAACACAAAAACATTTAGCAGACTTACAAAGCTGGCTCGACACTTTGGTTGCACTGGGTCAAGCCGACGTTGTGAATGACGCCGAGTATATGATTGTCTAGCAGAGAAATACTATGATCAGTCGTAAAACCCGCAGTATTAAACT
>JAHDIM010000327.1 GCA_020630805.1 Anaerolineales bacterium
CTAATCCCATGCCCTCGCACCACCTCAATATAGTCCTTCCCAAGTGGCCCCTCGCGTAAGCGTTTTCGCAGTCGCTTAATCAATCCATCAATTGCTTCGCCGCTAACGCCTGCCGGATCAACATCTGGCCAGACGGTGGCAATGATTTCCGGCCGCGTTGTGATACGCTCACCATTTTCATTCAATAGCTTCAATAACGTTAGTTGCGCGACCGAAATTGCAGGGTGTAGCTGTTGCGAGTCAATCCAGACGGCCTCCGTATTAGGGTCAATCCACACGCCTTCGAGCTTGCCTAACATTGGCCCTTGGACTGTTTCATTGGGGTCTTCAAATTTCAGACTGACCACGCCGCCCAGCACTATCTCATCGCCGCCGAGTAGTCGGACTGACTCTTCACCAACTGGCTTGCCATTGACAAAGGTGCCATTGCGACTGCGTAAATCTGTCAAAAAGTAACCACTGTGCGTCGCTTGAATCTGGGCATGGCTACGCGACACGCGTCCAATTGGAATGGCAATATCCGCTGGGGCTTGGCGGCCAATGACGGTGATGTCGTCGTTTAGCGCGTGGCGTTGGTTGTCTGGAGTAACTAAAAATGCAGTCATGGTAATGATCAATAGTCAATTTTCAATCGCTAATTGTCAATGTTGTGTGTTCGCAGGTAGCAGTATTTTTATTGATCATTAGCTGTTGGCCGTTGACTATTGACTATTCCTCCGGTCCAAAAGCGTAGATTATTTCCGTGTCTTGCATAAACATCCAGCCGCCGACGGGTCGGACAGAGGTTGTTGGGACAATGTCTGTAAACAGACTTAGATCGTCACGGCGTTGGCCGTTTTCAGTGTTCAGGACATGAACGTCGGAGTCAGTCGTTGTGACGATGATGGTTTCTTCAAGGACGGTCGGCTGGCCAAGAATTGTTGATTCAAAATCTGTGTCCCAAACAAGTTCTGCACTGTAAGGGTCAATTGCGCCGAGCACGTTGGTGTTGGTCGTCACAAATACTTTGCTCCAGTTGGCACTCAGGCTGGTGACAGGTGCGTCTGCTGGATAACTTTCAACGACTTCGCCTGACAGCATCGTAATGACTTGAATGTTGCTTTCCGTACCGACAAAGAGTTGACCAGTGTCTTCGAACACTAGCGGGCCAGCGGTAACCGATTCTTCGAGATCGCGTTCCCAAACAATATCGCCGGTATTCACATCAATAGCAACGATGAAGCGCTCATCAGTGGCGATAAAGACGCCTGTATTTGATGTTGCAGGGGGGAGATGGAGTGTATCAACTTCCAATATCGGTTCGATTTCTCCGGCGTCCAGATCAATAAAATGTAACGTGCCGTTTTCATTGACCGCTAACACACGGTCATCGTTCGTCGGGACTAGGGCGATGATCGTGCCGTCTTCAAATTCATCTGGGTTGATCCGCCATTTCAAAATGCCTTCCCAACGGGTAAAGGCGTAAATCCCGTCAGCATCGGTTGCGACAACCACATATTCGGTTTCATCGCCAAAGGTAAGGAGTGGTTCGGCGCTGAAACCATTCGAGACGCTCGTCCGCCAAATTTCTTCGCCAGTTGCCCAATCTACTGCTGCAACTGCGCCTTCGACGCCTGTCGCAATCAGAGTGCCAGAAGTTGCCAACATTGGCTGAGCGAGTGCTTCGCCTAGTTCGTATTCCCAACGTGCTTCTGCGTTCATTGGAAACAGCATGGTGTAGATGAAATTGCGTTGCTCAAGGTCGCCGCCGGTCATGCGCCACCCTTCAACCCAACTTGGCCCTTCCAAGGGTCTCTCACTTTCTTCAGCGTCAACAATTTCTTCTGGGGCGTTTTCTGCGTTGGTTGACGGCGTTGTCGTGGACAAATCACCAAAATTGAGCGTTTGGGCTGCTAACACAACCCCTATCACGCCCAAAATTGCAATCAAGGGAATGAATAAACGTTGCCATCGAAGGTCTGACTGGGATTGAGTTGGCGGGGCTAATTTCATCGCAGGTGCGACGCCGCGCATCGATTGACTGAAATCCCGTACACTCGCAAATCGATTTTCTGGCGCTTTTGCTAGTGCTTGATCCAGCGCTATAGACACTGCTTCTGGCACAGTGGGATTGTGTTCTGTAACCGCAGTCGGCGCGATGTAGAGTTGCTGTTGGAGCAGGGCGGGCGTGGTTTCGCCATTGAAGACGGGGCTACCGGCAAGCGCCTCATACAAAATTGTCGCCAAGCTGTATTGGTCAGCGCGACCGTCCACCGGCAGGTCTTGAATCTGCTCCGGCGCCATATAGCGCGGCGTGCCGAGAATATCACCCGTAGCCGTCACAGCAGGCGCTGACTCAAGTCGGGCTAGTCCAAAATCTACAATTGTGGCTTGGCCTTGCGGATTGACAATAATGTTCGCGGGTTTCAGGTCGCGATGGATCACGCCTTGTTGGTGCGCATAGTCCAGCGCGCTGGCAAGTTGGTCTGCCAAGCGTAGACACGCATCTAACGCCATCTGTCGGTTTTGACCCAAGACTTCTTTGAGCGTAATCCCCTCAACCCATTCCATAGCGATGTATGGGTAAGCATCGTGCTGGCCAAAGTCATATACCGTAGCAATATGCGGATGCTTCAAGCGGGCAATCATGGCTGCTTCACGTTGAAAGCGCGTCAAGGCCGTTGCATCTTGTCCTAAGTGGGGCGCAAGCAATTTGATCGCCACCGAACGCTGCAACTGCGCATCCTCCGCTCGATAAACAATCCCCATGCCACCGCGACCAATTTCTTGGATGAGCTCATAGCGATCAATAAAAGTTCCGGGCCCGAGTGGCGTTTGCATACAGGTATTGTATAAGGCATTTCCGACTTTTGATTGACCATTTACGAATCGCCTCATCTAAAAGAAAACGCTCCGCCCCCTTCAAGCCCCGTTTGCGCCCCTTTGGCAACCAGCAGACATTATTGCGGCGAACTAATCTAGAAGTATCAGATTTGTAATTCGTAAAACGTAATGCGTAAAAATGCTTTAGCCATTGATGGGAGCAAGCACCGAAGAAATTACGCATTACACCTTGCGCATCCGGAGGTTTCAATGACAACACTCTCTCGCCGTGAATTCCTACAATTTCTTGTTCCACAACAAACTTCAGCCCGCCGCACACAGGTTAGCCCAGAAGTGCACTTTCTAAATCGGACAAGCTATGGGGCGACTCCCAGAACTGTTGCCGATGTTCGCAATTTGGGCATTACCGCCTATTTGGATCAGCAACTGGAGCCTGCATCAATTGCCGATCCAATTATCGACGAATGGCGACAGCGAAATCCGATAGTTGATATGCCCCTTGAAGATTTGCAGCGCTTGAACAATGGCGAAGGCCGCATTGAATATGCACTGATGATGGCGATGGTCCAACGGGCGATTTACAGCGAACGCCAACTGTTAGAGCGGATGGTTGAATTCTGGGCCGACCATTTCAATGTTCCGATTGGTGGGGCGTATGCCGCGAATTTATTGCTATTCCAACGCGATGTCATTCGTAAACATGCCCTTGGTAACTTCCAAACGCTGCTCATCGCGACGGCCAAGCATCCAGCAATGTTGGAATATCTCGATAACTTCGTCAACATTGCTGAATCCCCGAACGAAAATTACGCGCGTGAATTGATGGAATTGCACACGCTAGGCGTGGATGGTGGCTATACCGAACAAGACGTTGTTGACGTTGCCCGCGCCTTCACTGGCTGGCGCGTCGATTGGGATACCGAAGCTGAATTCTTCTTTGATCGCCGTGACCATGACACAGATGCCAAGACGATCTTAGGCCGCAGTCTGCCAGCCGGACGCGGCATTGAAGATGGCTTGCATGTTCTCAATATTTTGGCATTTCACCCGCAGACCGCACGATTTATTTGCACCAAACTAGCGCGGCGCTTCGTCAACGATGATCCACCAACTAGCTTGATCAACACCTTGACTGACGTCTGGATTGCGAACCAAGGTGAGATCAAGCCTGTTCTTCGCGCATTATTTTTATCAACTGAATTTACCGCCAGTGCTGGTCAGAAGTTACGCCGACCACTGGACTTCTTAGTTGGCAGCATTCGTGCATCTGGCACAGAATTCAAACAAGCATATGTTCTTGAAGAAAAGCTCGCGGAACTAGACCAGCTCCCTTACGGCTGGCTGCCCCCAGATGGCTACCCTGACACCGCCCGAGCTTGGATTTCAACACAAGGCATGCTCAGCCGCTGGAATGCAGCCATGTTTGTTACCCATAACGCTCACAGCGGTTTTGATGACCGTCCAGAAGGTGCTGTCAGTCATCTCCACGAGCGCCATGATATGCCG
>JAHDIM010000328.1 GCA_020630805.1 Anaerolineales bacterium
GCCATGTAGTCGCCATGATCACTGGTAAAAATAATGACAGTATTGTCGGCGTCACCCGTCTCTTCCAGCTTGGCCACAATGTCACCCACCACTTCATCGATGAATGCAATCATGCCGTACACCGTGGCAATGATGCGCTTCGCCTCGGCTTCATCTGCCATAAACGGCATGCGCGGCTGCCGATTCCCAGCTACCTCGTTTTCATACACCGCATTGAGCAACGCCGTCTGATTGCGCGGTGAGTTATAAAACGAAGCTGGCAAGACCACATCGGCAGGGTCATACAGGTCGTAATACTTTTCTGGCGGTGTCCACGGCGCATGCGGATCTAAAATGGAGCACCACAAGAAAAACGGCGTATCCGCGCGGGTACTGGCATGCTGCGCAAGCCAATCCGTGGTTTTGTCACCAATGAATTGCGTTGGGTAATGTTCCGGCGCAACCGGAGAGGCATACGTTTGAGGATTTTCTATACTGCGCTTGACGGCGTTCTTGCGCCCAATGGTCGTTGCAATAGCGGGGTCAATGGCGTCCAAGGCACGCGTGTGATGGTAACCGCCAACCTCCAAATGACTGGAGGCGAACACCACCTCATCAAAGCCGTAGTAAGGCAACGTTGGCTCAAAATTAGTGTCCTGCCACGTATGTGGCCGCTCCTGTTCGTACGGCACGCCTTTATATTTTTCTGCCGTTTTGTCGGCATTACTCAATTCAGGCGGCGGCGCGGCTTTGCCTTCTGGCACCTCAGCCGCCGTTTGAAACGGCGGCATATCGGTTGTGTTTTGCAGGTGCGACTTCCCAATGAGCGCCGTGCGATAGCCAGCAGCCCGCATTAGTTCCGGAAACGTATTGCTGTCTAAATCCAGCGCGATGCCGTTGCTATGACTGCCGTTGGCTGAATTCATCCGCATGGTCAAAAACGCCTGCCGATTGGGCATACACATGGGCGTGACCGTATGCATCCCATTGATGCTGGTGCCGCGCGCAAATAGCTTGTCGATATTCGGCGTTTTGACGACCGTATTGCCATGACACGCAAGCTGGTCATAGCAATGCTGGTCGGTCATGATGATGAGAAAATTTGGTTTCTGAGTGCTCATTTGATTTTGATCATCAGTTGTTCAGGACATGATTTTTTCTTATACGCAGAGATCGCGAAAAAAAGAGAGCCTGAGAGATCCTTTCTACGTCATCACTGTGTCTGTCATCACTTCCAATAGGACTTGCCGTTTTTCAGTCCGAATGACATCAATCGCCCGCTGAAGTACTGCGGGTAACTCTTGTCCATCTTCGACCTTTTCAACATACGCCCGACTAGCGGCGGCAATCATGGTGTAGTCTGGCGAGGTTGATAGGTCTGTCATCGGCATCAGGTCCATTTTGACCGCCACGCCATCTGGATAAATGGCCTTCGTTGCATTACGAACGGCATTCCAGCGCTTGCGGCTTGCCCGTCGCAAGGTAGTAGCCATGCGCCATCGCGACTGCCACGCTTTCATGCGGCACGATAATCGTCTTTGGAATTAGCTCTGGGAATTCAGCGTGTTTGGCATAGCTTTCAATCACAGGCGCAAAGTCACTACCGGCATTGACGAATAGATAATCAACCCCGTTTTGTTTGAGACTTTGGAGTAAGGCGTCTGCGCCTGTTTGTGGATTCATGTTCTATATCACTACGGTTACTCGCCATTCAACAATTCGCCAATTAAGCAATTAATCAATTCTTTTAAGCCCATACGGCGATTCATCTACCCCAATCTCCGCCGCAATCAGCGCATTGAGCTTGGCGTTCATTTCAGCAACCAACGCCTCGTCATAGTCTGGATGCGCGGTGTTTGCTAAGTTCACCATCTCATGCGGGTCTTCTAGCAAGTCAAACAGCGCGACATCATTGTCTGCATACAATTCAGCCAGCGTGTGTGGCAAGTTATAGTTGTCGATTGCAAAGTGGCGCACCAACTTATAGCGCCCGTCAAAGACGCCACGCGCCATGTTGCGCCGAGTTGTGTCAGGCAGGCCATGCTTCGCAAACACCTTATCGATGTCGCGTTCATAGCGTTCTGCTGGACCCACGCGAATGCCGTCGGGGCCAATTTCTACGACATGGCGTCCATTGGCCCGCATCCAATCGGGATCGTAAGTATGCAGATTGTCGTAGGTAAAGAGCGCCCCTGTGCCACGGGCGTCTATGCTACCTCTGGGGCCAACTGTGTCTGGATTCTGAACAACATCGGCCAAGGAACTTCCAATCAATTCAGGCAGGTCAACCTCTGCGCCAACCCACGCTAACATCGTTGGCAAAATATCGACCATCGAGCCTGCTGCCTGCGTCCGTTGGCCTTGTGCCCCATTTGGATGCGCAACAATCAACGGGACATTGACCAACTCGCGGTACAACACATTACCTTTTTGCGTTAGGCCGTGCGCCCCAGCCATATCGCCGTGATCGGACAAATACACCACAATGGTGTTGTCTAGCAACGCCGTTGTCTCTAGACAATCTAGCAGGCGACCGAGTTGAGCATCTACGTCTTGGAGGCAGTTGTAGTAATAATTGAGATGCCGCTGCCAATGCGCGATATCATCGTCTGGAATCAGGCCATACACCTGTGACGTGGCGGCTTTATAGGCCGCTACAAAGGGCGGTTGTGTCTCAGCTTGCTCATTGAAACTTACTGGAAACGGAACGTCCCACTGCTGCTGATATTGCGGAATTTCAGGCGCATCGGCCAAGGCCATCATCGACTTTGAGTGTTGCGGTCCAGAACGAAAGAACATCACATCATGCGGGTTGATGAAGTTCACAGCGAGCAAAAATGGCGTGTCCGCTTCTGTCCGATTTTCCAGCCAGGCAATGGCCTCGTCTGCAAATTTTGCGTCACGGGTCGCGCCTTCTTGTTGCCGCCCATGCGTGTCGCCATTCGTTTGAAAGTCGCCAAAGCCGTAAGGCTCTAACGTGTCTGCCGTGGTTTGTTCAAAGCTCAGCTGGCCTAAGTGCCACTTGCCTTTGTAGGCCGTGTCATAGCCTTGCTCGCGCAGTAATGTGCCCATGGTTGGGATGTCAGTCGACATTGCCCCAACAAAGGCGAAATTGTCGTTTTCATACATTCCATTGCGGGGCGTATGCTGACCGGTATATAAACAGGCGCGACTCGGCGTACACAGCGTTGTGGTCGCTTGGAAGTTGTCAAACGTCACGCCTCTAGCTTGCAATCGCTCATGGTGCGGCAAGCGGTAGCCCTCCGGCAACTGCGGATGGGCGTACTCTTGGTCAGTGACAATTAGAAGGATGTTGGGTTTCATAGTTGTCAGAGTAAATACTCAGATATGTATCAATGGATTTGAAGGCTAGACCGGATTACCCAAGTGTCGTCCTCGCGAAGGCGGGGACCCATACATATAGTCTGCACATGGTTTCCCGCCTCCGCGGGAATGACACTCCATCTTTTTGTAAAAGCCATAGCAGTTCAAGATGTATAGGTTTCTACACTAACCTTCAAAGGACCAGATGTAATTTCATTACACCTCATGTCCACGCAGCTTGGCATTTGCTTCTACATCTGCTTTCCAGCCACGGACATCAAAGCTACGCATGCCCGACTGATACTTCAACCGCAGATCCGCTTCTTTCGCTTCACGGGCTTCGGCTTTTTCGTAAACATCCGCTAAGCGATCAGGGCGCACGGTGATGGCACCGTCAGCATCTAGAATGACAATATCGCCAGGATAGATGAGAGTCCCACCCAGCGCGACGGGCACATTGAGACGGCCATAGTTCGTCTTGGTGGCCCCCCGCACGCGGATAAACTGCGTCCATACGGGCACACCGAGATCACGCAGAACTTCAACATCGCGCACGGATGAATTCGTAATAACCCCCGCTGCGCCGCGATATTTCATCTGTTCCACCAGCATGTCACCGATCAGCGCGACAGGCTGTGACTCTGGCATCGCTAGCACGACAATCTCACCCGGCTGAATATGCTCGATGCAGGCATGCACCATGACGTTATCGCCTTGCCCACACAACACTGTGCGCGCTGGCCCCGCCACACGACTTTTGGGCGTGACTTGGATCAGCGGGAGATCAATTAGACCTTGACGACCGGAGGCTTCATAACAGGTCGCGGTGCCAAGTTCGGCCAGCCGTTGCATTGAAATTGTCATAAAGGTGGTATTTTGAATAATCCGCGCTTGTTCGCAATGTTTGTATTCATACTTTCTATGTTGATCGTCAACCTGAATTACCATTAGGTTTTGGACAAACCTGGATAAACTATGTGTTGGAATTTCACTCAAAACAAATGTCGTGTCATCACGAG
>JAHDIM010000329.1 GCA_020630805.1 Anaerolineales bacterium
ACGAGACCTAGGCCAAAATGTCCTAGGGTTGATTTCAGGTTAGGTCTATCATTGCCAAATACACGGTCATCATCTGATTCTAGGAAAAATACACCATGAAAGTTCATGCAAAGATCGTCATCGTAGGGGCTGGAATTGTGGGCAGTAGTGCTGCTTACTGGCTTTCGCATTACGGTGAAAAAGACGTGCTCGTCATTGACAAAGGCGAGCTATTTGAAAACGACGGCTCTACCTCACATGCACCAGGTGGGGTCAATCCGCTTAGTAATAATACTGCGATGGCACAGCTCGCTGGCCACACCATCGATCTATTTGAAACATTGCCAATTTGGAAGCCGGGCCGTAAGCCGCTGTACATGGTCGGTGGCGTGGATGTCGCGCGCACCGATATGCGCATGAACGAAGTCAAGCGTCTGTACACCAACGGCAAAGGCTTTGGTGTTGAAGTGCACCAAATTGGTCCCAAAGAAATTAGCGAACTCTTTCCGCTGATGGACGGCACCAAGTTCAAAGGCGGGCTGTATACGCCCCGTAAGCCGGTCGTTGCCGGACCACACGTCTGTGGCGCGCTCTCGGTTGAATGTGAAAAGATGGGCGGCGCGCGCTTTGTGGGCAACACTCGCGCAATTGACTTTGATATTGTTGACAATCGCATTGTTGGCATCAAGACCAACAATCCAGAGATGGAGTACATCGAATGTGAACAAGCGCTCATCTGTACTAACATCTGGACGCCAGCCTTATCTGAGAAATTTGGGGTTGTCACGCCACTAATGCCAGCTGAGCACCAATACCTCAAGACTGCGCCATTGCCTGAACTGGCACACGTCAGCGACAAGAACAACGCAGATCACGAAATTATCTACCCCTCCGTGCGTGACATGGATGGGGGCACATACTACCGTCATTGGTGGGACAGCCTCGGCATTGGCAACTATCATCACAAACCCTTGATGGTGGACTCACGCAAGCTTGGCAAAACCGCAGACCATGACTTCACCGCAGAAGACTTTGTTGAAGCCAAGAAGATTGTGGAAGACAGCATTCCAGCCGCACGGGGTGTGGAGTATCCATACAAGATCAATGGGATGTTCTCGTTCTCTGTCGACGGTCTGCCAATTCTGGGTCAAACGGGCATCGATGGTGTTTGGATGGCAACCGCCGTTTGGGTCACGAACTCTGGTGGGGTGGGCAAGGCGATGGCCGAATGGATGCTGACGGGCGAGCCGGAAGTGGATATGCGCGCGTTGAACGTCAACCGCTTCTTAGATCATCAGTTGAGCAATAAATACATTCAAATCGCTTGTGCAAAGGCTTATGTCGAAGTGCACGATGTCATCCACCCAGCGCAGTCAACCAGTAAGCCGCGCAATATTCGTCATACGCCGTTCTACGTGCGGCATCAAGAATTGGATGCTGAATTTACGCCGAGCGCAGGCTTGGAAATTCCATATTGGTACAACAGCAATGCCAAGCTGCTCGAAAAATATGGCGATCAAGTGCCAGACCGCACTGGCTGGCCAGCCATGCACTGGTCACGCATTCAAGGTGCAGAACACCTCGCCATGCGTGATTCAGCCGGTCTGATGGATCTGACGGCACTGTCGATTCTGGAAATCACTGGTCCAGATGCGGCTGCTTACATGGATTATGTCTGTACCACGCGGATGTCGAATATTGCTGTGGGACGCGTCACTTATACGCTGTTCTGTACGCCGAAGGGTGGTATCAAGCGTGATGTTGCTGTCTCTCGCATCGATGAAGATGCCTACTGGATCTTCACTGGGAACGGTACTGTGCCTCAAGAACGCGATTGGCTTGAACGACTCGTTGGCGACTTCGATGTGTCTGTCAATGACTTGACCCAAGACTACGCCGCTCTGGGCTTATTTGGTCCAAATGCGCGCAACATCCTGCAACAAGTCACGTTGGATGACCTAAGCGATGAAGGCTTCCCGTTCTACACGTGGCAAGAAATTGAAATTGGCATGCATAAGGTCTATGCCATGCGGATTTCTTATGTCGGTGAACTCGGCTGGGAACTGCACATGAGTCCAGACGTCGCCCTAGCTGTGCGCGATGAAATTTGGGCTGCTGGTCAAGAGTATGACCTGACCCCAGTGGGTCTGGGCGCGATGCGCTCCATGCGGGTCGAAAAAGGCTATCGCGTGTGGGGGGGGGACATCTATACCGAACATAACCCTTACGAAGCAGGCATGGGCTGGATGGTCAAGCTCAAGAAAGATGACTTTGTCGGCAAGGCTGCACTGGCTGAGGCCAAAGCCGAAGGTCAAACGCGGCGCTTAGTCACCGTGACGGTCGATCATCCAAACTGTGTGCCATCTGGCAACGAACCGATTATGGTTGGGGATAAAGTCATCGGGCAGATCACGAGTGGGGCTTGGGCCTACAGTGTGGGTAAGTTCGTTGGCTTTGGTTATGTGCCACTGGAGTATGCTAAGCCGGGTACCAAGGTAACTGTTGAGTATTTGGCTGAACAGTTCGATGGTGAAATCACCGAAGACGTGTTGTTTGACCCGAAAAATGAACGAATGAAAGCGTAAGAACACGATTCTTAGCGTATAATCGCAATGGTAAGTGACTGTTGCAGACAACAGCAGGAAAAATACCATAAAACTAAGACAAAAGCCGTTCTGTGAAAACAGAGCGGCTTTTTTGCGGTCTGTAATTAGTGCAATGGTTCAGAGGTAGTGACATGGCTAGCCATGTCACTACCTCTGGGTAAAAAAGAGTTGTCTACCTCTAAAAGTAAATCTCATGAAAATCCGTCCACAGAAAGCACTGACCTTCGATGACGTGCTCCTAGTCCCTAAACGTTCTCCGTTCCGCTCGCGCAAAGATGTATCAACCGCGAGCCGATTGACAAATTCAATTACGCTCAACATGCCCATTTTGAGTGCAAATATGGATACAGTGACCGAGTCTGAAATGGCAATTGCCATGGCACGCACTGGGGCAGTGGGTGTGCTGCATCGGTTTATGTCGACTGAAAAAATGGTGCGCCACGTCAAGCGCGTGAAACGAGCCGAAGGGTTCTTGGTTGATGCGCCATACACCATTGGCGTGGAAGCAAATCTTGCCCAAGTCGAACGCACCATGCAATACCACGAAGTCGGTGGCCTGATGGTTGTTGACGCAGATGGCACGATGGTTGGTCTTGTGACGCGGCGTGATATTTTGCTTGCGCCTGACAGCAGCGCGTCAGTGCAGTCTGTGATGACCCCACCAGATAGCATTATCACTGCCACGGCGGATGTCACCATTGATGAAGCACGGGCGTTATTGCATCAACATCGTTTGGAAAAACTGCCAGTCGTTGGTGAAGATGGCGCACTTGTTGGTCTGATCACTGCGCAAGATGTGATGCAACGGCAAGGTACAACCAACAGCACGAAAGACAGCCGGGGACGTTTACGCGTTGGTGCGGCGATTGGGGTACAGTCGCATGACATTGAACGGGCTGGTGCGTTGCTTGACGCAGGCTGTGATTTCCTTGTGCTGGATATTGCGCATGGGCATGCGGATCACTGCATTGACATGATCAAAGCGCTCAAGGCCAACCATAAAGACGTGCAAATTGTTGCTGGTAATGTCGCCACGCGTGAAGGCGCGCGTGAGCTGACAGAAGCGGGCGCAGATGCGATTAAAGTTGGCATTGGCCCCGGCTCAATTTGTACCACGCGCATTGTGACGGGCTTTGGTGTGCCGCAACTAACTGCAATTATGGACAGTTATCAAGGCATTGTGGACACCGGTGCGAATATTCCATTGATCGCCGATGGTGGCATCAAGACCTCTGGTGACATGGTCAAGGCCTTGGCCGCTGGTGCTGATACAGTCATGATTGGCAGTATGTTTGCGGGCTGTGAAGAAGCCCCTGGTGCGCCAGTCGTACGCGATGGACAAAAGGTCAAGATTGTCCGTGGGATGGCGTCGTTAGGCGCCGCGATTGGTCGGAAGAAGGCTGAAAGCGAAGAAGTCACCCCGAAAGACGGTGACGATGATTGGAACAAAGTAGTGCCAGAAGGCGTTGAAGCCGTGGTGCCGTATCGTGGCAACGTGAGCGAAATTGTGTATCAAATGGTGGGTGGCTTACGCTCTGGGCTGAGCTATGCTGGTGCGGCTACTATTGCGCAATTGCATGAAAACGCCGAGTTTATTGAAATGACAGCGGCTGGCGTACGCGAAAGTAATTCACATGATGTGAAGCGTGTGTAGCCTGAGATAGCGATGTCTTAACGACAAAGCGCGGGTCTTGCCAGAAGTCAGATGGTGTAACGCTATAAGTGGCAAGAC
>JAHDIM010000034.1 GCA_020630805.1 Anaerolineales bacterium
AGCTTGTCGAAGCCGGGCGTAATTACACTCGCAACCCGGCTTCGACAAGCTCAGCCTACCTAATATAGCTCGCGTAATATATTCAAAAGCGTTATCCAGAGCTCAGGTTAAATTAGATTGACCGCCGTTTTCTATCACTCGGCAATTTACCGTTGATTGAAAGCGCTGTGTTTATATTCACCTACGGTGCTTCGCGCCGCACAACAAATATAGTCACAATGTTTGCCACAAATAGGAGCAAGATCACCAAATAGACGACTGCCGTTTGCGGCGAACTGCCGAAATAGTCAGCAACAAGGAATTGTTCGGTTGCCAAGTCACCCGTTGTTGGAATGTTGCTTGGAATGACCTGTATAGACGCAGCGGTTGAACGAATGCTAGCGCTGTTCACGTTTGTCGCTATGACATCGACGTAGTTATCAATACGCGCCGGCGCAACTGCATTGGCATTTACGCGCGTTGTGATCGTAATCGTCACCGTCTGATTTGGGGCTAAGTTCCCCATTTCAATCCGCACTGTGCGACCAGACGCGTTGTATACCGCCACACCAGCCGTGCTCTGGGCGCTGACATAGTCCAAACGGGCATCAAGGAAGTCTGTTGCGACGGCATTTTCCATCACTGCATTATTTGGGTTCGTCACCCGAATGGTGTAGTTGACCAGATCCCCCACTGCCACAATGGAGCGGTCTCCAGTTTTGCTCACAACAGGCACTGACAAGCTAGCCGCTTGTGCTGGGAATGGCGTTGCCGTCGGCGCTGGCACACTGGTTGGCACCGGTGTTGCGGTTGCACCGACTGTAGTTGGTTGCACGGTCGGTTGCGCAGTCGGAACGGCCGTTGGTGGCATAGGCGTTGGCGTCGCCGTAACATTTTGCTGCGCTGAGCGCGATGCCACTTCCGCTTCAATGGCAGACAATACTGACCCAGAGGCCATGCCAGCATCAATCGTGTCGTTGAAGTCACCCGCAGCAAGACTGACTAATCCACTGCGCCCCGTGGCACGGTCTGGATTACTATCTACCGTATCGTCCAGCCCTTCAGCTTGTAAGGTGAACCCGTGTCCCGCTGGCAAAATGAACGCAACAATATAGTCACCTGGCTTGAGACCACGGAATTCATAAAAGCCCGTGCTACTCGTTTGCGTTGTATCTAAAACGTTGCCAGCGTCATCTAGCAAGTTGACTGTGACATCTTCAATCGCAGGTTCATCTGCATCTTGGATCCCATCGGCATCTGTATCGAACCAGACATAGTCACCAAGACCAGCCGGTTGATAAATCCCGAAGTCCCAACTTAGGTCACTTTCGCCACCATCCAACGTCGTGCGCACGGTGCGTCCGGTCGTTGGGTCTGCATCGCTATCAACCGCGTCATCTGACCCACTGTCACGGTCAGTTGGGCTGTAGTTTGTAGGCAATGTGTCCAGGTCAAACTCGACGTAATACACACCTGGCTGTAGATCTTCAAACAGATACTCACCGTTGACATCGGTCTCGGTAGTGGCAACGACAGCATCGTTGTCATCGTACAAGCGGACTGTCACGCCTTGCACCCCGCCCTCACCGTCAGTTTGCAAGCCATCGGCATTGTTGTCATACCAGACGACGTCACCAATTTCGGCCAGTTCGGTAATTGAAATTGTCGCTAGGTCGTGGTCGTCTTCATCTCCGCCGTCTTTACCATCTTCATCAACAGCATCGTCGGTGAGATTTTCGTCTTCACCTGCGGTATTTTGATTTTCGCTATCAGGCGTGCTGTCCACGTCCGTTGGCGGCGTGTCATCTGGATTTTCATCATTATCCGCAGCGCTGATTTCCGCATAGTTGGTCACAGACCCACTCGCATCATCAGAAAGCGTCATGGTGATTTCCACCGTCACCTGATCGTCCGCAGCCAGCGTGTCAATCGTGAACGCCCCATTGCCATCATCTGTGATGACCACAGCGTTGGCGTCATCAGTCGTTGTCACACTGGCCGCATTGCTGCTCTTGAATGTCAGCGCACTTGGCGGGAATTCAATCACGCTGACGCGATAGGCATCGGCATCGCCTTGGTTGATAACTGTGATGTCAAAGACCACATCGCCACCCGGCACAATGGTTTGATTTTCTTGCACGCTCTTGATCAACGCCAGATCAAAGATCGGTTGAGTGAGACTTATTTCTTCAGGATCATGGTCGTCTTCATCCCCGCCGTCTTTACCATCTTGATTGGTGGCATCATCAACGTAAATGTCAGTTTGCTCACCATCTGTGTTCTGATTTTCAGTGTCTGGCGTGCTGTCAACGTCTGTCGGTGCTTCGTCAGTTGTGACAGTGTTGTCGTCAGCGCTGCTAATTTCAGCCCAGTTTGTAATGGACGTGCCATCAAATTCAGGGTCAATTTGAAAGGTGACTTCAACGACGACACTGTCATTCTTAGCAAGCGTGTCGAGGATGAGCAGCAAGTTTCCATTGCTATCTAACCCACCATCGGTAATGCTGATGGCGTTGTCACCAATTGATGTGGTCACGCTCGCTGCATTACTGCTGAGATAGGTCAACTCATCTGGCACATAATCCAAGACGTTGATGTTGAAAGCGTCTAATGATCCTTGGTTTTCTATTGTCAAGCCAAAGGTGACGGAGTCCCCTGGCATCAGGTTACCGGTCGTTACGGTTTCTTTTTTGAGCGCCATGTCAAAGACTTGGCCGACGGTCAGTAACGCTGGATCATGATCGTCTTCATCACCGCCGTTCTTACCGTCTTCATCGATGGCATCATCAACATAAGTGCCGTCTTGTTCACCGTCCGTGTTTTGATTTTCACTATCTGGTGTACTGTCAACGTCAACGGGTGGCGTGTTGCTGCTGTCGTTATCATTGTCTGCTGCGCTGATTTCAGCCCAGTTCATAATACTGGTGCCTTGGAAATCTGGATCGATGGTGAATGACAGTTCGTAAGCTTTCGATTCACCAGCTAACAATTCGGCCAGCGTGCCGATCCCAGTATCAAGATCCACACTAACGTCACCGTGAGTGCTTCCAAAGGCCGTCAGCGTGAGTTCGGCAGGCACGTAATCTGTAATTTCGATGTCATACGCGTCCGCTGACCCTTGGTTCGTAACCGTAATGGTGAATGTCACGGTATCTCCCGGCGTAACAGGCAAGTCAGCCGTCATCACTTTGGTCAGTGCTAAGTCAAAGTCATAGTAGAACCCAAAGTCAACCGTCAGGTTTTCTTGATCATCGGGCGTAATGACGTCATTATCTGGATTTTCTAACGTGGGTTCACCATCACCGAGTGTCACCGTGCCAGACAGCACGTCCTCACCAACGGTTGCAGGATCGATCCCGTTGTCGTTGTTGTCAGTATCCGTTTGATCAGCACCCGTCGAAGAACGATAACCAACCAACGTGCCAGTGGTGTCGTCCCACTCGTCACTTGGAATGCTCACCAAGTAATTCCCCGATGCTAAGCCGTCAAAAAGATAGTAACCGTCTGCGTCAGTTGTGTCTGAGTTGAGCACATCGCTGGCATCCACAGTGCCATCTGTATTGACATCGTCTGGCTGTCCGTCGCTGTTTGCATCCTGCCAGAGATAGACAGACACATTTTGCAACGGCGTTTCACCACCATCGATGACACCATTATTGTTCGCGTCTTCCCAGACTTGGTTCCCAAGACTGTATTCAGGCGCAGGCGTTGGTGTATTTGTCGGCGTTGCCGTTGCTACTGGCGTCTCTGTTGGAGTCGCAGTTGGCGTTGCCGGAGTGCTGGTTGCCGGTGGTTCTGGGGTATTGGTGGGTGTTTCCGTCGGAACCGGTGTCTCTGTCGGCGTTTCAGTTGGGTCTGGCGTTGCCGGTGTATTGGTTGGCGGCGGTTCTGGCGTGTTGGTCGGTGTTTCCGTCGGAACCGCTGTATTTGTTGGTGTTGCCGTTGGTTGAGTAATCGTGACCGCAGCCGGATCGTGATCGTCTTCGTCACCCCCGTTCTTGCCGTCTTCTAAGATCACATTGTCATCATCCAAGTCATTGGTTTCCCCAGCTTGGTTGAAGTTGGTGTTATCGGGTGTGCTGTCAACATCAGTTGGCGCTGCGTTGCCACTATTGTTATCGTCATCAGCAGCGCTAATTTCCGCCCAGTTGATGATTTCACTGCCCCCAAATCCAGCGTCTACTGTCGTAGTGACTTGCCAAGCGACGCTGTCGCCAGCGGCAAGTGTATCAATCGTAAAGAGGCCAGCAGTGTCATTGATTGAAACTGCATTGGTGTCAGTAGTTGTTGTCACTGTGCCAGCATTGCTGCTGGTGTACGGCAGGTTCGCATCGTAATAATCCGTCACGACAATCGTGTCGGCATCGAAAGCGCCCTGATTGATGACCTCAATTTGAAATACAACGTCCTCACCGGGCAAAATTGTGCCAACGGTAACGAGCGTCTTGCGCAAGGCCAAGTCAAATACGGGCGCTACGAACCCAAAGTCAGCCGTAAAGTTGACGTTATCATCTGGCAAAATGCCAGTGTAATTGGTTTGATCTTCGCCAGTCTGCTCCCCGTCTACGCTAAGGGTGTACGTCTGGCTGGAAATGCCGTTAGTTGCAGGATCAACATCATCAATCCCGTTTTCATCAGCAGTTTGGTCTGACGTCTCATCACTGCCAGCACCAGTACTGGACAGATAGCCGTCTAGCGCTTCGCCGATGCCAAAGTTCACCGCAGGAATATGAATGAAGTAATCGCCCGGTGTGAGACTGTCGAACTGGTAGTAACCGCCACCGCTGGTCGTGACTGTGGCAACTGGCGTATCAACGCCAGCAGTATCACCGTCGTTGTACAGCTCTACTAGAACATCGTCGACGCCTGCTTCGGTGCCGTTCAAAATACCGTCGTCCGCAGTGCCGCCACCAGCACCGTCATCAATCCAAACAACGTTCCCAATCGCCACTAAGTTCACGATCAGACCAGCATCCCAAGTATTGTCCGCGGTTGCGGTCATATTTGCAGTACCGTTGACATCAACTGTGCCGCCATCGTCTGCGGGTGACAAGATAAACTGCCCTGTGCTGCCAGTTGTGGTGTCTGCGTCAGAGTCGTTTGTGTCGTTGCTGCCTACAGTTGGAGTGGCATCGTCTTGTTCGGTTAGAACAAATCCCGTTGGTGGCGTAAACACAATTTCATAGGTGTTGCCGTCCGTGAGGTTGTCAAAGTTGTAATAGCCAGTGCCGTCGGTGTAGGTTACCGAAAGCGGCAGACCAGTGTTGTCTAAAAGCGTAACTTCCACGCCCGGAACACCGGGCTCGCCAGCGTCTTGCACGCCATCTTCATTCCAGTCTGCCCAAACATAGTTCCCAACAGACACTGGTGCTAACGGCGCAGCTTGCAAGCCAAAGTCCCAATTCGGGTCATGTTCACCCATGTCGAGGGTCGTAATCACGGTGCGCCCCGAACTGTCAGGATCACTGTCATTGGTGTCATCACCAGTGACATTAGACGCCGTCGGGACCCAATCGGCTGGGTCCGCCGCCCCACCGAGACCGTCTGTTCCGGTCAGCGTGGAATAGTCAAATTCAAGATAGTAATCACCGGGCGATAGCTGATCAAACAGGTAATAGCCAGTGTCATCCGTTGTAGTGGTATCAACGACGCTGTCATCCAAAGTGCCCACAACGCCGTCCGCGCCTGGGTCCATCAGCGTCACCGTGACACCTTCGGCACCGTCCTCGCCGGTTGGATTTTGGTCGCCAAAGCCATCGAGGTCGTACCAAACGTAGTCACCAATTGAAGCTGGTTGCCAGAAACCAAAGTCGTAAGTTGGATATTCTGAAGGGTCTGCTGGTAAATCGACGCCTGTCACTGGACCGGTTGCGGCAGTAATTTCAGGGTCCCCAGCGCCGTTGTAGGCAGCATCGTTATCGTCAGCGTCATCGCTACCGAGTGCCACCGAGCTGTCATTGACGTTGGTTTGCGTCAGGCTATAGCCATACAACGGGCCGGTTGAGTTGAAATCAGCGGGGTTGTCTAAACGCACGAGGAACGTGCTGTCTGGGTCTAGCCCATCAAACCGATAGAAGCCGTTGCTGTCAGTTAGGGTTTGCTGCAGTAGTGTGTCGCCAGCGGCGTTATACAAGCGAACGGTGACCCCTTCAAATGGTGTTTCAGTTGCGTCTTGCAAGCCGTCACCGTCAGAGTCAAACCAAACATAATTCCCTAAACTTGTATAGTTTGCGGTGTCCATCATTCGCAAACCAACTTTGATTGGTTCCGTGTCTAACAAATTCTGGGTTCCACCGTCAAGGTAGGTCCCGCCAAATGCGAATGAGTTCCAAGCAATTGCAGAGTTATTGATCGTCTCAGCGCCACCGCCACAGGTTGGGTCGGTACAACCTGGCGGGTTGCCACTGAGTTCAACCGGCACGGTAATGCGCAGCATTTCGCCTGCGCCAAAGTTTGTGGTCGGCACAAAACGGAACCCAAACGAGGTCGCGCCAGCGGCGGTCGTTGCCGCATCCAGTGCAGTACAAGCAACGGGGCCATCACCAGTGACAGACAACTGTTCACCAGCAGGCGCGCCTGTATCGAAGCGGCAAGGGTTATTGGAGTTGGCATACATTGCCCCAACGGTATTGAGGTCGCTATCTGGAACAACGGCCCACGTGTCGCCGCCATCGCTGGAGCGTTCGACAGTAATTTCACCGCTCAGTTCCATCGCCCAAGCCGAGTCGCGTGCCCCAATCACGCCAAGCGTGTCGGTATCGCCACTGTGCGGCAAGAAGTCAATGACATCAAACTGGGTCACTTCAACGTTCCCAGTGTTTTCAATAAACATTTCGTAGGTACCAGCACCTGTGGTGTCGGTATCCCCAAAGAATGGATAGCGCGAGAACTGTGTATCTAACGCGCCCTGCACCCACTTGGATGACTGCATGTCTGCAATGGCTGGCACAACGTAATCCCGCGAGCTACCATTACAATGATCTTCAGTTGTGTTGCCATCGCCATCTAAATCCCAGTCATCAATGGTGTCACCATCATAATGAAAGAAATGCCACCCGTTACAACTGCGTAACCCAAACGGATTTGGACCACCAGCATTAGAGACATTCACAATGGTCGTCCCAGCTGGCGTTCCCGCCTTGATGCGCGCACTGAAATAAAAGTAAACAGCGGCATTTCCAAAGGCCTGAGGAATAGTACAGTCTGGCATTGACCAACGCAGCAACGTGCGCCCTGTCCCTGCGTAGTCTTCAATTGCCTCAAAAACAACGTCAGACTGTTCACAACCATCTGCCGGGTCTGGGTCCCAATTGTCATGGTTCCCAAGCGTCCAAAAGTTGGTCCCTCCGTCGGAAGACGGTACATATTCAAGATTTGCATCCAACAAATCAGACAGTACGGGATATTCAACTTCCAAGCCCTGACGACTTACATCGTACGCAATGCTGTACACAATATCCGCAGGTCCCTGTTGAATTTGTGGCACTGCGTCCAAATCTTCTGCAAGATCGCCCCACCACGCATTCCCTTGATTTCCCATTGGCAACTCTGGACTACCCGCAATACTCTTATACGTCGTCGGATGTGGCACTGGATCAGTAACGTTGATAATCGTGCAATCATCTGTCAAGCTGCCGTCTCCGGCGGTTGGCGTAATACAATTTTCAATGGATGTGCCAGGCGTGACGCTTGGATCAATATAGGCCGTAATGCCGGCAGTTGTACCAGCAAACCCAGCATTTGCAATCCAGTGAATTTCAGTAATATTGAAGTTATAAACCGGCGCACTATCGCCATTAGATGAATCAAACTGCGGCAGTAACGGTGCAGAACAGGCGCTAAAGTCGGCTTCTGTCACCATTTCATCAATTAAGAAGTTCACAAGGTCTGAACTCCGCGGGACTGTAACCGCAGCAGCCATCCCATCACAGCGAATTTGCCAAGCATCGGCGCCACTGCGATAGGCTTCAACGGGAGTCATGCCAGTTGGAAAAATCTCTGAAGCGGTGTATCCCACAGCAGAGGCAGGAAAACTAAAGTCGAAATAATCTAGACCACCCGGTGAAACTTCATCAATATTGTCGAAGTGATCTGTAGCTTTTTCGAGATCCGTTGCCGGTGGGTCTGGTGGTGGCGTCGCACAGACTGGCACGTCACTCGCGAGAGTGACATCCACATCTGCATTGACACTGCCAGTGTCTTCTGCAAAGGTCGCTGTGTTGGTGACTGCGCCAGCAGATATCACTGCACTGCTACACGCAGGAAAGCGCGCGGTTACTTTTAGCAACCCCGTGGACCCGGCATCTAGCTGCCCTGCTGGACTACCAGGGCTTTGCAGATCCCAAGTGATGGTGTTGCCAGCAACATTGACATCATCAATCAGACCGCCGGAGAAGCTGTAACTCACAATTTCCATGTCAGCTGGAATTGGATCCGTGACAGTCGCATTCATACAATGCTCTGTCAACGAAGCACACCGGTAGCGCATTGTGAAGGTCACAAGATCACCAGGCGCAGGGTTTGTATTACTCGCAGTCTTTGTCAGCAGCAGGCTTGGCGCAGCAAAGACCACGCCCACAGTCCCCAGCGCTAACAAGAGAAGCACGAGAGCAGTTGAAAATACAGATTTTGAGAAAGTAGACTTCATAATGACCTAAGACGAGAACGTTTTTCTCCTATGTTCAGTGTATGAAGAGACCAATCTATGTGTCCTTGAGACTTGGTTGAGACATGCTTTAGACAAGCGTCTAGCATATAGAAAGTTAGTGCAAGGTAGTCTAAAGTTAGAGGGTCACGCGAACCACGGTTATGAGAGATAAATTTAGCTACCCTACACTTTTCATCAACCTACGAATTTACTCGTATTACGACGAGCTGCTCAGTGAAACTGTAGGGTACCTAGAGATAAATAACCCCTTAAGCTAAAAAGCGCCTTTGACAAAACACAGACGCTTAGGGCTTTCGCTCACTGAGCCTGTCGTCCGCAGGTAAGACTTGCCGCTAGTGACAATGCCGCATTTCGACAGGCTCAATGCTCTCTGACAAGCGAAAGTCCTAACGCTTGTCTTTTTCAACTTTCTATTACAGTCTATTTCTACGCTGTAGTCCCCGCGTGAGAACATAAAACGATAGCAAGACAACCAGCCCCACTGGCGTAAATGGCATTGTGCCGCGTTCACCAGTGACAGGGATCACACTTGGCACAACTTGGATGGACGCCGCTGAGGATTGGATCGATCTCGCCGCCGCCACATTACTGGCGACGACTTCAACCTGATTATCAATTTGCATCGGCGCGACCGCGTTGTTGTTGATGCGTGTATCGATGATGATGGTCACCGTTTCTTTCGCGCCTAAATCGCCTAGTTCAACAATGACTGCGCGGCTTGCAGTGTCATAGCTAACATCGCCTAACGTACTGGTCGCGCCAACATAATCTAAGCGATAGTCAAGCCGGTCTGTTGCCACTGCATTTGTCATGGCAACATCATTTGGATTAGTAATAGTGATGGTATACGTCACGATGTCGCCCACGCCAACAATGGAACGGCTCTCAGTCTTGGAAATGACAGGAACAGCCAAGCTCCCAGATTGCGACTCAATGGAGATTGGCGCCGCCGATCCACTTCCTGCGCCTGAGGCTATCGGTGTTGGAGTGGCAGTTGGCGTATTGTTAGCCTCGCGCGACGCCATTTCATCTTCAATGACAGCCAACACTTGCCCTGACGCTAGTCCGGCATCAACCGTTTCGTTGTAGTCGCCTGCTGCCAGACTGACCAAGCGGCTCCGGCCCGTCGCGCGATCCACGTCACTGTCAATACCAGCGTCTAAGCCCTCTTCTTGGAGCGTGAAGCCAAATCCAGTCGGCGGAACAAAGCGCACAATGTAATCACCCGGCTTGATGTTACGGAACTCATAGAACCCATTCTCATCCGTCGTTGTGGTTGCAAGTGTCTCAACAGATTCATCTGCCAGATGGACGGTGACATTTGCGACCCCTGTTTCATTGGTATCCTGCAACCCGTCACCATTCGTGTCGAACCAGACAAAGTCACCTAACCCTGCCGGTTGATAGATCCCAAAATCCCAAGTGATATCGCTTTCGCCAGCGTCTAGCGTTGTGCGAACCGTTCGTCCGGTATCTGGTGCACCATCGCTGTCGTTGGTGTCATCTGAACCAGAGTCTTGTGCCGTGGGCACGTAGTTGGCTGGCAAAGTATCTAAAACGAGCTCAAGTGAATATACTCCCGGCACCAAATTGCTGAACAAATATTTACCACTGTCGCGCGTTTGCGTAGTCGCTACGAGTGCATCCGTGTCGTCATAAAGCCGCACAGTGACACCTTGTACCCCACCTTCGTTGGCTGTTTGTAGGCCGTCAAAATTGTTGTCAAACCAGACAGTGTCCCCGATTTCGGCCAATGCTTCGAGCGTGATGGTCGCGATATCATGGTCGTCTTCATCGCCACCATTTTTACCGTCTTCGTTGACAACATCATCTTTGAGATTAGTCGACTCGCCAGCCGTATTTTGATTGGTGTTGTCGATGGTGCTATCCACATCTGTTGGCGCATCATTAGTCAAATTGGTGTCATTATCAGCACCAGAAATTTCGGCATAATTCGTCAATGTGCCGCTGGTGTTGGTCGCCAACGTGAACGTAATGTCGATGGTGACTTGGTCGTCTGCTTTGAGCGTGTCAATTGTGAAGGCACCATTGCCATTGTCAGTCACCGCCACGGCATTACCACCATCTGTCGTGGTTACAGATGCAGCACTGCTAGTTTTGAACGTCATCCCACTCGGCACATAATCTGTCACGCTGATGCGGTACGCATCTTGTTCACCTTGATTGATGACGGTAATTGCAAAGACTGCATCCCCACCGGGCAAGAAAGTTTGATCTGGCTTTGGAGATTTTGTCAGCGCCAAGTCAAAGACCAATGGCGTAATCGTGATTGTTTCACCATCATGGTCGTCTTCATCACCGCCATTGTTGCCATCCTGATTTGTGGCGTCATCGACATAAGTGCCATCAGTTTCACCAGCCGTATTTTGGTTATCAGAGTCGGGCGTGCTGTCACTATCCGTCGGAGCAGCATTGTCGTCATCGTCATCATCATCCGCAGCACTAATTTCAGCCCAGTTGGTGATGGTGTCATCTGTATAGTCGCTATCGATTGTGAACGTGACATCTACAGTAACATCGTCGCCAGCAGCAAGCGCATCGATGATCAATGTCAGAGTATTGTCTGCGACCACACCATTGTCGGTAATGGAGACCGCATTGCTATTCGCAGTTAAGGAGACATCTGCGGCATTGCTCGCTTTGTAGGTCAGACCCGTTGGTACATAATCTGAAATTTCAATCGTGTTCGCGTATAGAGAACCTTGGTTCTCAACAGTGAGGCTAAACGTCACCTCGCCACCGGGCACAAACGGCCCAGCACCAACGGTTTGTTTTTGCAGCGCCAAGTCAAAGACCTGCCCGACGGCAAACATTTCGCCGTCATGGTCATCTTCATCACCGTCGCTGTTACCATCGCCCTCAAGGGCATTGTCGACCCAAGTGCCGTCTGCTTCGCCCGCTGTGTTTTGATTCTCAGCATCAAACGTACTGTCTAGATCAGTTGGCGGGTCATTGTCTGGATCTTGATCGTCATCTGCGGCGCTGATTTCGGCCCAGTTCGTGAGACTTGTGCCTTGGAAATCGCTATCGATAGTGAAGGTCAAGTTGTACGTTTTTGTCTCACCCGCGAGTAATTCTTCAATCGTGACAACGCTCGTGTCGGTATCAATACTGATGTCAGTGTGATCTGCTTCAAATGCAGAGAATGTCAATCCATCCGGGATGTAGTCAGTTACAACAACGTCGTAAGCATGTGCTGTGCCTTGGTTCACCACGGAAATTGTGAACGTCACGCTATCAGTCGGTTCATACGGACTTTCGTCAACCAGTTCTTTGATCAGCGCAAGGTCAAAGTTTTTCACGAAGCCAAAGTCAACCGTTAGATTTTCGTTTTCGTCCGGTGTCACCGTGTCATTGTCAGGATCTTCGCCAGTGGGTTCGCCATCGCCTAGGGTCACCGTGTCTGACCAAACAGCAGCGCCAATGGTGTCTGGATCAATACCATTGTCATCACCGTCCACATCAGATTGGGTGTCACCAGTCGAAGAACGGTATCCCGCTAACGGACCATCATCCGTCCAAGCACTTGCCGGAATGCTGACCAGATAATCACCTGCATTGAGATTGTCAAACAGGTACAGACCTGCTGAGTCTGTCGTTACAGTTGCTAGGCGGTCGTCGTCATCAACGGTGCCATCTGTATTGACATCGTCTGGTTCGCCATTGCTGTCGCTGTCTTGCCAAAGCTCTATGGTGACATTGGCGAGTGGTTGTTCGTCAGTGTCCAACACACCATTGTCATTCGCGTCTTCCCAGACTAGGTTCCCAAGGCTGTAAATGGGCGTTGGTGTCGGTGTTGGCGTATTGGTTGGCGTGTTTGTCGGCACTGCCGTTGGCGTGTCTGTTGGGACGGGCGTGTTGGTCGATGTACTAGTTGGCACTGCTGTCGGCGTATCCGTTGGTGTACTCGTTGGCACCGCAGTTGGGGTATCCGTTGGCACCGGCGTGTTCGTCGGGGTTTCAGTTGGAACAGCAGTCGGTGTATCCGTGGGGACTGGTGTATTTGTCGGCGTATTGGTTGGAACTGGCGTTGCCGTTGGCTGCGTAATTGTCACCGCTGCCGGATCATGATCGTCTTCGTCACCACCGTTCTTGCCATCTTCTGTGATGACGTTGTCATCATCTAAGTCATTGGTTTCGCCCGCTTGATTGAAGTTGGTATTATCTGGCGTACTGTCCAAGTCAGTTGGTGCGGCTGTGCCACCGTCATTGTCATCATCTGCCGCGCTAATTTCTGCCCAGTTGATGAGCTCTGTGCCACTAAAGCCTGCATCTACCGTTGTTGTGACTTGCCACTCGACACTGTCACCAGCGGCTAAGGTGTCTATCGTGAAAACGCCCGCAGCATCACTAATGACGACTGCGTTTGTATTTGTTGTGGTCGTAATGGTTGCCGCATTGCTACTTGTATAAGGCAGATCTGTGTCGTAATAGTCGGTCACAACAATTGTGTCCGCATCGAAATTGCCTTGATTGAAAACTTCGATTTCAAAAACAACTGTTTGCCCAGGCATGATAGTGCCCACGGTGACCAGCGTTTTGCGCAGTGCCAAGTCAAAGACCGGCGTCATAAATCCAAAGTCAGCGCTGAAATTGACGTTGTCGTCGGGCAAGACCCCAATATAGTTAGACTGGTCTTCGCCGGTCAGTTCGCCATCGACACTTAATGTGTAGGTTTGGCTGGAAATCCCATTGGTTGCCGGATCACTATCATCGATCCCGTTTTCATCTGCGGTCTGATCAGACGTTTCGTCAGCGCCTGCACCTTCGCTTGAAAGGTAGCCTTCAAGCGCTGCATCAGCCGCAAAGTTGATTGACGGAATGTGCACAAAGTAGTCGCCCGGCGTAAGCAGATCAAAAGCATAGTAGCCACCGCTCGCTGTCGTGACCGTCGCCACTGGCGTATCAACCTCTGCTGTGTCACCAACGTTGTAGAGTTCAACAGTGACCCCATCAATTCCAGCTTCAGCGCCATTGAGAATGCCATCGTTACGCGTACCGCCACCGGCGCCATCGTCCAGCCAGACAAAGTTGCCCAACGCGGTAACAGTCGCAATCAGACCAGCATCCCAAGTGTTGTCAGCAGTTGCTGTCATGTTTGCAACACCATTGACATCAACGGTGCCACCGTCATCTGCCGGAGACAAGACAAATTGGCCTGTACTGCCGGAAAGCTGATCCGCATCTGAGTCGTTTGTGTCGTTACTACCGACAGTTGGCGTGGCATCATTGGCTTCTGTCAAGCTAAAGCCAGTTGGCGGTGTGAAGACCAGTTCATAAGTATTGCCATCAGTGAGATTGGCAAAGTTGTAATAGCCCGTGCCGTCGGTATACGTCACAGACAACGGCAGTCCAGCATTGTCCAATAGCGTGACTTGTACTCCTGGCACGCCAGGTTCACCAACGTCTTGCACCCCGTCTTCATTCCAGTCTGCCCAAACATAGTTCCCAAGCGAGACTGGCGCACCGGGAGCAGCGGTTAAGCCGAAGTCCCAAGTCAGGTCAGTTTCGCCAAATGCCAAGGTTGTCACAATGGTGCGACCAGCGCTATCAGCATCGCTGTCATTGGTGTCGTCACCCGTCACATTACTGGATGTTGGCACCCAATCCGCTGGATCAGCCGCGCCGCCGAGGCCATCGGTACCAGTCAACGTCGATGCATCAAATTCAAGGTAATAGTCACCGGCTGGCAATTGATCAAATAGATAAAAGCCAGCGGCGTTAGTCGTGGTGGTGTCGACAACAGCATCATCGTCAGTGCCCACCACACCATCTGCGCCGGGATCCATCAGGGTGACAGTGACACCTTCAGCGCCAGCCTCCCCAGTCGTGTTCTGATCTCCAAATCCATCGAGGTCATACCAAACGTAGTTCCCGATAGATGCCGGTTGCCAAAAGCCAAAGTCATAGGTTGGATATTCTGAAGGATCAGCTGGCAAATCAACCCCAGTGACTGGGCCAGTGGCGGCGGTAATCTCAGGGTCACCATCACCGTTATAGTCAGCATCGTTGTCATCAGCATCATCACTACCGAGCGCGACCGAACCGTCATTGATGTTGGTTGCTGTCAGTGCATAGCCTTCTAGCGGACCGCCCATTGTGAAGTCAGCGGCGTTATCTAGGCGCACAAGGAACGTGGTGTCTGGATCTAAACCATCGAAACGGTAAAAACCATTGCTGTCTGTCAACGTCTGTTGCAGCAAGGTGTCCCCAGCCGCGTTGTACAGACTCACTGTAATGTCTTCAAACGGTGGCTCACCTGCGTCTTGCAGGCCGTTTGCATTGCTATCTAACCAAACATAATTCCCTAAACTGGTGTAGTTGGCCGTGTCCATCATGCGTAGACCAACTTTGATAGGTTCCGTATCTAGCAAATTTTGCGTCCCGCCATCAAGGTAGGTCCCACCAAAGGCAAACGAGTTCCAAGCAATGGCTGCATTATTGATGGTCTCTACACCGCCAGCACAGGTTGGATCAGTACAGCCTGGTGGGTTCCCGCTTAGTTCAACTGGCACAGTAATGCGCAGTTTTTCACCGGCAGTGAAGTTGGTCGCTGGCACAAAACGGAAGCCAAATGAGGTCGCGCCATCTGCGGTCGTTGCAGCATCTAGGCTGGTACAAGCAACTGGGCCATCTCCAGTCACAGAAAGTTGTTCGCCTGCCGGCGCGGCTGTGTCAAAACGACAAGGGTTAGTTGAGTTGGCATACATGGCACCGACTGTATTGAGGTCAGAGTCTGGGACGGTTGCCCAGGTGTCGCCGCCATCGCTAGAGCGTTCTACTGTGATTTCGCCGCTGAGTTCCATCGCCCAATCTGAGTCCCGCGCGCCAACCACGCCGAGTGTGTCAGTGTCACCGCTATGTGGCAGAAAATCGACTACATCAAATTGCGTAACATCGACATTGCCTGTATTTTCAATCAGCATTTCATAGGTACCAGAGCCGGTCGCATCTGTGTCGCCATAAAACGGATAACGAGAGAGTTCTGAATCCAATGCGCCTTGGACCCACTTCGAAGACTGCATGTCTGAAATGGTGGGCCAGATGTATGTTGGGCGTTGACCGTTACAGTGGTTCTCAGTTGTGTTGCCATCACCATCCAAGTCCCAGTCATCAATTTGGTCACCATCATAAAAACCTTGGTGCCAAGAATTACAGACATAAGTGCCGACTGGATTCGGACTACCAATGGTCGGCACGTTGCCAATCACGGAACTTGCGGCAGTTCCTGGTTTGACGCGTGCACTGAAATAGAAATACATCCATGCTGTTGCTTGTGCTTGGGGAATAGTACATTCCGGCAGTGACCAACGCAGCAATGTCCGGCCCGTGCCCGCATAATCCTCAATGGCTTCAAAGACAACATCTTCGTGGAAACATTTATTAGATGGGTCTGGCGTCCAATTATTATGGTTGCTTAGTTTCCAGAAATTCGTGCCGCCCTCTGAAGGTGGCACATACTCCATTTCAACGGGCAACAAGTCCGTCAGAATTGGATATGAAAGCGCCTGACCTTGTCGCGAGACATACAATTGCAATGAGTAGACAATATCCGAAGGCCCCTGTTGAATTGGCGGGATAGCACTAAGATCTTCCGCCAAAGCACCCCACTCTGTATTTCCTTGGTCGCCCATTGGTAACTCAGGGTGCCCAGCAACCACTTTAGCAATATGTGGATACGCAACATCATCGTCGACGCGCAGGATCGTACAGTCCTCTGTCATCGAAACATCACCTGCAATGGGCGTAATGCAGTTTTCAAGCACTGTGCCCGGTGTCACACTTGGATCAACATATGTCGTGGCTGTCGTATTCCCATCTGGCGAGCCAGCATCGATCGTCCATTGAATTTCTTCGATGTTATGAACATAGACTGGTGGGGAGTCTGACGTGTCGAATTGAGGCTGTAGAGTTGCAGTACAAGTACTGAATGCTGGGTCATTAATCATTTCATCCGCACGAAACAATGAGAGGTTCGCACTGACCGCAGGTGTAACTGCCGTCGCCATCCCTTCACAACGAATTGCCCAGCTATTCGCTGTACCGCGGCTCGCATTGGCTGGGCGCATACCTGTTGGAAAAATGTCAGTGGCGGTGTAACCCGTTGCTGATGCTGGAAATATAAAATCTGTGTAATCCATCCCACCCGGCGCAATTGGATCAGAATCGTTGGTCGGATGCGTATGTTTACTCAAGTCCGTTGCTGGTGGTGGGGGATCGACTTCGGCACAGACGGGGACATCCGTATCCAAAGTCACATTGACGTCAGAATCGACGCTGCCAGAGTCTTCGGCAAATGTCGCCGTATTCGTGACGGTTGTTGCGGAGATTACTGCTGTCGAACAGGCAGGGAAACGCGCATGGATTTTCAAGAGGCCCGTAGACCCTGCATCAAGCTGTCCAGCGGGGCTACCCGGGCTCTGCAAATCCCAAGTGATGGTATTGCCAACCAAATTGACATCAGCAATCAGCCCACTGGTAGTGCTGTACCTAACAATTTCCATGTCAGTCGGCACGGGATCTGTCACTGTTGCATTCATACAATGCTCAGTTAACGACGCACAGCGATAGCGCAATGTAAAGGTGACGATATCTCCCGGCTCGACGTTTGTGTCGTTTACAGTTTTGGTAAGCAGCAAACTTGGCGCTGCAAATACTAAACTGACAACGATTGTGCTTAATGTGAGGGCAATGATGAAGGCTGCGATGACATAACTTGATTTCAGTTGCGTTATTTTCATCTCAATTTAGGGCATGTTGTTTCTTCTTCTAGGTTTAGTCTAGACAGACACCCCAGCGCCTAAATTTAGAATAGCTATAGGCAAAAGCACCAGTTTTACGGCTATTACTGGAAGTTAGTTAAGGGTTATCGTCGGTTTGAGAAGTTATGTAATTGAAGTTACATAAAATAAAAGCGGCCATCTGCTCAGCAAATGACCGCTTTTATTTATTATTGGATGCTAGTGTTTCGGAACTTAGCTTTACGGCGCAGTAAAAGTCACCTTACACAGCACGGTGTTGTTAGTTTCCAAGTCTGGCCCCCAAATCAGTTCTGCATTGGCGTTCCAGTCAACTTCGTCATAGCCCATCTTTGGATCAACATCGCTAGCAGCGTGCACAGTGGTTGCAGTCCAACTGCTGGAATCAAAGTCAGCAGACTTCCAGCCATCTGGCTCTGGAAGGTCTTCAAAGCCACAAGCACCTTCACCAGCAACGGGGTCTGATGCGCTTTCGCAGCTCTTGTCGAGTGGTGCTGTGTGAATAACAGTACAGGCCCAGTCACCGTTGGTGACACCCACCACTTCGTTCGTAGCAGTGTCCGTCAGCTGCATAATAAAGCCACCGTCACCCATTTGTTGATTGTTCGCCCCAATGTATTCGAGCCCCGTGTCATTCTCTTTGTAGTCTTTCAGAATGAAATTCATCTCCAACGGATAGTCAGCAGAGAACGTCACCTTTTCGGCATTGAAAGAACGTTCAGTCGTAATTGAGACACTGTCTTCAACAACAAGCGTGTCGCCCAAATAAGCTGCGAACCAGTTGTCAGCCCAAGCTTCCATAACAAATTCAGTGCCACCGCTCGTGGATGCCGTTGTTTCATTTAGGTCTTCGCCAGCGCTAGGTGCGCCACTGCTACAAGCACTTAGAACAACTGCAACTAGAAGAGCAACGATAATATTTTTCTTCATAAGGTAATCTCCTAATGGATAGAGTAAGGTCAACACTTCACACTTGTTGACTCCTAGAGGATAACGAGAACAACTAGGCAAGAGGTAAAGAAATAGTGAAGATTGCCCCGAGATTCGGCCCTTTAGAGGATGCAGAAATTTTGCCGCCCATTGCTTCAACAAGCCCCTTAGAAATGGAAAGGCCTAGTCCCATTTTCCCGTTTTGGCTGCGTGACTTATCAGCCTGGTAGAAACGATTGAAAATAAAAGGCAAGTCTTCTGGCAGAATTCCGCTTCCATTATCTTCAACATAAATACCTAAACAACTATCTCTGGTCTGAAAATCTAACCCTAAATATATGTTACCGCCAGACGGCGTGTGTCTAACGCTGTTTGAGAGGAGGTTTTGTAAGATTTGGGTTAGGCGGTCACGATCCACCAGCACTGTAGGCAATTGCTCTGCCGAAGACTGCTGATACGCCAGACTCACATCATTTGCTTCAGCTAACGTTTGATATGTTGCAACAATCTGCGGCAAATATTCATCTAGATGCACTGGCTCTAAGTTCAGCGAAAGTTGATTCGTATCCGTTAGGGCTAAGGTGTCTAAATCTTCAACCAGACGCCGCAGTTGCTCAAGTTCTGACGCCATAATACTGAGTGTTTCAGGCGTTGCAGAGGCAATATTGTCTTGAATAATTTCAGTATAGCCTGACACCACATGCAACGGCGTACTCAAATCATGCGCGATAGCAGCGGTTAAATCACGACGCTGTTGATCTGATGTCGCGACTTGCAGACTCATGGCATTGAACCGCGATGCTAACACGCCAATCTCATCTCGGCTGGAGACTGGGACCGCCTGTTCAAGCGCCCCGCTCGCCATCGCTTCAGAGGCTTCCGTCAGCGCAGTGATCGGTTTCAAAATCCGTTTTGACAATAGCCAACCGATGAGCAGCGCAATCAGCACGGCTGCCACGCTCGCCCAACCTAGCACAAAGTTTGTGTTCTCCACATACAGCCGCTGACGCAGTTCATAATTGCCCAACGCCAACTCATCTGGCACCACCCAAGCAATTGTTTCACCGGCTGCCATGACTGGCAGAGCCTGCGTCATCAGTGCTTGCGGCAAAATGTCGCCAATGGCATATTGTTGATAGACGACTAAGGCCCGCCGTTCATGGTCAACCACGCCATGCTGTAACGTGGCCACCCGCTGCTGGGTGCGATTTCCTTGCACAAACTCAGCTCCGTCTTCTGGATGCAACGACAAATAGTATTGCTCAAATCCGTCCCAATTTGGCTCTGTTTCATACCAAAGCAAGACCTCATCGTGAATTTCTTGCAGATCGGTGGATAGCAATTCACGCGCGAGCCGTCTGGTTACTGAATATTGCGTGATGCCATAAATCAGCGCCGCTGTAACCACTGCGATTCCGAGATACGACAGCATGAGCGTCGTACGTAGCGATCTATTCATGCGTTCTCAAACGGTAGCCCACGCCATAAATCGTTTCGATATATTTAGGAGTCACTGGATCTGGTTCGACCTTTTGGCGCAAATTCCGAATGTGCGTTTTCAGCGTCATTTCAGAGCCAGAATAATTATGTTGAATCAACTGCGTACACAGCGTCGCACGGCTAACTGGTACATCGGCAGAGTCAAAGAGTTGCCCAAACACAATAAATTCAGTATGCGTCAGGTCAACCTGACGGCCAGCAACGGTAACAGTCTGATGCTTGCTGTTGATTGTAATTTGCCCAGTCGTTCGCGATTCATCCGTACTAATGGGAGCAAGTGTCGCACTCCGGCGCAGAACCGCGCGGATGCGCATCAGGAGTTCGCGCATGCGAAATGGTTTAGTGATGTAATCATCTGCCCCAAGCTCAAAGCCTTTGACAATATTGTGCTCGTGACGCTTGGCAGTCAACATAATGACCGGCACGGCCATTTGTCGGCGCACCTTGCGAATGAACGCATAGCCATCCATTTTGGGCATCATAATATCCAGCAAAATAAGGTGTGGCTGTTGCGTTTCAAGCACCTGTAGAGCGTCTTCGCCATTATTGGCTAAGAGCACCGCAAACCCTTGGTCCTGCAAATAATTACGCACCATGTTTTGGGCGTTCACATTGTCTTCAACAATTAATATCGTTTGCGTCATAGCGACTGTTCATCCAATTACGTATTCTTCAATAAAACCGTTGGAGTTTCGTCCGTACCCAATGGTCGTGTCATCACGAGTGGCTGACCAGCATAGCCGTTGGTTGAAGTCTGCAAGGACAGTAACCGCAACTTTGTCGTGTCATGGAGAGCACGAATGAATTACCCTTTGGTAACCTAATCGATTGCGTGCGAACCATCTGGTCTATGGTCTTTCAAAAGCTGTGTCCTTAGCAGTAACCAAGCGAAAAAATCGCTTGAAGACTACAAGTAACAGTTGATGTTACTTAGTAGCACGAACGAGTTACCCTGCAATTTACACTTAGTTGGCGTGCGCGGGATCTGAGGTCAGCATATCAAGCACCATTGCCTCCGAAATTCATAGGTGAGATCCCTCGCACGCAGTGGTTTATTCAACTTGGCCGTTCTGCAAACGTGCTCGTGATGACAACACCTTGTCTTAAGCCAGTGAAAAAGAATACGTATACCTTTCTATAAAATGACAAGCTACTTACCAGGTTCCGTTCCTACTACGCTAATGCTCCATCTCACCATGCAACTCAGCGTTTAGCTCCAACATATAGCCATCTGAACCAGCCAACGCCGAATCCGGTTCTACAACCGTAAACTGTCCCATCATGCCATTGTCTTCATGCTCCATGATATGACAGTGGTACATATAGGGGACGTCCTCGCTCGCAAAGTCTGTAAATTGCGCAATGATGCGCACCGTCTCTCCCGCATTGATCAACGTCGTGTCTTTCCAACCCTGTTCGTTGGCCGGTGGTGCGTCGCCGTCACGGTCTACGACTAGAAACTGCACGTCATGTACGTGAAACGGATGCGGCACACCGCCCATGTTCGTAATCTCCCAGATTTCAATATCGCCAAGCGTGACGACTTCATCCACACGCGCCATATTCATCAACTTGCCATTGATTGGAATTTGGCGTCCGCTGCCAATTGCGCTATCGGCAGCAGCATTAGCATCTTGGCTCATCTGGCCCGCCAAGCGCATCGTACGGACGCGGTCCACCTCACTTTCGTCCCAACCGTTTATAACATTCAAAACAGACGGCAATTCTGGAGAAACGTCATCGGTTGGCTGTACGTTGATTTGAAGAATATCAAAGCGTCCACTATCGCCTTCAAAAGCGTTTTCAGCCATTGCAAGCAGATTTGTATCTGGCAATGAGATGAGTTTGACATCCGTATTGTCGGAGAAATCCACCACAATTTCTGCGCGCTCGCCGGGCGAAAGCTTTACTTGATCTAATGCAACTGGCGCGGCGAGCAAGCCCCCATCGGTCGCAATCTGATGGAACGTGCGTCCATCGCTAAAGGCAAAACGAAAAATGCGTGAGTTTGACCCATTGAGCAACCGTAACCGAATACGTTTACCCGCTACCGTGAGTTGCGGGGCATACGTACCGTTGACCACCACAGAATCACCTAGAAAGGCATTGCCAGTCGCTGGATAGAACAAGTCGCCCGTATCCGTGAACCTACGGTCTTGCACCGCAAGCGGAAAGTCATCGACACCATAGGTCTGCGGGATGGCAAGACTCTTCGAGTTGTCATCTTCAATGATAAAAAACGCTGCTAGCCCAAAGTAAGACTGATGCGCAGTGCGCCCGTGAGTATGCGGGTGATACCACATCGTAGACGCTTCATTTTTGATCTCATAGTACGGCTGCCATGTCTCTCCAACAGCAATTGGCTGATGCGGTGTCCCATCCATTTCTGGCGGCACGTGCATGCCATGCCAGTGCACCGTGGAGACTTCGTCCAATTCATTGGTAATGTTGAACCGCACCAGATCACCAGCATCTACTTTGATAGTTGGTCCTAAATAGTCGCCATTGAACCCTAAGGTTGCTGTAGGTTGACCATCAATAAAAGCGTGGTTGCCCTTCTGAAGCGAAAATGTATAAACCTTTTCACCGTTTTCAAGTTCAGGGTCTAAGATGGGTGGAACATGCAACGCATTGCTAAATGTCAGCCCAGCATTCACCGTTTGGAAATACCCAAAGTACACAACGCCAACGCTGCCAGCAATGGTCAAGATCAATAAACCAACCAACAATCGCGATAAAAATTTTCGATTCACCATATCAATATCCAGTAAATAGTGCTATATCAGAACGAGAAAGACATGCATGTTAAGGCATCGCCCTAGCGCCGCCTCAAACAGAAGGGATGAGGAATCTCTCGACAAGATTGCGCTTCAAAATCAGGCGAAAGCCCAACAGCCAAACAGTAAGTAGCCCCGCCTGTATGCCCCACACCCAGCCGGGAGTCCCCACAATGCCAAAGTAGTTCAATACCGTGTTACTTTCCAGCAACGTGAGATACAAAATAACAACGCCAATTGCCATGAGCGCTGGTCGCTTATCTGGCGTGACAGGACGCCATACAGCAAAAAATGAGATCGGTGGATGTAAAAAGAACACCAGCAGCATGGTGGCAATCGAAAGAAAGTTAGACAAGTTCGATTGCGAAATTAGCGTGACCACCACCTCTGCAAATTCAGCATCCACACCATATACCAGCCCTGTTGCCGTTTCGAAACGTTCAATTGCTCTTGGGGGTAAGGTTTGCGTCGCCAACACGTCTGGGGTACGGTATTGGAAATATGCATATTGGGTGACGCCAAGTAGCATTGTCCAAACCGTGAAAGGCAGTACAAATCTGACCACCGTTTGGAGCAGCGGCACCTTATGATCTACGGGTCGCGCAAAAATAGTGAGCATGAACGCGGGGATGCCAACGCTAAATGTGGTCAGGCCAAGTTGCGACGGTTGAAATGGGAAATCTAAACCCACCATCATCACACCAATAATGACGAACGCGTAACACAAGCCGCGCGCCGTAAGTAAGTAGGTCGCATCACTAATGCCGTTAACGATGCGTTTTCCATCACGTAATGCCGGCACCAGCGCCGAAAACGAGTCGCCTAGCAACACCATATCTGCGACGTTACGAGCAGCATTGCTACCACTTTCCATGGCAAGCCCCAAGGTCGACTTTTTTAGGGAAAGTACGTCATTTACACCATCCCCAATCATAGCCACGTAATGGCCTTCCGCCATCAAATTCGCCACGAGCTGTTGCTTTTGCTCTGGTGTGATACGTCCAAAAATGGTTGCGTCCTTAGCCGCTTGAATTGCTTCAGTTGGAGAAAGTTGCGCCAGTTCTGGACCAGAAATTAGCGTAGGAGATTCAAATCCGACCTGCTTGGCAAGCGCAGCAACCGTGCGCGGATTGTCACCAGAGATGATTTTCAATTGCACGCCCAACTCTTTGAACGCAGCTAGCGTTTCTCCCACTTGCGGCCGTAATTCATCGCTAAGACCCACCAATGCCAGTGGGGTTAGCGTAGGTAACGTTGGCGCCGCCTCGGCGTCGGACAGCGTGACGCGTGTTGGCGCATGCGCAAATAACAAAACGCGCAATCCCCGATCGGACAATTGCTGCACTTGGGCAAGTAGTTCAGCAGTAACGCCTGCCTGCAAATAGACCCCTAGCATTTCGACTGCGCCCAGCGCATAGACACCTTGCATGGTTGTCTCAGCAAAGGTCAGGGCACTCCACTTTCGTTTTGAAGAAAATGGCACCTCGTCCACAACCGCTGTAACGGTGCCCTTTGTCCCAAGCAAAATTGCTTCACTCGTTGCATTTTGTGACGTTGCTGAACGAACAAAGCTACCCAGTTGTGTCGAAATATTAGACGGCGTCACATCGGGCTGAAGCACCACTAGCTCTGTCAATTGCATGCGGCCAGACGTCAACGTACCTGTTTTATCGAGACAAAGCACGTCCACATTATTGAGCGACTCTATTGCATTACTTTGTTGCGCCAGTGCGCCTTGGCGAGCAATCCGCACGCTAGCCATTGCATAGGTCACGGCAATTGTCAGAAACAAACCATATGGAATGAGGCCCGTAAAGACAGCCGTGGCTTTGACATTTTCAATAAGCGTAAACTCTTGAATAAAACCGGCAATATAAAAAATTGCTGCCATGATGATAGAAAGCACCATGACCAACCCCACCACATAATTAACATTGGCTTGTAATGGTGTTTGCGCCGGCTCAAAAGTCCGCGCAGCAGCCGTGAGTTTGTTTGCAAAGCTCTCGCTGCCTACATTTTGCGCTTCGAAGTAGCCCTCTCCGGCGACGCAAAAACTGCCCGAGAGCACTTCATCGCCCTGCCCTTTACGGATCAGGTCGGTTTCGCCCGTCAATAGCGATTCGTCAAGTTCCAGTACACCCTTCGAAAGTACAGCGCCATCTGCTGGGACTTGGTCACCAGCCACGAGCTTGATGACATCGCCCCGCACAATTTCGGAGGCCGCAACTTCATGCTCTTGACTGTCACGCACGACTGTAATTTTGGGACGTGCCAACACCGAAATCTGATCAAGCTGACGTTTGGCGCGTAATTCTTGAATCGTGCCGATGAATGCATTAATAATGCCGATACAGGCAGTTAAGAAAGCATCGTTGTATTGTCCTAAAGCCGCCAACACAATTCCGATTGTGAACAGAATAAGGCTAAAATAAGACAATAGATTACCGCGAATAATGGCCCAATAAGACCGACCATTACTACGCGCAAGCGTATTGCCTTGCCCCGCCGCCAAGCGCGTCTGCGCATCAGCCATGGACAGGCCAGCAAAATTATTCACCAAATCACCTTGTGTCATTGATAATCATCTCCAAGTTACAAGCATAAGAGAAAGCCATTCCAAATGGTTTAGACATTGTGAAGATCTTGCGAAGTTTGACAAAACAGACGTGTCGAGACAGTCCTCCTTGCCGTATAACCACTGTAGTTCGCAAGAAAAAATCAGTAAAATAACAACTATGTCACACCTGTTTTCCCCACTCAAAATCAAAGATGTTACGTTCAAAAATCGCATTGGTGTTGCGCCAATGTGCCAATACAGCTCAGAAGACGGTGTCGCCACCGACTGGCACATGGTGCACCTTGGGTCACGCGCTGTTGGCGGCGCCGGTCTGATCATCGCTGAAGCGACTGCTGTCAGTCCTGAAGGTCGTATCACACCCGGCTGTGCTGGTCTTTGGAATGATGTCCAAGCCGAAGCGCTGCAACCCATCAATCGATTTATTGAGCGGCACGGCGCTGTGCCCGGTATTCAACTCGCGCATGCGGGCCGCAAAGGCAGTTGCGCCCGTCCTTGGGATGGCGGCACGCACCTCAAAAACGAAGACGGTGGCTATGACATCATTGGCCCTGGTGATGAACCGTTTGATACTGACGGGGTTCGACTGTGGAAAACGCCGCGTATGATGGAACAAGCCGATATTGACCGCATTCAAGCCG
>JAHDIM010000330.1 GCA_020630805.1 Anaerolineales bacterium
GTGGTGAGCCAAACGGCACCGTGTTTATGCTGTGGTTCCCGCGTGAGGAATGATGTCGTCGCGCCACGCCGCGGCGTGGCAAATAGGCATCAAGCCAAGAACTATTACATTGAAAAATTCGCTTCTGCTAGCTAAAACGAAAGCACAGGCGTCATACATTCGACGCTGCTCAGTACAAGTCCCAGACGCGAACGAGTTGACCAAAAGTTGCTCAAGAGATTCGGCGGCTGGGATCTCGTTGATACCAAGGCTTCAAAACAGCGCATTATTGCAATGAGACTTGTGCTGAGCTTGCCGAATGTATCCCGCACACGCTGACTATACGTTTACTTTTTTGTTATTCGTTCGTGCGCGGGATGACATCCGCGCACAGGAGATGGCTAGCAGAACCACTTCGTTTTATGTCTACTTGCCACTCTGCGGAGTGGCACTACAGATGAATCAATGTTCGTGCGCGGCGATTTCTGCATAGCGGGCAATGAAATTATCAATCTGCGCCGTATAGAACGGATCCACGCCGTGGCGCTGTAAGAAGTATTTTTGCTCGGTGTAGGCCAAGATCTCTTCTTGGGCTTCCGTACCCCACGCGTGCTGATACCCGCGCATGCAGTGGAAGACCTCGTGGTACAGCAACGAAGCTGTCAGGACATCATCAATCATGTACAGCATGGAGATGGTGCAGTTCTCATACTCCCCATTCATCACATATTCTGCATAGGCCTGCGTTGGACGGTCGGACGGGCGAATGCCGTCCGTAAATGAGACGAGTAACTCAAACGCCCCCGGATCATTGACCTCTAGCCATTGAATGACGCGCGTCATTTGGGCAACGAAATCTGGCGGCCCAACAATGTTCTGATAGATCGGGTCTGTGCCAGTGAGGATGCTTAGCGCCTGACTGGGAGCTGGCGGTGGCAGCACGATGGGCGCAGGTGTAGGGTGTGCTACGGGAACGGGTGCGGCTGGCGGCGCCGTTTCAGCAGCAGCTGGCGCGGCACCTGGAATAATCAGGGCTTGCCCGACATAAATCAGATTTGGGTTTGCCAAACCGTTCGCATCCATAATGTCTGCGACGCTTGCGCCAGTGCGCGACGCAATTCGAGACAAGGTGTCACCGGGTTGCACGGTGTATTCGGTTTGCGCATGAACTGCGGTAAATGGAATAAGAAGAGTGGCAAAAAGGACTACCAGTACGAGACGCCAATGTCGGAACATAAAAAATTGCTGCTTTGGTTACTAGACTAAATTGTGAAGGGCTCTACAGACTTCAAGCCCCCTCCGTTTTTGGGTAGTATACCTGTAACGGGCTGCGGAGCGCCTTGCGGCTAGGTGACGGGCAGCCTCTTACCAAAATACGCCGAATTCTAACTTAATAAACCCTCAACTATTTCTATATCTCTTAAGGTTAATTGAGACGCTATAGTTTAGTCACTTCAGATCGCCTAGTTTTGTTTCAGAAGATGCACCCGAAACACAAACTCGGCACTGGAGGGATCTGGGAAATGTATTGTTACCGTTTGGGTACTGTTACCAATTTGGAGTATAGGATATGCGAATTCGAGTGACCGAGGGCTCGCACAGGGAAGTGACGTTAAAGGTCGTTGGCGTCATTACACGTGACCAAGCCACCACGTTAAAAGACCAAATAAGCGCTTTCGCGAGTCAAAATGTAGAACGATTAACGTTAGAGATGTCTGGGGTTAAAGCCATTGATTCACATGGAGTCATTGCCCTTATTGAAAGTCAGCAATGGATGATAGAGCGCAAGTGTGACTTAGAAATTCTGAACTTGCCTGACCATGTGCGGCGGCTTTGGTTGGCAACGGTTCCAACAGACACAGACACGCTGATGTAAATTAGGATCAATCGCTAGAAATTTAGAACGCAGCGCCTTTAGGTGCTGCGTTTTTTTGTTAATGTACGGCTATTAACTTGCAACAGCAATACGTGTGACAATAGTCAATACAATCGCAAGGGCGACCCTACCGGTTTGGTAGAATAAATTTCAAAATTTTAGAGAGAACTTTCGTTGACCTTTTCCAAATAAGTTGGTCAAACTAAATAGGAAAAGGCGTTAGATAAGAAAAACGCTATGGCAAAAAAATACACATCACGTCGTCGCGCAGCAGCGCAACAATCTGAAGCACCAAACCGGACACTTTATTACGTCATTGGTGGCGTCGTCGCTGTCGCAGCGCTCATTATTGGGGCATTGCTGTTTGACCGTTCTACAACGCCTGATGTTAATCCGAACACACAGTTTCAAACATCTGCTGGGCGTGACCACGTTGAACCGGGCACACCGTTGACCTTTACGTCGTATCCACCAACGTCTGGGGCGCACTATGCGGACTCACTCGCGTGGGGTAAATATAACGAAACGGTGGATGAAGGCTTCTGGGTGCACAGTATGGAACATGGGGGCATTGTTGTCGTGTATGACTGCTCTCAAACCGACAACTGTGCCGACTTGAAAGCGGAAGCAGAAAGCTTCTTTGACGACGCCCCGTTCAACAGCTGTCCAGAAGCGCGCGTCATTGTGATGCCCTACAGTCAAGGCATGGTGACCCCAATTTCTGTCTTGGCTTGGCAACATCGCTTAGATTTAGAAGAATACGACTACCGTCAAATTGTGGACTTCTACCGCATTCATGAAGAAAACGGCCCAGAAGTCTTGCCTTGTGGGGTGAACGGTAGCGTCAACATGAACAGCCAATAATTGGCACTGGAGTAAACGCCGCAAATGGCACAACCACTTTTTCAAGGTCTTATTTTCAACGAAGCTGGCGAACCTGCCGAACTGGCATGGGTCGGGGGCGAACCGCAGTATGTCATCAATGACATGGGCTTTCGCCGTCATGTACCAGCCGAGCAAATTGATCGTGATGTGCTCAAGATCATGCGTGAGCAGATCATGGCCAATCAAGATTTGACCACGCAAGGTGTGTTGCAAATGATGGGCAAAGACGATTTGTTCACCAAAGCAATGGTCGACAGCTCAATCAAAAATATGGATCAACACATCGATAAGCTGATCCAAACGGGCATGCCAGCCGGCGCACAACAATGGATGGGCATGATGGGATTTAAGATCATTGTGAACCATCGTGGTGAAATTATTGACTTTGATCAACCCGGAATGGCACTCGGGGACGACGAATAAGCAAACGTTCACGGTTCCCTTTATAATGATGCGGTGTCTTTATAGAGAGTAGAAATTAGTCAAGAATTTGATTTTAGGAGAAAGAAGATGAAATTCGGTTCGCAACGCAACTTTGCATTGTTGCTCACCTTACTTGCAGGCGCATTAGTTATTGCTGCTTGTACCCGGCCAGCGACAACGCGTGACCCAATTACCGATGCCGCTGATGGCGTGCTAGAAGGCGCTGGCGACATTGTGGAAGCTGGTGCAGAAGCCGCTTCTGACGGTGTTGAAGCTGCCAAAGATGTAGTTGAAGGCGCTGCTGAAGGTGTCCAAGACGCTGCGGATACAGCAGAAATGACCTTGCAAGCAGTTGTCAACTTTGGGTTGACCGCCACAGCGCAAGCTGAACAAGTTGTCCTGCCAGAAAATGATCCAGCGCCAACCGGTGAAGCTGCCGCGGCAGATGACGCCGCTGAAGTGCCACAGCCAACGGCTACGCCAATGCCAGAACCAACAGCAACGCCAGTGCCGGCACCAACCGAAGCCCCAGCTGCTGCGGCGCCAACGACCTACACTGTGCAAGCCGGTGACTGGCTAAGCGCGATTGCACGCAAGTTAGGCGTAGAGCCACAAGCGATTATTGATGCCAACCCTGGCATGAATGCGGATAACTTGGAAGTTGGGCAAGTCTTGAACCTACCAACCGGTGCTAACGCCCCAGCCGCAGCACAAGACAGCAACGCCGCCGCCAGCGCGAGTGGCAACACCCACGTGGTGCAACAAGGCGAAACCTTGTTCCGCATCGCCGTCAACAACGGTACTGATGTTGACACGCTCAAGAGCTTGAACAATTTGACTAGCAACCTCATCTATCCAGGTGACGTGCTGCAACTGCCATAAGCGCAACCCCCTTTTGTAAATACGAAGACCCCGCTCAACAGTGGGGTCTTTTTGATTAATATAGTTGATTTTCGGATATTTAGTGTATTATTTACAATAATATACCGGTGTGCTTATTGGCGGTGTCCGAGTCGGCCCGGCGGGCGCGCCTCTACGCTTATGAATCACGGTTTGCTTTATACCAACTGCCATTTCTATAATCTTCCCTGACACCTGACACCTGACACCTGACACCTGACACCTGACACCTGACACCTGAC
>JAHDIM010000331.1 GCA_020630805.1 Anaerolineales bacterium
GACCAGAGATAGCCACCACTCCATAAGTAACCACCGCTCCATAGGTAGCCAGCTTCTGAGACAGTGACGCCATCCCAAGCAGTTTCGAAACCTGCGTCAGCGACAACAAAGTTACCTGAATCGTCTTGAACAACTGGGCCTTGATAGTGTTGCAACCCAACAATATCTGCCTTAATATCAAGCCCAACGTTGGCACAACCACTGGCACTGCTCCTAAGCGCCCCAGCTGCATTGATGCGGCCAGCACCCGCTTGGAAAATACTGAAATTCCGTGAGCCGTCATCATTCAATGCAACTTCAGCTGAATGCATCAGGCGGCACTTTACATCGTCAGGAGAAAGGCTTGGTTGATCTTCAAGCATCAGCGCCACAACCCCACTGACCACAGGTGCCGAGATTGATGTCCCTGACATTGCATAGTTTGTCCCCGACACTTTGTAGTCAAAGCTTTCAATGGCCTTTGATGTGCCGTTTGGCAAAACACTCATAATGTGTGCGCCATACGCCAGCATATCTGGTTTGATAAACCCTTCAGCGGTTGGGCCAGCCGCTGAGAACGGCGGCAAGTAATCATCTGTGGGGTCATCTAGGGTGTAGTTATCTGTCAAGGATCCGACTGTGATGATATAAGGCGTGTTACCTGGCACACCAACTGTCATCGCCTCGTTACCATCATTCCCGGCACCAGCAACAACAACAATTCCTGCATCCCATGCGCGCATAACCGCTTGGTTCAGTGGATCTTGCCAATAGTGTGACTGCGGTGTGGTGTAAAAGGACAGGTTCAAAACGCGGATGTCGTAGACGTCTTTATGCGCAATAACCCATTCAACGCCACGCAAAATGTCAGCATATGTGCCTTTTCCTGCTTGATCAAAAGCTTTTACAGACACTAAATTAACATCTGGCGCAACCCCCTGATATGCCCCTTGCGCGGCCGTATACCCATTACCGGCTAGCGGCGCTGAGTTTGCAATGACGCTTGACACCATACTGCCATGACCACTTGAGTCGGTCGTTGCATTCAGCGTTAGATCAACACCTGACGTTAGCGTATTTTCAATAGCGTTGTACTCCGCAAGCACGCGCTTTTCGCCATTCGTGTTGTAGAGCAAGTCAGTTTTATTCCACAACCCAGAGTCAATGACAGCAACGGTAACGCCCCGTCCTGTCAGGTCAGTATGCAGATCAGCCACATCTGCTGCGACAGACGGATATGTTCCATCAATCGGTGTCCTGAGGCTTGTCGGATCACTTAGCCGCCAAGCCGCACTTTCTTCCATCAAGAACGGTGTCATCTCAGCAGCCTTGATGTTTGCGACAACATCATCGGCTAACAACACAACAGGGGCATTCATATCAAAAGCGCCAGATGAAGGCAACGCAAGCTTTTCATCTCCGGCAAAACTCAAGACGATGAACACCCAAAGTAACAAACTAACAACGAATGGGAAAATCCATTCCCGCCGGAGTTTGATCTCGTTCATATGCATCTCCTATTTTTTTGTGTGCTAGTAACCACAACCCCATAGTTGCTAGCAAAAGCGAGAGCCGACCTAATTAGATTCAGTTAAGTCAACATTGAACGAAAACAATATCACAGTAATAAAGCAAGACTTGTAATAAGTTAGTTTGAATCGGGTCTAAATTACGTAATTTGTCCATGTTTAGAATCAAAAAAGCAATTTTTGGCCTAATTACGGTTTATTTTTAGACCAAAAATTGCAGATTTACGCTTGTATTTCTTATATTCAGTTGTGACTAAATTTGCTGCTACCTAAACAAGAAGAATGATGCGTTTGAAAGCATTATTGATGGATTGGACGCCCTATCCATCTTCTGCGACGGCGTTCTTACTTAACTCAGGAATCTCCATTTCCAAATTGCGAATTCGGGGGTGACTGTAAGCAAACAGGATAAAAATCAAGAGTAGAACTCCAGATAACGATAGAAATAGTCCTGATCCACGCCCAGCACCTACACCAAAGACCGACCCCAACCATCCGCTAGCCCACGCGCCATTAGCCTGTAGATTCGGTTCAAAGACGTTGTCAATTAGGGGCCCTGCAATCAAAAAACTGATTGGCATCAGAATGCGCCCTAACATCCCGCTAAACGCAAAGGTGCGCCCTTGTAAATCTTCAGGCACACGCAATTGATGTAAGCTTTGAGAAAGAGACGCCCCAACCGGAATAAGCAAAAGCCCTAGTGAAAATCCAAGCGCAATGCCCCAAATGGTTGGAATAATTCCTGCCAAAATCAGACCGAGGCTTAGTCCTCCAAGTGCAATAAAAATAGTGGGTAATTTCTTACCTTTGGGTCCCCCCCAAACAGAAATCCCAATACTGCCAATCAGCAGGCCGATGCCAGACGCCATTTGCACAAACCCAAAGTCGCGGGCATCGCCAATGCTAAGTGTCAACGGGCCAATCACGACGGCCCCAGCGTTCGCAATGAAATTGACAACGGCAAAGGTGCAAATCAAGTAAAACAAGCCACGTTTCTGCCTCAAATAGCGGTAGCCCGCTGTCAAATTTTCACGCCAGTTGTCACTCTCCATCGTACTAGATTTTGTACGATCCAACTGTGGAAAACGTACCCACAATAGCGTCACCACAGCAAAACAAAATGTTCCAATATCGACCCAAATGACGCCACCTAAGCCAATGAGGCTATATAAAACACCGGCCAAAATAGGTGTTGCAATGGCGCTAATCGCTTGTGTCATCTGGCCTAAGCCTGCGGCACGCGTCAGTTGTTCTTCAGGAACAACCTGCGTAATTGCTGCTGTCCAAGCGGGTTCTTGAAACGCCGCCGTCGCCGACGCCATCGCCGCTAAGGCCCATACGTGCCAAACTTCCAAATTTCCCGATGTAAACAACCAGAGAGCAAGCAATGTCGTACAGGCCGCAATAGTGTCGGCTGTAAGCATAATTTTTCGTCGGTTGAGCCGATCAGCAAGTACACCGGCATAGGTGGCTAACAACACATAAGGTACATTACCGAAGAAGTTTGTGAGGATGAATGGTGTCGCATTGTGCGTTTGCTCAAAGATCCAGACAGCGATGGCAAACGCGGTCAATCCGCTCCCAAGCGTAGAAATTAACTGTCCAAACCAAACAATATAAAACGTCCGCATCGATTTTTTTGTTTCTGTCATCTCAGCCTCCCTCAAATAAGTATGAACATCGGCGCAGTCGCCGACGCAAATTGAACGCTAAAATTAGTGCATGAAAACTGTTTGGTTACTTACTCTCGTCACATGCGCGCTGCTGCTGTCAGGCTGTGGCAGTTCAGACACGGTCAATGTTGTCCTCGCCGGAGAAGACATCTTCTTTGATGTCATCGATATAGACGCGCAAGTTGGGCAAACCATTGAAGTGCAATTCACCAACACAGGCACTCTGGAACACAACTTTGTTCTGCCAGAATTTGATATTGAAACGCCTATTCTCAAGCCCGGTGAAAGCACAACCTTTTCATTTACTGCCGCTGAACCAGGTGAGTATGTTTACATCTGCTCTGTCCCTGGTCATGAAACCTTGATGCACGGCAAGTTGATTGTCACTGAGTAACTCAGGCCTAAATTCTTTCGTCTGGCATAAACACAGATGCCAACGCATAGCGCTTTCGCTCTGGGCTGGGTTTGTTTTCCATCAGTTGCGTAATGATGTCTGACAATTGTTCCCCAAACGCTTTGCGCTCTACTTCTGACAAATACACATTTGTGCGGGCGTACTGCACGCCTTTTACTTCTTGCTCCGCATTCAATTCAACCGAGCGCGTAAACGAGTGAATTAGGCTTGCAGCAAACATAGAGAACATTTCAACGTGCTGTTCTACAGAGAGATCAGCAACGTCTTCTTGCGTCAACTGCACATGTTCAACAACTAACGCATACGTCCGTTCAATAGCCCCATTCACAACGTTTTCTTCAACAACATAAAACACGCCGCCATCTAACAATCGTTTGATCTGTCGATACAACGTTGCCTGAGGTACATCTGGAAGTGCTGCTGCAAGCTCGCGCGTTGTTAGCTGTCGTTCACTTAGCTCTGTCACCAATCGCATCCGAATAGGATGCATCATCAATTTGACTTTTTCGTTCATCTCAACCCATTATCACTTTTGATAAAAGAAGTGTATTATCAACTTTGAGAATAGTCAAGTGAAAGATGTAGTTTGGTGCTTGGGCGAAACAAGCTTCTATATGACATTCACGTGGTAAGTTAGAGGAAGCTACACATGTAACACGCTGATCCTTCGACAGGCTCAGGACAAGTAGCTGATAGCTGATA
>JAHDIM010000332.1 GCA_020630805.1 Anaerolineales bacterium
CCCGGCTTCGACAAGCTCAGCCTCCTCTATCTCTCTCGAGTAATAAAGATTCGGGCGATTAGAAAGACAATGCTTATCCAGAACTGAGATTACTTGGTCAATTAGGACGCGAATTTCACGAACACAACGATTTTTTATCCGCGCTTTCCGCGTTCATCCGCGTCCAATAAATCATCTGATTCCAGCCAGACACGCACCACTGTTTCTTTCTTTTCAAGGTCAAAAAGCGATGTTGGTGTGGTGGAATAAAACCGAGATAAATTGACAGGTAGTACCCGGCCTGTTGATGTCAAAGCATATGCAACACGGTCTACTCCAAGCGGCAAGAGTGTTAGTGCTTTACGTGTTTTGACCAGTCCGACACCGCCTTGGGCTGGACGTTGCGCCAATGGCACCTTGGAATTCAAAACCGCTTGGCCTTCACCTTTTTCATCAATGAATAACCACTGACGCACCTCTTTAGGCATTGCGACGGCTGTCACAATCCCGCTTGCGGCCGTTTTTCCCGGTGACTTCATCATCAAAGCGCCTTTAGGGGGCACGAGCGTGGTTTTGACACGGTTGGCTTTGCCAGTGCGGGTCAAGAGCACAATCTCATCGGCAGCGTCAGCGGGAAAGAAGCCAGCTGGAATACCAATGCGCCGATCTGGCGGGAGCTGCCAGCGCTCTTCTAGATCGAGTTCGTTGGTAAGCAAGTCACTGCGGAAGACGCGCATCTTGGCATCGCGCGAGAGTAGCAGCGTGCGCTCTTGACTGACTAAACGCTCCCAGTTATGCACAGCGATAAATTTCTCACCGTCACCTAATATCAAATAGGGATGCGTGCGACTGCGGTCTTCCGTCGCAGCCGTCAAGTCTGGGATGGTCATCCGCACAAAGCGAGAGTACGTCGTTACCAACAATACCCGTTGATCACTGCGAACGCGAGCGCCATTCACTAAGGCTGGTGTTGGGAGTGGCTTGCCTTCGTCTGGATAGCAGTAAAACTGTCCTTCAGCATCTAACCCGACAATGAAGTGCGAGAACAGTTCAGTAATTTCCACTGGGCGGGTGAACTCACGCGGCTTGTCTGCAATTTGCGCCAGTAAAGGCGTTTTGCGCGCAACGGTTGCAGCATCGTCAAGCGTGTTGGCATAGACGGCGAGGCCTTGCACCACGCCAGTCATTTGGCGCTCGTCTTGACTAAATGAATTGCAATCGAATTTGTCTTCAAGTAATTGGATAAACGCTGGGATTTGCGCCGACCCGCCCGTGCGGATCACGATGTCAATCGATTTTGGATCAATGCCTGCTTTCTCAACCACGCGATCTAGCGCTGCGTCAATTTCTTGCAGTTCTTGGCGAATGAGCCGATTGAACTGCTCGCGTGAGAACGGTTCGTACAGATCAACATCGCGTTCTTTGAAGCGAATCGTGGTGATGTGCTGTTTGGAAAGCTCAACCTTCGCTCGCTCTATTTCCTGCATCAACTTATAGATCAGGTTATGCTCTACCAACGACTTGAGCGCTGCCATCGTTTCGGGGTCATCGCTGGCGTCTGGCTTGGCAGCTTCTTTGATGAGCTTGAAATTTTCGGGCTTGGCTAGCTCCCCTGCCGTTTGCCAATCTAACAACTGATTAAGGATCTTTGACGGGAACGGATTGCCATCAGCCAGCTTGGTATGTAATCCAAAGTTCTTCAGCAGGTACTTCATGATATGGCGATCAAAATCATCACCGCCAATCAGCACCCCTTCGGCGGCCAGAATTTCTGGCGCATCAGCGCCACCAATGTTGGCAACTGTCAGATCAAGCGTCCCGCCGCCAAAGTCAAAAATGAGCGCGAGTTGACGTTCTTCTAAAGCGACATGAAAGCCATACGCTGCCGCAATCGGTTCGGGCAGAAACCCAACATTGTTGATTCCAACGCTCTGCGCAGCGGCGCGAATAGTGGCCTCGGCATGTTCATCGGTTTCGGGGTCATCCGAAAATTTGACCGGGCGACCAATGACCACGGATTCAAGTGGTTCACCCATCACTTCACCAACTGTCGTTGCCAAATCGCCGAGCAACAAGCTAATCAGTTCTGTAACTTTATACGTCTTGCCGAAGATATCGGTGCCGGTATAGCTTTTGTCACGCAGCGTGCTTTTGATTGATTTCAGCAAACGTCCCGGCGCGAGAATATCAACATAAACATAGATTTGCTGGTCAAACGTAATGGGTGAAGACCCTGCCCCAGCAACCGTAATTTCAATATCACCAACGTAGATCTTGCGAAATAAAGATGGTCGATCTGTATTGCGGTCTAGGTAAGCTTCTTTGGCAGTCGAGCCAAGATATTGTCGAAAGTGCCGCGTGAGGTAAATTAGTGAGGGAAGCAAGTCTGGAAGTTCTTCTTCCACCTTGAACACATAGACTTGTTTGCCGTCTGAAAGCGCAATCGCGGAGTTAGTTGTGCCGAAATCAATTCCTAAATGCATAGCATTTCATTATAGACCGATGTCTTGACCGAATATATTTAGATTTATGTGGACGGCTCTCAAACAGTAAGCGACAAGTCCAAGTAACAGTTCAGTAAATCAGCGGTTAGAAGCCAATTAGTATTGATTAAATGTGGCATACATCACGTTCGTTAACTACAACAATACGCTAAACTGATATTACTTTTATGCCACGACACACACGACATCGTTTGTTTTTATTGCTTTCCCTACTGATGCTGGGAACCCAGCTTAGCCTGACACCAGAGCGGCCCACGCCTATTTCTGGACATGCTGCCCCGCAAGGCATTATTGGAGGGCAAGATGCGCCCGAGGATGCATTTCCTTGGATGGTCGCACTCATCCCAAGCTGGACATCGGACCCGCTCTACGATCATTTTTGTGGCGGCAGCCTAATCCACCCCCAATATGTTCTAACGGCTGCACACTGTGTCATGGACGGCAATGACGCTGCCAGCGCCCGTAGTGTCGATGTCATCGTTGGTGCGCATCGCCTGAGTCAGCGCGACGGTAAACGCGCCTCAATTGTGCGGGTCATTATTCATCCAGACTATGATGACGCCGAGTTAGAAAATGATGTTGCCCTACTAAAGCTGGCTGTGCCAATTCGCAATTCACCAACGCTTGTCTCAATTGCGAGCGAAGATGAAATTCTAGAAACTAACCCAGTGCAAGCCGTTGTCACTGGCTGGGGTGAGAATGATGGCCCGACTGCATGGGATCGGCTCAATTTTATTGACGTGCCCCTAATGACACAGGCCCCGTGTAAAGAAGCCGTGGATACCTTGGCACGCTATATCAACGATACAACGTGGTGCTTGAAAGATCCGGCAGGGAAACAGGCGGCTTGTTTTGGTGACAGCGGTGGCCCACTACTCATTCGCAGCGGCGTGCGCGGCGAATGGATTCAAATTGGCGTTGCAAGCTGGGTCTACCGTGGCTGTGCGCAAGAAAATAGCCTAAGTGTCTACACACGCATCGCAAGCTATTTGGACTGGATCGAGGAAACGGTCGCGATTGACAGTCGTCCAGTGCCAACTGAAATGGAACGTAGTCAACTCATGTTTGATCAACTTGGCTGTGGGCAGACGGTGTTGAGCGCACCAAAGGCCGCGATGTGTCAGTAGGCTGATTGGCTGATTGGCTGATTGGCTGGTTGGCTGGTTGGCTGGTTGGCACAGAGCATAATTTTGCAAGTGGCCTTGTCTTGCCCATTCTAGTTCTACCAACCAACATACAAACCACCAAACTAAAAAAGCCGCTGCAGAAATTTGCAGCGGCTTTTTGATTTTCGGAGGAGAGGCTCAGTCGTCTTACTTGACGCTGACGCTAATCGACTTGGGCTTGGCGTCTTCAACGACTGGCAAGCTGAGAGTCAACACGCCATTTTCGATGCTGGCTTCAACGGCTTCGCTATCGATTTCTTTGGGTAGGCGCAATTTGCGTCTAAAGCTGCTGTGACGGCGTTCGCGCAGCACATAGCCATCGCTTTCACTGTCTTCACTACTTTCGACCTTAGCACTGAGGCTAATCACGTTTTCTAGAATTTCGATGCTGATGTCTTCAGCAGTGAAACCGGGGACATTGGCGGTCAAAACGTAGCCATTGTCATTGGCTTGAACATCGACGGCGAGTGGAGCCGCTTGGGGAGCCACTGGCAAGGCGAATGAGTTTTTGACCATTTGGTTGAAAAAGCGATCGAAGCTATCGATCGAACGGGGTCTTGGTTTTACGGTGAGATATGTCATCTTGTTGGTTACTCCTATAACTGTAGGTTTGTTGTCTATAGTCTA
>JAHDIM010000333.1 GCA_020630805.1 Anaerolineales bacterium
ACAGCGTCTCTCGCAAAGATATGCGTCCGGCGCGATGGCACCATTTCGATGGAACCTTCTTCGCCTTGAATCACCCAACTCTGCTTGGTGCCCGTCTGGCAGGTCCGCAACCGATCGATGTAGTTGCCGTGAAAAAAGCCGCTAATTTGATACGGTGCATTGCCCGGATTGAACAGCTTTTCGACCGTGTTCATCACCGTCCGCAGCCCAAACTGATGCCGAATGTCTAGCAATTGATGCCACGCAGGCACATATGTCGTCGCTGCCAAATAGCCAAAGCCCGTGGTCTCGATTAGCTGCGTCACATGTTCCGGTAACGCTGTCACGGGCACGCCTAGTTGGGTCAAGACCGCCGCCTGCGTAATGCCGCTTTTGGTTGGGATGTCTTCATCGCCATGCATGAGAACGGGTACGCCCGCCTTTGCCAGCGTCAAGCCAATGGCCGGTGCCAACTGCGCTGTTTTGACCTTGCCATCCCACGGCACTGCCAGATCCAACAAGTTTTCCACCTTTGGCCGGATGCCATGCATAAATTCGTTGCGCACCACATCCACAAAGCCATTGATCTCTGGCACGGCTTCGCCTTTCACGCGCTGCGCAATCAGAAACGCCCCAATCTGCGCCTCCGTCGCCTCCCGCCGCAGCATCAACCGCAACGCATCCGCGGCTTCTTCATACGTCAGATCGCGCTTGAGCTTTTCACCACGGCCCACGGCTTTGATGAAGGGGTGGAAGGTCGAATGTGTAATGCGTGATGCGTAAGACGTTTTATTCACTGGTGTTTTATCTTGCATGCAACTAACTGATCAGAGTGATTGTGTGTAGAGCCGACGGCTGGCTATTAGCAAATTTACGCATTACACCTGACGAATTACTTGAATCGTCAACGGCCCCCTCTCATCATTCTGAACACGCTCAATCTGCGTTCCAGCTCCAAACGCATCCGCGACAATTGGAACAATTTGAGTGAAGGCTTCCGTTGTATTTGGTAAGCGCAGGCGGTCGCGAAAGGTGAGTTCGATGTGCGATTCATCGACTATGAGACCAATGGCGTTGAGTTGGGCGGCGGCTTTGTTGAGACGCGCTAGCCCAATGCTGAGTTCGTCTTCTAACGCCACGTCTAACGCGCGCTTGCGGATGTACATAAAGCCCGGTTGGCCTTTTTCAAAATCAAGGTTGTACTCCACTTTGTCGCCCACCAGCATAATGCCGGGTCCGTCTGGCACGTGCTTGTAATCGGCAACGTCGAGCAGCAAGCCATCGACCGCGTCTTGCTGAATCCAGTTATGAAACAAATTCGTGACAGCGTTCAGGTCAATGTCTGGGCTGTCTTTGAATGGATATTTGATGGTAAATCTGTGTGCTTGCATGGTCGTTAGGTAACGGAGTTGCGAGGTTCCGGAGTGCTAATGCACCGCGTAACGTCGTGGCCTCGCAACCGCGTAACAATTTATTAGAGACTTGGGAATAAACTTGCCGCATTGCTAATCGGCTGCATTCCAGCGATTTTTGCATCTGCGGCGTGGCAGGCTTCTATGAATAGGAGCGCTTCTTCCACCAGTTGGTGCGCACTGTCGGCAGTCACCGTGGTTGGTGGCGTTTCGTAGCGGGAGAACAAGTAACGGCCAAATTTGCCTTTGGCATACTTGTCATAAAACAGTTGGGTGTCAAACAAGCGCGTCCGGAACTCGCTGACAATCCGGTCTGGATTGTCACCTACGTCCAAGAACTGGGTCCGGACAAGGGCCTTCGCGGCCAGCAACATCGCATTGAAGGCGCGTTCATCGGCTTCCTCGAACTCACCAGCATCCAATGCTTCTTGCGCTTCGAAGACTTCGCCTTCGGCTTTGACAATCTCAATCGCGAACAGCGACACGACCTCACCGGCACATTCGCCAATGCCAATGTCGCCAATGGTGTACGGCCGCGGATCGCCCCAGTCAGTGTAAAGCGTGGCGTCTTCAGCAATGTCTGGCACATCCTGATATTTGCGCAGCAGCGTGCGGATCTCTTTCTTGCCCAAGCGTGCGATGTAGGCTTGGAAGTCTTCGTCCGCCGTTTTCTCTGCGACATAACGCTGGGTAATTTCATCTAGCACGGCTGGCACTTGCTTGGATGGCACTGCACCGACTCCCAACCCATAGGCCCCGGCGTTGTCTTTCCAACGTCCACCCAGCACCACTTGAAAGTGCGGCACCCGATAACTCCCCTTACGGCGACTGTTGCCAAAGAAGCCAATATCCGCCACGTGATGCTGCCCACAGGAGTTGAAACAGCCACTGACCTTGATCTTCAAGTCTTTGATTTCTTGCGGCAATTCGTCCCGCTTTTCAATGAGCCGCGTGCGCAGTTCGCCCGTCAGCCCACGTGACGCCGCGATGCCCAGCTTACAAGTATCGGTGCCAGGGCAAGAGGTAATGTCTTCAATGGTGTCTGCGCCCGGTGCCCCAAGACCGGCATTGACCAAGGCTTGGTACAGCGCTGGCAGGTCAGCGTTAGACACCCAGCGCAAGACGATGTTTTGTTCCACCGTCAGGCGGATGCTGTCACCGGTGAATTCACGGGCAATGTCCGCCAGCATAAAGGCTTGATCGGTGGTGAAGTCGCCCAGCGGCAGGTGAATGGTGACCGCGCTGTAGTTCGGCTGGCGCTGCTGGTAGACGTTGGTCAGCAGCCAGTCGCCAAAGCCGTCTGGACGGGTGGTCCCGTTGAGTGAGTAGCCGGCTTTGAGCGGATGTTCTTCGTAAGCAGCGGCGTCTTTTTCAATCAGTGTCCAGCGTTCGTCGGCTGGGATCGTTGGATATTCTTCATCCACTAAGCGGATAAATTCTTCAATCCCGAGCTTTGCAATTAGGAATTTCAAACGCGCGCGGTTGCGATTTTGCTTTTCACCTAGCCGCGCGAAGATGCGCATCACCGCTTGGGAGAACGGCAAAATTTCTGTAATCGGCACAAAGTCTTTCAACACCTTCGCCTGATGCGGCACGGTGCCTAAGCCCCCGCCCACGTACAGCTTGAAGCCGCGCACTTTTTCACCATCGATCTCACGGACTTGCGCTAGCAGGCCAAGGTCGTGCATTTTCACTAGTCCACAGGCTTCGGCTTCACAGCCTGAGAAGGCAATCTTGAACTTGCGGCCAAAGTCTTGCGCATCGTCATGACCAAGGAAATATTGGGTGAGTGAATCGGCGTAGGGCGTGACATCAAAGGCTTGGGTACGGCACACGCCCGAAAGCGGGCAAGCCGTGACGTTGCGCACCGCGTTGCCACAGGCTTCTTGGGTCGTGATGCCGACTGCCGCCAAGCGCAGCATGAGGTCAGGCGTGTCTTCGATGTGAATAAAGTGCAGCTGAATGTCTTGGCGCGTGGTGACATGCAGAATGCTGTCTGAATATTCGTCCGCCAGTTGGCCCATCACTTCCAGTTGTTCAGCCGTGACGCCACCATACGGAATCTTAATGCGCATCATCCCCGGTGCGTCCCAGTGGGTCTCAGGGCCTTTGGTGATGCCATCATTTTCAAAGATGAGGTCGCGCGAGACAATGCCATCATGGCGTTTGCCGTTGTCATAGCGTTGGCCGTACGCCCCGCGCCGCAAGCGCGTTTCCGCGAAGACTTTGTCGCTAATTTTGCCTTGCTTGCGCAATTGCATCTGCCCATCGAACTGATCGATTTGGACTTTCAGGTCTTGTGGCACAGCGCCGTTGAGTTGTTTTTCCCAGGATAGTGTCATGGTTTGTTGGTTGGTTAGTTCGCTAGTTGGTTGGTGGTCTTGGGTAACTATTGGTTCACTAGCAAACCAACAAACTTACAAACCAACGAACCAAATAAAAAACGCCCGCAGGAAACCCCTACGAGCGTTCATCAATTGATCAATCTCTAGGCATTCCGCTGATAAAGCTCAGGGAAATGCCGTTGTGTGATGCGACCGAAACTAGGCCGTCAATGGACGCGCAGCATCTCCCGTGTTGATACAACAACACAGACAACAACAGCAACAGCAGGTTGCGAGACATGCGAATTGGCGTTCCATTGCCAAAAGTATAGCAGGATGTTTTGCTGCCAGTATGTTGGAAATTATTACAAAATACTAAATCTATTTACTTGTGCTAGATGCATAGACTGTATAAATTGATAATTTACTTCTCGAAGAGAATGCGTTAGACTTTGCGCACAATTGCGTTGTTACCTGCATTGTTACAACAACGCATATAAAACTTATCCAGAGAGGTAGAGGGATCGGCCCGATGACGCCTCAGCAACCCTAGAG
>JAHDIM010000334.1 GCA_020630805.1 Anaerolineales bacterium
GAACAACTTATTGTTCATTCAATCAGCACCTAATAACAAATTATCAATACCCAATAACAATTCCCCATGATCATCATCATGTCTTCCTCTGCGACAACTGCGCAAATTGCGCGGGTTGTTGAACGTGTTGAGCGCGATAAGCTCGATGTCCATATCTCTCAAGGTGAAGAGCGCACCATCATTGGTGTGGTTGGCGACGACCGCCATATCGACCGCCGGCAGTACATTGCGTACAACGGTGTCGAGCAGGTCGTGCCGATTCTGAAGCAATATAAGCTCGTTTCACGCGTGTTCCAAGCGGCGAACACTACGGTAGACGTGGGCAGCGCAACCTTTGGAACCGACAAGATTGAACTGATTGCGGGTCCCGGTGCGATTGAAAGCGAAGCGCAAATTTTGAACATTGCCCAGACGGTCAAAGCGCTGGGCGCTACCGTCTTGCAAGGTGGCGCTTTCCAAGCCAGATCTTCCCCCTATGGGTTCCAAGGCCTTGGCGAACAAGCGCTGAAATACTTGCAAAGCGCTGGGAAAGAAGCTGGGCTGGCTACCATCACGGCGGTCAATGCCACTGCGCAAGTCGAAATGATTGCCGACTACGTCGATATGTTACAGATCGGTGCGAGTAATACGCAGAACTATGCGTTGCTCAAAGCGGTTGGGAAGTTGAAAACGCCAGTGTTACTGCGGCGTGGTAAATCCATCAAAATTGAAGAATTATTGATGGCGGCTGAGTATATCTTGGCCGAAGGGAATCCAAACGTCATCCTCTGTGAACGCGGCATTCGGACCTTTGAAACCTACACCAATAACACCGCTGACATCAACGCGATTCCGCTGTTGAAGCAGCTGTCCCATCTTCCGGTTCTGTTTGATCCTAGCGAAGCGACGGGGCAGTGGAATCTTGTTACGCCAATGGCACTCGCTGCAGTCGCGGCAGGCGCAGACGGCCTCATGGTACAGGTTCACTCTGACCCACAAGAAGCCCTTAGTGACGGCGCACAAAGCCTGAAACCAGATGCGTTTGCGGAATTGGTGACGCAGGTGAGAGCAGTAGCGGCGGCTGTTAGCCGCCAGTAGTGCGTACTGCGTATTGCGTTACCTAGTCTTGTCCCAAAAACATTGGCACGAACTACGCAATACGCACTAGCTATTCATTACCTAGCATCTAATGAAGCTTAGTAATACCCGCATCACCATCATCGGCCTCGGCCTCATCGGTGGGTCGTTGGCGCTTGCATTGCGGCAGCACAGTAAGTCGATGATGGCGGTCGATTTAAGTGCGCGCACTCGCCAACTCGCCGTCGAGCAGGGCTTGGTTGACGCGGCGACAGATGATCTGATTGCTGGCATTCAGGCGGCAGATTTGGTGATCTTTGCGACTCCGGTGCGAACGATGCTGCGGCAGTTGAAAGAACTGCGCAAGTTGCCACAACCCGACCATCCCGTCATGGTGATGGATGTGGGCTCGACTAAGACGGACATTATGCAAGCGATGATGTTGCTGCCCGATTGCTATGACCCAATTGGGGCGCATCCGATGGCGGGGCGTGAGTGGGCAGGGGTTGAGTTTGCGCTCGCGGATTTGTTTGAAAACGCGGCCTTTGCCATTACCCCTTTGCACCGTACCTCCGATGGACTGATTGCGCTCGCCAAAGAAATTATTGCGACAGTTGGCGCAAATTGCCTTGAACTCACGGCTGCGCGGCACGACCGGATTGTGGCGATGACCAGTCATTTGCCTTACTTAGTGGCCTGTGCCACGGCACACACGGCCGGCGACTTAGGGCAACGTGACCAAGCGGTGGGCACGATGATGGCGGGTGGCTTTCGCGACACGACACGCGTTGCGGCTAGCGACATCACCATGATGTCGGACATTCTGTTTACCAATAAAACCTACGTCAAGCTGGCCTTGGCGCATAATCGCAAAATACTAGAAGACCTCGAAGAGGCACTGGATTCCGACCCGGAGCGCATGTTATCCATTCTGGAAAAAGCACGTGCGGATCGGGTCGGGTACTATCCGCCGCCTAATGTAAAGACGGGCGGGCAACAGCTGCGCATCAATGGCAATCGTCCCGCTCTGCAGGGAACAACGCAGGTGCCCGGTGATAAGTCGATCTCACATCGGGCGATTATGCATGCGGCGTTGAGTCCGGCCGAAAGCAAACTGCTGAACGTGCTGCGCGCAGGCGAAACCAATACGATGATTCGCTGCCTCATTCGGTTAGGCGTGAGCGTTGACTCTAGCGGGTCAACGTTGACAATTCGCGGTGGGAATTGGCGGCAGCCACGGACGCCTTTAGATTGTGAAAACTCAGCGGCAACGCTGCGGCTCCTCATGGGGGCGCTCGCCGGACAAAATCTAACCGTTGAATTGACTGGGACTCCCGCGCTGCAACGGCACCCGATGCGGCGTTTGGCTGAACCGCTGCGCGCAATGGGGGCAGAGATCACAGGCGATTCAGCGCCACTAGTGGTCAAGGGTCAAAAGCTGCGCGGTATTACGCACACGAACAACGTTGCTTCTGCGCAGGTCAAAGCGGCCTTGCTGCTAGCGGCCTTACATGCCACGGGACCAACCACCATCACAGAGCCGGGGCCATCGCGTAACCACACCGAGCATATGTTGGGTGGGTTAGGCGTGGATATCGAAGCGGATACGCTGCAAGTCTCACTGCGCCCAAGCGGTAGACCGCTCCCGCCCACCGTCTTGATGATCCCGAATGACTTCTCTAGCGCTGCGCCGCTCATCTGTGCGGCGGCGGTATTGCCGGGAAGTGACATTGTGTTGGAACGCATTGGCATCAATTTGCGGCGGGCGGGCTTGCTGAAAGTCTTGCGTCAAATGGGGTCGGATATTCAGCTGGAAAATGAAGCGGCAGTCGCAGGTGAATTGATTGCTGACATTCACGTAAAATATGCACCGCTCACGGCCACAGATGTGTCTGGTGAGTTAGTCGTGCGCATGATTGATGAATTCCCAGCGCTGGCCGTGGTGATGTCACAAGCTGCAGGCACATCGACGGTGCGCGACGCGGCTGAACTACGGTTGAAAGAATCAGATCGTATTTCGGCCTTACGCACTGAGTTTGCCAAGCTCGGCGTGGACGTTACAGAATATCCAGACGGCTTCGCGATTACTGGACCACAGTCCATCCAAGCCGCAACGCTCGACAGTCACGGTGACCATCGGCTTACTATGGCCTTAGCCATTGCGGGTCTACTCGCAGACGGCCAAGTCATCATCGAAAACGCGGATGTGATCTCGGAATCGTTTCCGACCTTTGCGGATGTGATGCGGAGTGTTGGGGCGGAGATGGAATTAGATTAAATGCTAATTGGCTAATAGCTAATGTGTTTTGGACATTGGCAATAACTGCGATTTTGAAGTCATTAGCTATTAGCGTTTAGCCTTTAGAAAACAACTATGCAAAAACTCGTTTTATTCGGTCACCCCGTCTCTCACTCCGTTTCTCCTGCCATGCACAATGCTGCTTTGCGGGCGCTTGATTTACCGTTTGAGTACTCGGCAATGGATGTGTTGGAAGACGATATTGAAGCGGCGGTTGGACGCATTCGTGCTGGCGAATTGTTTGGTGCGAATGTCACCATTCCGCACAAGCGCAATGTGATGCCGCACTTAGACATGCTGACCGAAACGGCTGCCGCGCTCGGCGCAGTCAACACCATCTTTCGCGATGGGGACAAGCTGATTGGCGACAATACAGACGTTGGCGGCTTTTTAGCCGACCTCAATGCATATGGCTTTGAGGTCGAAGACGAACCGGTTGTTGTCTTTGGCTCTGGCGGCTCAGCCCGTTCCGTAGCCTATGGTCTGATGAAACGCGGCTGCGAAATTCGCATGGTCGCCCGTTCACGGGAAAAGGCGCTGGCCTTGGCAAATGATCTGCAAAACTCAACTGGCGGACGTGTACTGATTTTCGATACCAACCCAACGGATGTCGGCCAAGCGGCACTTGGTTGCTCGCTTGCCGTCAACTGCACGCCACTCGGCATGACACCGAACATCCACAGCTCGCCTTGGCCAGATGTCACCAAATATCCCGTCGATTTACGCTACTGTTACGACTTGGTCTACAACCCCGAAAAGACGCTGTTCGTCCGTCGCGCGCGCTCCAATAACTTACAAGCTGAAACGGGGCTAGGCATGCTTATTTATCAGGGTGCCTTGGCCTTTGAACGCTGGACAGGCCGCACGCCAAATATTGATGTGATGCGGAAAGCAGCGGAAG
>JAHDIM010000335.1 GCA_020630805.1 Anaerolineales bacterium
ATCAAAATCCTCCTTGTCGACGACCAAACCCTGATGCGTGACGGCCTGCGCACGCTGCTTGAACTTGAAGATGACCTCGAAGTCATTGCCGAAGCAGGCAACGGCCAAGAGGCAGTCGCGATGTATCAGTCTGCGCTGCCAGATGTAGTGCTAATGGATGTGGAAATGCCTGTGATGAACGGCATTGAGGCCATCACACAGATCGTGGCGGCGGATGCAAATGCCCGCGTCATCATACTCACCACGTTTGACACCGACGCCTATATCTTTGATGGTTTACGGGCTGGGGCCAAAGGCTATCTCTTGAAAGCCGTGTCAGGTGAAGAACTCGCCAGCGCCATTCGCACCGTCAACAGCGGCAACTCGCTGATTGATCCAGCGGTGACGGCGAAAGTTGTGGCCGCGCTCAGCGGTGCCCCAGCGCCAAAGCCAGCAGCAACACAGCCGCTCATCGATCCACTTAGCGAACGTGAGCTAGACGTCCTGCGCCTGCTCGCCGAAGGCCACACCAACCGCGAGATCGCGCAGAAACTGTACCTTGCTGAAGGCACGGTCAAAAATTATGTAACGAGCATGTTGCAGAAAATTGGGGCGAGGGATCGGACGCAGGCGGCGTTGAAAGCGAAGGAGTTGGGAATTTTATAATACGTAACGTGTAATGCGTAAGCAGATCACGGAACGTGGACGGTTACAATACAATTCCATGTGCTGGAACGCGTTACGAATTACACCTTACGCATTCGACTAACAAGTCTAAGGTTATTTGAGCGTCTGCAACCGCTCCGCTGCCGCCGCCAACATCTCATCCGTCTTACAAAACGTCAACCGCGCAATGGTCGCGCCGTCTGCTGGGTTTGAGTAAAACGCACTTGGAGGAATGGCAGCCACACCCACTTCTTTGGTCAGATAGCGACAGAAATCCACGTCGTTGCCACGGCCCATCTCAGAAATATCGAGCAAGATGTAGTAGGCGCCCTGCGGCGTGAGCGTTTTGAAGCCCGCGTCATTCAACGCAGACAGCAGATAGTCACGCTTATCCTGATACATTTTTGCCAGCCACGGATAGTAATCGCTTTCTTCGGCGTGGAACAGTGCATCGGCAGAGGCTTCTTGCAGTGGCGAGGCCACCGCAAACGCAATAAACTGATGCGCTTTGAACACCGCTTTGTTCAGTTCCGGCGTGGTCACTGTCCAGCCAATCTTCCAGCCCGTCACACTAAACGACTTGCCGATACTTGAGACCGTGATCGTCCGTTCTTCCATGCCCGGCAGTGAGGCAATCTGCACGTGTTCAGCGTCGTCAAACACGATGTGTTCATAGACTTCATCGGCCATGACCAGCACGTCGTGTTCAATGCACAGATCCGCAATCATTTGCAATTCTTCGCGCGTGTAAACTTTGCCAATCGGATTATGTGGGGTGTTGATGATCAGCAGCTTGGTTTTGTCGTTGAATAGCTTCGCCAACTCATCGCGGTCAATATGCCAGTCTGGGGCGCGCAGCGTGTAGTAGCGTGGAATGCCGCCTGCCATCGTTGTACACGGCACATAGCTGTCATAGTACGGCTCAAACATGATGACTTCATCCCCCGGATTGACCACGCCCTGAATAGTGGCATAAATCGCTTCGGTCGCGCCGTTCACAATTTGGACTTGCGTGTTGGGGTCGACCTCACGGCCATACAGTCGCTTGGTCTTGTCTGCAATCGCTTGGCGTAAACGCGGTGATCCCGGCAACGGCGCATATTGATTGATGTCTGCTGAGATCGCTTTCGCCGCCGCCTCTTTGATAAAGTCCGGCGCTGGGAAGTCAGGGAACCCTTGTCCCAAATTGACAGCATTATGCTCCCGCGCCAAGGCGGTCATTTCAGTGAAGATGGTCGTGCCGAACCCGGCAACACGGTTGGAGAGGTAGCTCATGGGATGTCCTTTTTTATTGCCCACGAAGGAACACAAAGAGTCACGAAGCTAGTCTTCTTAGCAATCTATACAACTCTACGTTGAAATTTCTTGGTGATTCTTGGTGTCACTTCGTGGGCGACTTGCGAGATTTTACCTGAGATTTTTCCTCAACAAATCCTCAAGCTGGTCTAAATATTGCAATCTACTCTAACATGGCACACTATAAGTGCGACAACAAACAACATCTTTCTTCTCCTCCTACTGAGAAGCGGCACCGCGTACTGATTGGTATCATGTTGAGTTTTTAGCTCGGCGAATTTTGGAAAAGCGGCGCCGCTTTTTGGTTTAAAGAGAAAGAATCCACGAATGACACAAATGGACACTAATAGTGTGTTTAATAACTACGGCTCTCAAAGCACAATCATTTGTGTTTATTCGTACTATTCGTGGATGCTTAGTCTAAAAATCCGTGGTCACAAAGCGGTCCTGATATTCCAACGTATCATCTGTGATGATGGCGGTACCGCCGTTGTTGACAAAGATAGCGTAGTCTTCTAAGACTCCATTGCGTAGCACGTTCACAAAGAATGTGTCACGCGTGCCCCACGGCCAGGAGACGCTTTGCCCCGGTTCAAGCACAAAGTCATAGGCACAGGTGCAGGTGTTGCCATAGGTTGAGGCCTGCACTGGTTGATTCGTATTGTTGACGAGGGTGACGACACGCAACGCAGAAGGCTCGGCCTGCGCAATTGGGTTGTCATCATTCGGAGATGGATCTTCCGCTAACACCGGTGGCCGTTGATAATCTGCCGCGTTGTTAGAGCACAACGGCGCTTGGGCAAAGTTACCTTCGCCGTAAACCAAGGCGTGATAACACGTCGTCAGATCTGACCAATCCCGCACGCCTTCTTGGCTACCAGACTCCAAATATAACCCCGGCGTGACACAGAACCACGCTTCCATGAGTGCGGGAATCTCAAATAGCAAAGCTTCTGGACCATCGAGCAAGACCGAGAGCGGTTGCTGCGACAAATTGGTATAGCGCACCAGTGACTTGTCTTCACAGGTCTCTTCAGTCGCTTCAAAGGTTACGATGGGCAATTCATTCAGAAATTCCGATTCATTCGGGAAGACCGTCAGGCTGGTGTCGGTCGGCTCTAGTTCATCAAACAACTGCGAAATCCGATACGGCAAGACCAATGGATCGCTAGCGCCCTCGAAGTTGACCCGCACCAGCAATTGATAATCTGCCGCGACTAAACGATTTGAGTCAGTGTCGGCTTCAAAATAAAAGTCGCCGCCATCAAACGCAATCTCGATCGGTGCATTGCCAATGCCAGCCCGCAGCACGCCAAGCTGTGGTTGCGAGTCGCCAAAGGCAAACGGCGCGATCTCATAACGCAGCGTGCCGCCGTTGAAATCATCCGCGAAAGAGTCGCAATCGCCCAACGGTAAGCGCGGCAAGATTTCGCCGCGCGTAAAGGCATACAAAATCTGCGCATATGGCATGCCCTCAAACGCATAGTTCGGCCCGATTTGGGTATTGGTTGGTTCATCGTTGAGGTAGAACGCGTCATCGATGTAGCGCCCTTCAAAGCGTGCCAAGCGTTGTGGCGCCTCCCGCGATTCAGAATCAGCAGGCACTGGCGCAAACAAATCGCCATAGAAATGCAGTTGTGTATTCTCTGCGGTCACGGCCCGTTCGAGACCGTGCATCAACAGATCGGCCTGCGCCAGTTGCCCATCGATCAGTTCGGCGCGGGACAAGAACATACTCGTGCGGAACGCGGGATAAAACGCATCCACATTTTGTTCGAGCACCGCCAAATTGCAGGGCAAATTATTTGGATCTAGCTGAGCAACTTGGGTCGCCGTTGGGCCGGGTGTCGGAGTCAATGCGCGTAGCGCAATAGCAGTCTGTTGGAATATGGCGGACTGCGTCACCTGCAACACACTTTCGTTGGCTGCTTCAATGGTCGCAGCATAATCTAGCTCTGGGGTCGCCGTGGGGAGCGGCGTTTTTGAAGGAAACGGCGTGCGCGTCGCGGTGGGTGTCACCGTCGGCGTCGGCGATGCATTCGCAATGGCCGTTTGGGTTGCAAAAATAACCTCTGGCGGACGGCCACTACAGCCAATGAGAAACAGCGCTGTGGCCGAAAACAATAAAAGCGCACGCGCCTGAGAAAAGAAATTGAAGATCATAAGCATGGTTCGCCGTGCAACCTGCACTTTGCGCACATAAAGTGTAAGCAATCTGCGGCAAATAGACTGCATTCTCCCCTACAGGCTCATCGACTATTTACATAGTTTGTCACAATATTTTCTCAACGAGTCCTAAATGCTACCG
>JAHDIM010000336.1 GCA_020630805.1 Anaerolineales bacterium
TTAGAAGCAACGGGTGATGCCGACGGCTGTACGTTTGTAATGAGCCAAATTACAAGGTTGGGTATACAGCCAGTCAACATCACCCTAATCAATGGGAGTGATAGAGAGGATGGGCACTATTGTGCCCGGCACATTCGTGCCAAGGGGGGATTGAAAGAAGAGATTAGTCGTAGAGCGCGACTAGGGTCAGAGATAGTCGTCGATTCCTATCTCTGGCGCTAGGCGTGCTCTATTTGCGAATGTACCAGCGCTTGTTCTTGAGATCTTGTTGCAAGACATACTTACCACCAGCAGTCCGGACGCGAAAGCAGTACATGCTAGTTTTGTCACGATCTTGCTTGATGGTCCAACAGCGTTCGACTGCATCGACGTGATGCAGTTTGCCACGCCACGTAAACGAACTTGGAAAATGTCCAAACCGCTTTGACTTCACCGTCACGGCATCGAGCCGTGGTTTGGGCAGCTGCGGTTTGGTTCGGGCAACGGAACGAGAAAGAAACATACTAATGGTTCACTGGTACTGAGACTGGCGCTTGGTTTTCACCTAGCCCAGCAATTTGTGTATCGCCAATTACGGTGAATTGACGGTCTATCGTGACTTGCGGCGCGCGCGCATGGCGCTGAGGCGGCTGCGCATACGGCGATTGAGCGTAAGCAGGTGGACGACCGGGATACGTTGCAGGCGGGTCTACCACCATCGGTTGTGGGCGCACTTGCGGCTGTGGATTGACCACTACAATCCGATCTTCAACTGGCTTCGCTGCAGTGCGCGTCACAGACTGCATTTGCGGCACATTCATCGAGCGCGTCGCCACCCAGACAATAATCAAGCTCGTTGGGATACTGGCACTAACACCGGCAATGACCCCTAGCAAAACAGCCATCGCTTCGCTAGAAAGTCGCTCGCCAATGAAGTAAGCCAGCGACACCATGAACACCGTGAGTAAAAATAAAATTGAAAGACGTACAACAATCGGTTTCATAAGGTGTGGTTACTTCCCTGCCAATGGAATATTGTGATAAATCGCGTTGTTGAGATGGTGCCATTCTTCCATGGGCGCATGGGCCGCTTGGAAGCGCGTTACGTTTCCTGCGGAGACAGCTAAGAAGTCGCCCCGCCCGAGCAGTTTTTCTGCATTAGAGCCAGCAATGCCTGCTGCCACGCGGGCATCATTAGCGCTACTTACCCGTCCAATGAGACGAACTGGGAAATTTGCTTTGAGCATTGAGCCAAACAATTTACTAGCTGGATTTTGCGCCCCCATCAGCAAGTGAATCCCTGCTTCGCGACCACGTTGCGCAATGCGCGTTAGCAAGGCTTCACACTTGCTCCCGCCTGTCATCAGCAGATCCGTGCCTTCGTCAATCGCCACCACAATATGCGGTGTTGAGATGTTTTCACGATCACGGCGCTCCATTTCAGAGACCACCCGTTCCAAGACGGTGATGGCATGGTCACTATCGGTGATGAGGGGCGCCATGAGATGCGGCAAGTCACTGAAAATGCCAAAGCCACGACGTTTCGGATCGATCAGCACCAGTTGCATTTGCGACTGTCGATTGGCAACGCACAAACTCCATAAGATGGTGCGCATCACTTCGGTTTTTCCTGAGCCAGTCATGCCAGCGACTAGCACATGGGCAACATCTGGGGATGGTAGGTGCAAGAGTAATGGGCGACCGTCTTCTGCTATCCCAAGGACAGCTGTCAACGGGGGTACATACCGCATTTCGCGCATCATCGATGCGAGCAACACGGGCTCTGCATCAAAGCGCGGCACTTCTACATTGAGCGTGCCACCGTCACGCGTGACGCGCACGTCTTTAGTGCTAAGCGCCAACGCGAATTCTTCGCTGAGATTACGCACGACAGAAAGGCGTGCATTGTGCGGCGCTGTGATGTTGTAACGCACCCAGCGCTTGGAAACTTGCCCACCAGTCACATGGGAATTGACTCGATGGTTCGCCAAGACAGCATCAATCTGATGGGCTTGGTGTTCTAGGTCATAACGGGTCATCGTACGGCTATTTGCCATGGTGGGGCTCCTTGTAAAAATTTGTGAGCAGCCGACGTTGACTGCATTCGAATATCTGTTCTATTTACAAAGATATTGTATAGAACAAATTTTCGAATCGCAATAGTTTTTTAGATATTGGGAAAAGTTGTGGGATATCGAGGAGTTTTGGGAAATGTAGTACCACTCGGCGGCATGGCACTACATTTCCCAAATAAAAACGCCAGACCTGTTCAAGATCTGGCGTTTTGCGTTGTGTTTAGTTGATGAGCGCTTCAATGGGCTCTTCGTAAAGCGGCCCCGTTTGACTGCGTGGCGGTACATCCATTGTCAGTGGATCAAAGCCAAGTTTCTCGGACACAATGTAGAGCGGCCTGCGCTTGACTTCGTTGTAAATCCGGCCTAGATATTCGCCAATAATTCCGAGGAAAATGAGTTGAATACCGCCTAGGAATAGCACACTGGCAAAGGTGCTGGCTTGCCCTAGGAACGCCGTTTCCCAATACAGCCGCGCCACGATGATGGCGGGAATACTAATGAACGACAGCCCCGCAAAAATAAAGCCAAGCGTGGTCGCCATTTGCAACGGCACATAAGAAAAACTCGTGATGCCGTCTTTCGCAAAGCGCAGCATTTTCTTGAGCGGATACTTGGTTTCCCCGGCGTAACGCTCGTGTCGGACATACTTGACTTCGGCTTGTTTGAAGCCAACCCAAACGGACAGGCCGCGCATAAAGCGATGGTGTTCGCGCACTTGTTTAAGCGCGTTGACCACTTTCCGATCCATCAGGCGGAAGTCTCCCGTATCCACGGGAATTTTGAGTTCAGTCATGCCGTCGATGACACGATAGAACATTGAGGCTGTAAAGGTTTTGAACCACGTTTCGCCAAGGCGCTTTTCGCGTACGGCGAGCACCACTTCAGCGCCGTCTTCCCATTTCTCAATCAGTTCGAGAATGACTTCAGGCGGGTCTTGCAAATCGGCATCGATGACGGTGACTGTGTCCCCTTGGGCCAGATCGATCCCAGCAGTGATGGCCATTTGGTGGCCAAAGTTTCTAGAAAAGCTAATGACTTTGACACGGTCGTCTTTGGCGTGCAAGTCACGCATGATCTCAAGCGATCCGTCGGTGCTGCCGTCGTTGACAAGAATCAGTTCGGCGTCTCCGTCGATCTTGTCCATCACGGCGCTCATGCGTTTGTAGAGTTCCGGCAATACTTCTTCTTCAAAGTAGATGGGAACAACAATAGAATGAAAAGGTCTGTTCATAAGATGATGGTTGAACAATTAAGTAAATATGCGTGTGATTTCAGTATATATCCATTTTTGATTCGATTTTGTTGTGAGTTTGTTGAGAAGAATGCGAATGCGTAATATGTAATCCGTAACTTGGCTCTTTTCAACGTCATTACGCATTACACCTTACGAGTTAGATCTTACGCATTACAATTTCCCCATGCCCATCGAATACTGCGACCTCTACGACATCAACCACAACCCCGTTGGAAAAACTGTGGTGCGCGGTGAAGACCCTGGTCCGAATGAATACTATCTAGCCGTCCACATTTGGATTCGCAACAGCGCGGGTGACTACCTGATCCAAAAGCGCTCGCCGCAAAAGTCATCGCCAAATATTTGGGCGGTAACAGGCGGCGCGGTGAGTTCAGGAATGGATGGACGGCAAACCTGTCAGCAAGAAGTATTGGAAGAGCTAGGCATTCATCTTCCAGCGGAAGACTTTCATTATGTTGCCCTCTGGACAACACCCCACGTTCTGCTTGAAATTTGGCACATTAGCGCAGAGATCGATCTCGCAGATGTCACGCTACAACTCGAAGAAGTCACCGCCGTGCAATGGGTTAATGAATCTACGCTGAAACAGATGATTGCAGACGGCACGTTTTGGAATAATGGCGAAGGCTATTTTGAAGCGGCGCAAGTCTTCAATAATTAACGGCTAAACGGGTAACTGTTAATGGTTAACGCCTCTCCGCGTCACAGTCATTAGCAAATTAACCGTTATCAATTTAGCCATTAATTATTAAATCCGTCCCGCATATCTTCCTCCTACACTCTGTTTATATTTCTCCTACGTTCGCTCCGTAATATAAAGACATCGAATGCGTAAAACCTAATCCGTAAGGTGTAATGCGTAATGAGTTTCAATTCATTGCGACCTTTACAGAGCCTGCGTTGAAAAGAGCCAAGTTACGCATTTC
>JAHDIM010000337.1 GCA_020630805.1 Anaerolineales bacterium
GAATGTTACGCTGGCGCGTCCTACCCAGAGCGTCCGCGGGCATTTACACACAAAGGCGAACGTCACGAAGTCGCTGACTTGCTCAGCACGTGGCGCTTGCCCATGAGCATCGGGTTTCGGGTCATGACCCGCGACCGAGAAGTTTACGAACTAATCTATCGGCCCAGCGAAGAGAGTTGGGAAATTATTCACGTCTTTGATGAGTAAGGTGTAACGTGTAATTCGTAATGCGTAACAAGGTGTATTCAGTTGCAATGTAATTGAACAAGGCATTGTATTGAAGTTATTACGCATTACACCTTACGAATTAGAAAAACTATGTCCAAATACGAACCCGTTATCGGTCTAGAAATTCACGCTGAACTGGAGACTGAGTCCAAAATGTTCTGCGGTTGCAAGGTTGTCGATTCCACGATGGCCGAGCCTAATCGGCATGTTTGCCCGGTGTGCTGTGGCATGCCTGGAATGCTGCCTGTGCCTAATCAGGATGCGATCCGGATGGGGATTATGGTCGCGCAGGCGCTGAATTGTGAAATTCAGCCGTTTAACAAATTTGACCGCAAAAATTACTTCTATCCAGATTTGCCGAAGGGCTACCAAATTTCACAGTTTGACTTTCCGCTGGCCTTGAATGGTTACGTGGATATCGAAACGTCAAACGGCCCGAAACGCATTCGCGTGCGGCGTGTCCACTTAGAAGAAGATACGGGCAAATTGTTCCACCTTGATCCAAAAGTAGATGGGGCCAAAGGGGCCTTGGTTGATCTTAACCGCGCCGGTGTGCCACTGCTTGAAATTGTGACAGAGCCGGACATTGCCAACGCTGAAGAAGCAGAAGCCTACTGTCGCGCAGTCCGCGCGGTGGTGCAATACCTTGGTGTCAACAGTGGCAACATGCAAAAAGGTGTTATCCGCTTTGAAGCCAACATTTCAGTCCGCGAAAAAGGCACCGATGTGCTGAACCCGCGCGTTGAGATCAAGAACCTCAACAGCTTCCGCGCCTTGCGTAACGGCACTGAGTATGAAATCAAGCGGCAGTCTAAGGTCTATGACAAAGGTGGCACGGTTGACCAAGAAACGCGCGGATGGAACGAAAAGACTGAAAAGACGACCATCCAACGCTCAAAAGAAGACGCACACGACTATCGCTACTTCCCAGAACCAGATATTCCACCATTGAATATCGATATGGACTGGGTGGCTGAAATTGCGAAGACGCTGCCTGAATTGCCAGCAGCAAAGAAAGCGCGCTATGAAGACTTAGGTCTCAGCAGCTACGACGCTGGTGTGATTGTGGCAGAACCAGAAAGCGCCGCTTGGTTTGATACAGCGCTAAGCGCTGCCGACGCCCACAGTGCCGACATTGCACCAAAGAAGGTTGTCAACTGGATGACCGCTGAACTCTTTGGTCTGATGAACGCTGAATCGTTATCAATTGATGAACAACCGATTACACCACAAATGCTGGTTAGTCTGATTGGTCTGGTCGAAGGTGGCAAGATCAACGGCAAGACTGGCAAAGCTGTCTTGGCTGAAATGTTCGACGCTGGCGGTGGTGACCCGGAACAGATCGTCAAAGACAAAGGGCTAGCCCAAGTCAGTGATGCCAGTGCAATTGAAGACGCGATCAACGCCGTGATCGATGCGAATCCAGAACAGCTTGCGCAATATTTGGATGGGAAAGACAGTCTCTCAAACTGGTTCTTTGGCCAAACCATGCGTGCAATGAAAGGCAAGGCGAATCCACAAGTGGTGCGCCCTGTGCTGAATAAACTGCTGGAAGCGCGGAAGGGGTAAATTTTAGGTGCATCGCACCTGTATCGGAAATTGAAGCCTGCTAGCATATCAAACTTCAAAACCGAGCTTACGTTTGATTATCAACACGGGTGTGATGCACCTGATGTTAAATAAAAAAGCCGCAGGGTTCATATACTCCTGCGGCTTTTTGTTTTTGAAAAATGCTAGTCCGACGTAAACAGTGCGCGGCGCATTGAGGCTGCTGTGCGTTCGAGTTCGACAAGTGACAAGATCATATTTGCTGTCACGCTGTCGATGCGTAGTAGTTCAGCAGCACGATCAATGGCAGCCATTTCTGCGCCGGTAATCCGGTCTTGGCGAGTCATTTGAATGGCATCATAAAGCAGAATGCGGACGTGATGACGCGGTTCCCCAAAGCGGATTTGGCCGATCAATTTATCCAAGTCTGCATTGCGGTAGTCATAGTCAGCCCATGACTGCAATACATCGTCTGGTGTACCTGCTTTGCGGAAGTGGCGCATCATCCATCCTAATTCGCGGTCAGAGAGATCTTCATCAGCGCCAGCAATTGCCATCAGTGCGTAGCCATAGGCATGCCATGAATCCACGGTCGCTTCCTCAGCACCGTAAATGTCTTTCCCAAAATCTGTTAGTTCAACTGTAGTCATAAAAGTTTTCTTTCGCTATGTTTCTGGCGCATAGTTTACCTTACAACGCGAAGAAGTAAAAAGTTGTGTTAAATAAACAAGGCGGGGTCCTGTAAGCAACCAAAGGTTGCGAGGCCCCCGCCTTGTACTAAGAGCTAGCGGCTAGCCGTGCCAGTTGGGAAACTGTCGGCATTCACCCCCAGTGGTTGATCTACCTCGGCTCCAGCATCGGTGATTTCACCAACGAGTGGCTTCAGCGTAAACGGTGCTGGGCTATTGTCTGGGTCTGGCTCAACCGAGATCACAGCGGTGTAACCAAGCAAGTCTGTTGCTGGGTCAAGGAAGTCTGCGCCTGGGACTGCTGGAGCGTCATTTGGCCCTGCAGCAGCACCAGCGCCATCGCTGTCAGCTTCGTCATTGTTGCGGAAAGTCCCGGTGGTGACTGGGCCATCTGGGCCCACGACCCAACCTTCATACACCCAACCGTTTGGCAATTCTGGCAAGTTCAAACCAGTAAACCAGATGCCATTTTGATACGGTGCTTCGCCGTCTGCGGTTGGGACAGCCAAGATAAAAGTGCTATCGGCAGCGGCAAAGTCAGTGTTCAAAGCGGCTGGATGGTCAATGGAGAGTGCAGCGTCACTACCGTCAAAGTCACCAGCGATGATGTGGACTGCACTTGGTGCCGGATCATCGCCTTCTGCGGGCTCAATGGTCAACACATACGCGCTGGCGGCATCTACATCGGCTTGGTCAAGTGCAAAGCTGGTTGGGTATTTGCCATCGGCATCTACTGAGAAACGACCAGCGGTAATTGCATTGCCGTTGACAATGAGCCAACCTTCGTAGACATAGTCTGGCCCCAAATCTTCTAAACCAGCAAAGTCAAGCGTGAGATTGCCTTCAGCCATCATTGCGTCATCTTCCATCATGGCTTCGTCAGCTTTGTCGCCGTCTTCCATCATCATGGCATCGGCTGAGATTTTGTCAGCAGTCCCAGTTGGGAAGCTGTCTGGATTGAGGCCTAATGGTTGATCGACTTCGGCACCAGCGTCAGTGATTTCACCAACGAGTGGCTTCAAGGTGAATGGCGCTGGACTGTTGTCAGGATCTGGTTCTACAGAGATTACAGCGGTGTAACCAAGCAAGTCTTTGGCAGGGTCAAGGAAGTCTGCCCCTGGTACTGCTGGCGCGTCATTTGGCCCTGCAGCGGCACCAGCGCCATCGCTGTCAGCTTCGTCATTGTTGCGGAAGGTTCCGGTGGTGACAGGTCCATCTGGGCCGACCACCCAACCTTCGTAGACCCAACCTGCTGGAAGCTCAGGCAAGTTCAAGCCAGTAAACCAGATACCATTTTGATACGGTGCTTCGCCGTCAGCAGTTGGGACAGCCAAGATAAAGCTGCTGCCATCTGCGTCTGCAAAGTCGGTTCCAAGTGCCGCAGGATGGCTGATGTCTAGGGCCGCGCTGCCAGCGTCAAAGTCACCGGCAACAATGTGCACATCGCTTGGCGCTGGATCATCGCCTTCTGCGGGTTCAATGGTCAAGATGTAAGCGCTCGCAGCATCCACATCAGCTTGATCTAGCGCGAAATACTCAGGGTAGTTACCGTCTGCATCGACTGAGAAGCGACCGGCGGTGACGGGGCTGCCATCGACAATGAGCCAGCCTTCGTAGACGTAGTCTTCGCCCAAGTCTTCCAAGCCGTTGAAGTTCAGCTTGAGGTTACCTTCAGCCATCATTGCGTCATCTTCCATCATGGCTTCGTCAGCTTTGTCGCCGTCTTCCATCATTTCGCCGTCTTCGGCCATGCTGTCATCGTGGCTGT
>JAHDIM010000338.1 GCA_020630805.1 Anaerolineales bacterium
GTGACCAACCTCTCCGCAAAAACCGTGTACTACGCCACCATGTGCGTCTTCCATCTCGTGTTGAATGGACTGCTTCTTGTGCGCACGATCTATCACATTGATGTGGTTGGCATGACGCCGTCGCAGCTTATTTTGGCAGGGACAATTTATATTGGCACGATCTTTTTCGCGGAGGTGCCAACGGGTGTGGTGGCAGATGCTTACAGTCGCAAGCTATCGGTGATTATCTCGTTTGTGCTGGGCGGGATTGGGCATGCGATGGAAGCGGTTATTCCAGTCGTTTGGGTTGTCTACTTGTCGCATGTGATTGTTGGCATCAGCCGCACGTTTCTGAGCGGGGCCTTTAGCGCATGGCTAGCCGATGAAATTGGCGAAGACGACCTGCAAGCGACCATGATGCGCGGCCAGCAGATTTCAGAATTCATCGCCATTTTGGGCATCATCGGGGCGATGTTTGTGGGCAGTCAGCAGATTATGCTCACGTTCTGGCTTGGCGGCGCAGCGCTGGCCCTGTGGGGCTTACTGCTTATTGTGCTAATGCCGGAAACCAATTACACCCCGGCCGCTGCGGATGAACGCCAGACATGGCGCAAACTAGCGGTAACGTTTCGCACGGGCTGGGCCTATGTCACAGCAAAAGTCTTTTTCCTGCTGATCTTTATCATCGAAGTTGGCTATGGTATTTCAGCCCCCGTGCTGCAACGTTTGACCGATGCGCACTTGCTTGAAAGCTTTGTGTGGCCGACGCAGCCGAATTGGACTCCAATCATTTGGTTGGGGATCATTTCGATTGCCAAAAATCTGTTGAATGTTGGCGTGCTGGAATGGCTCAAGCGCAACGTGGCCGATAAATCCTCTGCTGTCATTTTGCGCACGCTGGTGATCATCAACGTGATTTACGTCACGAGCGTGCTGCTGTTTGCGTTTGCCCAAAGCTTTGTCTGGGGCGTCGCGGGGTTCTTATTCGTTGGCGTGTCGCAGTATTCAAACTTCAACCTTTATGACCCGTGGCTGATTAAGCAGATCTCGTCTGAGGTGCGCGCGACGGTGATGTCGATGTGGAAGCAAAGCTGGTCGCTAGGTTTTCTAATTGGTGGTTCTGTGCTGGGCGTTTGGACAGACTTGGTCGGTATTCGCTATGGCTATGCCAGCATTGTGCTGTTTCTGCTGCCCGCGCTGTTGATTTTCAATCGGATGCGCAGAGAGCAGCTTGCAGAAGAAAGGAGCTAATTTATGAACTTTGCAACGTTACCTGTCTTTGGCGCACTCGTCGCGGCGCTGATTTTGTGCATCGACACCATTCGTACGCTGAACGACGGCAAAATGGCGAAGAACCGCATCCGCACACGGTTTATTTTTATGGCCGTGCTAATTGGTCTGGCACTGTTGGCATTGGTGCCGGTGGCGATTAGTTAGACAAACCGCTGAGGCCGCTGAGAGAAATAAAATTCTCAGCGATAACAAAAATAGACTCTGAACGTCTGCATACAAATCATTTCTCGCTGAGCGCGTTGTAAATTGCTGCTCCAAGAATGAGCGTACCGCCAATAGCCATGCGCCAAGTGAGTGGTTCCTCGAACAATATCCACGCGAGCAGAGATGAATACAGCACGAGCGACATTGAGATGAGGCCAACGGTTTTGGCTTTCAGATGGCGGAGCGTGCGCAACGTGACCGCATGTGTCAGTGCGGTAAATCCGATCCCCAAAATAATGAGCAAGCCGATGCGATTTGGCGTAAATTCGTATGGCATTAGAAACTGAATTGGCAGCAAGACGATGCTGATGGTCAGCAGTTGCCATGCCATCTGCTTTAGGCCACCTACGTTCTGCGCCACGCCTCGGCTCAAGACATTTCGCGTTGCGAGCATTACGCCAGAGGTTAAGCCCCATAAAATTCCCTGCGTCACCTGATCGGCCAAATCGAAGTCTGGCTGTAGCAGGTAGACCCCAATAAAGGCCACAATGCCAATTGGCAAATCGATCCAGCGATATTTTTCATTGAAGAACCACGGCTCGATGAGCATGATCACAATCGGATAAAAATACAGCGCTAAGAATACGAGTCCAATGGGTGCAATTTGTAGCCCGCGAAACAGCGTTAGCCAATGCCCTGCCATCAGAAGCCCACTGATGATGAGGGTGCGCTGTTGCGTTGGATCATTGACGCGCAGCGTTTCTTTGCGGGCTGCAAAGAATATCACTAAGAAAAGGGCCGCAATGATGGACCGACTCGACACAATCTGAAACGGATTGAGCGGCAGCAGCCAGCGGGCGAATAAGGGCGTAATGGCGAGCGCCCAAGTATTGAAGAAAAACTCAAGCAGCGCGCGATTTCGGGGAGACATTGGGCAGGGTCCACTAATTACACAAATGTGCACGAATAAGCAGCATTCGTGCGTCTTCGTGTCATTTGTGGATTCAAATAAAGACCGAAATTGTAGCGCAAACTCTAACCAACTTATATCAATTGAGTGGCGAAATGTGCCGACGCTGCGCGTGTAACTATTAGTTGGATGGTTGCTTCCCCGCCTACGCGAGGACAAGGGTTGGCTAATTTGCTAGTCTCCCTGTGCTGTCCACTAATCAACCAGCTAACAAACAAACCAACACACTATCTTATGCTCGCAAATGTTATGTCTTGCGCTGTTGTCGGAATGGATGCAGTGCCTATCGAAGTCGAAGTGGATTACAACAACCGGGGAATGCCAAAGTTCGCGATTGTTGGCTTGCCGGATGCGGCGGTACAGGAGTCGCGTGAACGGGTGATCTCTGCCATTCGCAACTCTGGGTTCAAATTTCCTGGTAATCGGCTTGTTGTAAACCTAGCACCGGCTTCTATTCGCAAAGAAGGCCCGGCCTATGATTTGCCAATTGCGCTAGGCGTGATGATTGCTTCGCATCAGTTGCCGCCGGAAGTGTTGAAAGACTGCTTGGTTGTAGGCGAGCTTTCTTTGGATGGCTCGCTGCGCCACGTCCGTGGGGCACTTTCGATGGTGGCATTAGCGAAACGCGCGGGGTATAAATCCATCTTTTTACCGGCCATTGATGCGCCTCAAGCGGCCCTGTTGCCAGATGTAGAGGTTTATCCGGTTACAACGTTTCATCAGTTGATTTTGCATTTACAAGGCTATGAAGACATTCAGCCGCAGACAGCAATTCGGCAGATTGGAAGCAATGCAAGTGATGTGTTCTCTGTTGATTTTCGTGATATTCGTGGTCAAGATCACATCAAACGCGCCCTAGAAGTTGCCGCAGCCGGTGGACATAACGTCTTGCTTAGTGGTCCCCCAGGTGCTGGCAAGACGCTGATGGCTCGGGCGATGCCATCCATCATGCCGCCGCTGAGTTTTGATGAAGCGATTGATGTCACCCGCGTGTACTCCATTGCAGATAAGCTCGCGCCGGATAGTCCGGTGATTAATCAACGTCCGTTTCGTGCGCCGCATCATACGATCTCGCACGCCGGGTTAGTCGGTGGTGGCAATGTGCCGCGACCGGGTGAGATCTCGCTGGCGCATCGGGGCGTGCTGTTTTTAGACGAACTGCCGGAATTCAATAGCCGCGTCCTCGAAGTGATGCGGCAGCCGTTAGAAGATAAAACAGTCACCATTTCACGGGCACAAGGGGCGCACACATTCCCGGCCAACTTTATGTTGATCGCTGCGATGAATCCGTGCCCGTGCGGGTTCTATACTGACCCATTGAAACCGTGTAGCTGTGCCGAGTCAACGGTGACGCGCTATCAGAAGAAGATCTCAGGGCCGTTGTTAGACCGTATCGATATTCATGTTGAAGTGGCGCGGGTTGAGTTAGAAAAATTGATGCAGCGTGAACCTGGAGAGGACTCATCCACTGTAAGACGACGCGTGATTGCAGCCCGGCAGCGACAGTGTGAGCGATTCCAAGCTCTCAATTTGCATAGCAATGCGGACATGGGACCCGCGCAAGTTTCTGACTTCTGCGTTTTAGATGACGCCGGACAACAGTTGATGACGACTGCGATGCGGCAAATGCAGCTTTCGGCAAGGGCGTTTCATCGGGTGTTGAAACTGGCGCGGACTATTGCGGACTTAGCGGAAAGTGAAAGTGTCAGAGCCGCCCATATTGGGGAGGCATTGCAGTATCGGCCCAAGGAAATGAATTAACTATGGTTGATTGTGACCGTGGGTCACTCGTAATCGTAATCGCTATCGTATTCGTAATCGAGAAGAGTTAGCTCTTCCTA
>JAHDIM010000339.1 GCA_020630805.1 Anaerolineales bacterium
CGCCGTTTATCCATTTCACCTCACGCTGGGCTGTGATGCGAAAGAAAGTGCAGCCTAGTTTGAATCGTTAGACTGGCTAAAGCTTTTCGTAAGCCTGCGATCTCTACCTCCCCTAGCGCCTTACTTCGGCTGGGCTCAGCACAAGCCTGCAAGGAGGGGAATGTGTGCCTCACTCCGAATACTCGGAGTCCCACTCTGCCCCTTTTCGCTGCCAAATCTCATACACTATGAATAGTCCATCTATTCATTGAGAGATTGCTATGACCTTTGAAGACTATTTCGCCTCGTTTTGCTGTGCATTTATTGCCATGTTATTGCCAATTGGCGCGCTTGCGTCGATGGCGTTGCGCCGGATCCGTGCTTTAGAAGCACGCATTACGGTGCTTGAAGAGTCTGCTGGCGCACCAGTACCAACTGCAATTACATCAGAGATGACTCCAGCTATTGCGTCAGAGATTTTGGAAGGGAAAATCCCCCTGCCCAAAACGCAAGAGACGCTCACCATCGAACCCGCGGTTTTGGCGCCAGGGGAACCCTCAGCCGTGCCTCAACGCAAGCCATCGATGGCAGAAAAGCTGCCGCAACAGCCGAAACGACAGCCGCGCGTGCCAAAACAAAAGCGTGAGTGGCAACTTCCTCCGCTTATCAATTGGCTTTCCAAAATGCACGTGATGGTGCAAATCGGGCTGTTGTTATTCCTGATCGGGGTTGGATTGTTCTTGCGCTTTGCCTTTGACCAAGGCTGGATCTCTGTGCCAGTCCGACACATTGGCGCGGCGGTCATCGGATTGATTGTGGCTGGAATAGGGGTCTTTTTCCGCAAGCGTCGCCGGAATTATGGTCTGGCCCTGCAAGGTGGCGGGATTGGGATCTTGTATCTGACGGTGTTTTCAGCGCACCGTTTCTTCGACCTATTGCCGGAAAGCATTGCGTTTGTGTTGTATGTGGTGTTGAGTGTCGCTGCAGTTGGGTTAGCGCTCTTCAACGATGCTTGGATCTTGGCGGCAACTGCCCAAGTCGGCGCATTTATGGCCCCGCTCTTAGCTGGCGATCCTGATGCGAGTCACCTTGGATTGTTTGGCTACTTGCTCATTTTGAACATCGCGATGGCGGTCATTGCGTGGTTCAAAGCGTGGCGTATAACAAATGTCGTGGGTCTCATAGGCACAATTGTGCTGACATCCATGTGGATTGGTGGAGCCTATGAGACAGACTTGTTCTGGTCCACTGAACCCTTCATGGTGGCGTTCTTTGTCATCTTTACGTTGCTGCCGGTGTTCTTTGCCCGTCACGCCTCCACGCAATTGGGGCAAGTTTTTGACAATACCTTGCTCTATCTGACGCCTATTTGGACCCTCATCACACAAGGAATTTTGACCGACCATTTTGAACGCGGGTTACTGCTGCCGCTGATCGGCATGGCTGTGCTTTACATTGCGTTGACTGTAGCGTTGTATATTGCGGATCGGTCGCGGGAACCAGATGCCCAGCGCTTTGGCTATTTGCGCAATGTGTTCTTGTTCTGGGCGGCAGTATGTATCGCCTTGGCAGTTCCTGCTGCGTTCGAAGCCAACGTGACAGCAGCAATTTGGGCTGTGCTTGGCTTGGGCTATCTGGCTGGTGGGGTGCATCAGAAACGGGCTTGGCCTGTCATTTTGGGTGGCGCGGTGCAACTGGGTGCAGCATTGGCTTACTTTGCTTACGTTGACGACAACGCCATCGATTGGCAACCTTTTATCCTCAATGGCCTGTTCATTGGCGGGATGATGATTGGGTTAGCGGGCTTAGCCAGCAGCTATCTGCTGCACCGCACTGACGATAAACGGATCAATTGGCTTCAGTATCCGTTCTTTGCTTGGGGGCTGTTGTGGTGGGTCGCCATTGGATTGGTGCAAATTCTTGAAGGCCCGAATGAAAACTATCAGTTTGCGGGGTCACTCAGTTTTATTGCCCTCACAATGGCCGCACTCTACGTGGTCGGACGACTGTTGAAGTGGACGCTGGCGAACAAAGTTGCTCCTTACGGCTTGTTTATTTTGCCGCTCTTGACCTTACTCAGAATTGGCGACTCAACCTATCTGACAGATGACAACCTGCTAACTTATGGCGGTTGGTACGCCTGGCCGATTGCCTTTATTGCCCAGTATTTGGTTTTGAAAGGGCAGGATTCACGTAAGCTTGCGCCTGTCTGGCATGTGATTTCTTTGTGGACGGTAGTGGCTTGGTTCATCTCTGAAGGGGTCTGGGGCATTGGGCAACTCTTTGAACAAGAGGTCGCGTGGTATGCACTGCCTGTTCTAGGCGGCCTTGCGGTTGCGATCTTGTTGATTAGCCTCTTGCGTGACATGCAGATTTGGCCCCTAAAGCAGTTCAAGCGGGCCTACCTTGTGTGGGGCGTCTTGGGACTGATTGCTGTCGGAATGGGTTGGACTCTGATTACCAGCACGTTTGATGGCCTGAATACCGCCCCGCTGCCATACATCCCGATCTTGAATACCTATGAAATGCCGTTGGGAATTTTCCTAATTGCTTGCGGCGTTTGGATCTGGCGCTTAGATGATGGCATGCTGCCGCATAATCGTTACTATGCGAAGCTAGGGCTAGGCATCAGCGCGTTCTTGCTCTCGAACTTTGTCATCGCGCGCGGCGTGCATCACCTTGGGAATGTGGACTACAACTTTATCGATCTGTTCACGACGCCTGCGTTGCAGACCATCTATGCCATCTATTGGAGCATTGTGGCAGTGGTGTTGATGTTCGCGTCTAATCGCCGCAAGTGGCTGACTGGGTGGATCTTAGGCGTGATCTTGCTCGCAATTACCGTCTTGAAGCTGTTCTTGGTCGATCTCACAAACGCGAGTTCAATTGCGCGGATTGTATCGTTCTTGGCTGTGGGGGCTTTGATTGTCATCGTGGCCTACTTTGCGCCAGCGCCAGCCCGAGAGCCATCAGAAGATGCTATTTCTTCCGACGCAGAAGCAGATACAGCAGCATTAGTAGAGCGCCAACCACCAGCGTAATTAGCATCCACATCAGCAGATCGGTGAAGATGAGGTTTAGTTCGTTCATAAGACTGCGTCGCGCCCACCGATTTGTGCTTGCAGTGCCTTCGCAGGCAAGACCGTCGGTTTAGGGTCAACTTGTAACCATTGTTGCGTAGCTGGCCCTAACACGTCAATTGCATTCTTGAATGCAACTTCCTGGAACCCCAACGCCCAGAGCGTCAAAAAATACTTGTCAAAATAAGAATGCTGACTGGTAATCATCTGGCTCACGCGATAATCCATACCAAATAACACCTGTTGTAACCCCATCGGTACCGGATAGTCAGTCCCAAACAGCAAACGCGAGTGATATTCCGGACGCGTCAGCCAGTAACGCAGCACTTTTACCCGTCCTGGCGCGAGCAAGGCCGACAAATCTGCATAGCAATTCTCGAAGCGATCCATCAATCTAAACGTCGCGTTGACGGTAGGTATGGCGTCTTGCAATGTAGAAGACCCCCCGTGCGCCAAAATCACTTTGACTCCGCTTTCCAACGCGACCTGCATGCGAGTAGGCTCACCTAGCGACTGATCTACTGTGGGAAGCGTGTGCTCACGGCCACAGTGCGTCAGCAACGGTAGTTGATGCTTGACCAACGTGCGATACACGCGGCGACAGCGGGGGTCAGTCCCATCGATGTTTTGCGTGTTTGGCACCCATTTACAGAGTACCGCGCCCGCTTCTGCTAGCTCTTCGATTTTATCGACAGCGTCTTCACGGTAGGGATGGACAGAAATGCCCGGTAGAAACTCAGAATAGTCATGCGCGAGGCGCATCACCGTTTTGTTGGACGTCTTGATTGGGGTTCGGTCAGGGAGAAATTCACCGGCGTCTGAGTAGGTGGCGTCTAAGCCTAACAGGACGGCGTAATTGACAAACTTGCTTTGATACAACTGCCGCCTTAGCACGGTCAGATACGTGCGTTCTTGCTCAGGCTCCGACATTCGGATGTCCACGCCTAGCTGGCTGGCAAGAATTCGGTAAGTCAAGCTCGTTTTGAATTGACGCGAAACAAAACTACCTTCGCTCCGGTTATCCGAAATGAAGTGGACGTGGCAATCAATTGTCATGAAACTTAATGGATGTCACCCAACATTCCAATAAATAAAAAGACCCCAAAGTAATCGAGCGATCACTTTGGGGACGCATCTTCCTCGTGTTCGGAACCCACCGAACACGC
>JAHDIM010000340.1 GCA_020630805.1 Anaerolineales bacterium
GCATTGTCCTGATACGCCTGCGCACGGACTGAACTAGCGGCAGAAACAACAGTGTAGATGGCGTGTTCTACTCCGGCTAAGTCAGTAACATGTAGAACGGTTTCTTGAATACCTGCAAATGAGGATTCGGCAGAATCCTCCCCCATTGCGCTGGATCGCACGGCAACTGGCGGGGTCAATTTTGCAAACGCTTCTGCTAAGGAGGTTTGGCTAAGGTCAGCCACTTCCGCACAAGGGATAACAAATCCGTTTGGGACGTTGAAGCCGCGTTGTTTCAGATGCGCTAGCGTAGCGGCTTTGGGGCCACATTGGGTCGCATCGGTTGCAGCGGGATTGGTGAGGAAAGGGTAGCGTTTGGAGATAGCTTACTCCGCGCCAAAAGTGATGACGAGTTCGTCGGCAGCGTTGTAGGTATATAACGCTGAAAATGGGCGACTTGGCCGGTCAGCTTCCAGCGCCTTTGGAACGATGACCTGTAAATCTTCAACGAGTGGATACTTCGCAATGTCACTAATCGGAATCCATTCTAGGCCACCTTCTTCGGAGGCTATAACCTCGCGAGACTCTGCTTCAGCGCGGAATACAAACATCACAATACCTTGCTGTTCACCTGTTGAGATGTTGACAATGCCACACAGCTGAGGTGTTTCTACGTGTAAGCCGGTTTCTTCGCGGATCTCGCGTTTTGCGCTCGATGCAATGTCTTCACGGGCTTCCACATGACCGCCTACCCCGTTGTATTTGTTGGCCCATAGCTTTTTAGTCGGTGCACCTTTGATGAGCAGAATGTCGTCCCCATAGGTAATGAAGTTCAACGTGCGTGGAATGAGGCTATAGCGGTTTTTACTTTTTTTGACACCTTGGTCGGCTGCGGGCATAAGAATTTTCCAAGTTTGCTTGCGTTGCTGAATATAGGAATATGATTGCGTGTTGTGAAACACAATAAGCGTAGCACCACTCTGCGGAGTGATATATGAGCATGAAACTAAGAGCTATTGTATAGAAAAAAGGGTTACTGCTAGCCAAAACGAACGCACAGGTGTCATCCCAGACGCGAATGACGTATCCCAAAGTAGGCCAAAAGACTCGGCGGCAGGGATCTCATTAATACCAAGATGACAAAATAGCGAACTATTGCAATGAGATCCCGCACACGCAGTCATGCGCTTACTGTTGTCTCTATTCGTTCGTGCGCGGGATGACACCTAATCGCAAGGTTCAGCTAGCAGAATTGCTTAGCTTGATGCCTATCCACCACTCTGCGGAGAGGCACTACACCGAGGCTATTGAAAATAGCCGCAAGTTTTGATCACACACTAAATCTAGATACAATTTTAGACGGCGATGCTGAGATTGCCATTGAAGTTGAACTTGCGTTTGGGCAACGCTTGCCCCGTCAAAGACCTGACCTGTGAAGATTTTTTATAGTGACAAGTGGCACTATCCACTGCCAGACAATCATCGGTTTCCGTATGAGAAATATCGACTGCTGCGTGAGCGGGTGACACAGTTGCAAAGACAGTATGACTTTGCGCTGTTGCCTGCTCCAGCCGTGACAGATGAAGAACTGCTGCGCGCACATAGTGCTGGCTATGTGGAACGCTTTCGCAACGGAACTCTAACAGACCGCGAAGTGCGTGAGATTGGTCTGCCTTGGTCGTTGGAATACGTGGAGCGCGCCCGCAGGTCGGCCGGGGCAACCGTTGCCGCAGCCTTTGCTGCCCTTGAAGATGGCGTCGGGGTGAGTCTAGCAAGCGGAACGCACCATGCCTCTGCGGAAAAGGGCGGCGGCTTCTGTGTTTTCAACGACAGCGTGATTGCAGCGCGGGCGTTGCAAGCGGAAGGACGCGTGCGGAATGTATTGGTCATCGATACAGATGTGCACCAAGGCAATGGCACAGCGGCGATTACGCAAAATGATTCCACTATTTACACCTTTTCCATTCATGGCGAAAAGAACTTTCCATTTCGCAAAGTTCCGAGCAATTTAGACATTGGTTTGCCAACAGGTACGGGGGATATGGCCTATCTTGGCGCGTTGCAAGGCGGGCTAGATCAAGTCTTTGCTGAATTCTCTCCACACATCGTGTTGTGGATTGCGGGTGCTGATCCTTATGAGAATGATCGGTTAGGGAAGTTGTCGCTGACCATGAATGGTCTTGCCGCGCGCGACGAGATGGTCATTCAGACGTGTTTGCGCCATAAACTCCCAATGGTTGTCACCATGGGCGGTGGGTATGCGCCGAAAATTGAAGAATCAGTTGCTGTGAGCTTTCAGACGGTGGCGGCGCTAATTCAGACGTATGCTACAACGCTGGAGTAGCGGGGTGGTCGAATTGTCCGTGCTGCAAGAAGTAGGTGGTTTGACGGATTACCTTAGGGCTGAAGACCATTGTGATATGCAGCTTGCGCAACACAATGAAGTCTTTCATCCCAGAGACTTTCATGCTTTCAATGGAGACCACGCCATCATTTTCGCCTGAAAATACGGGAGACGTGAGTGTTCCAAAGTGGCGGTTTGCGCCAATAATCCCCAACTCATAATCTACTTCACCGAGTTGGTGTACAAAGCTGTCTGGTGAAGTTCGCATTTCTAAAATCGGTTTGCTGCGAAGTTGATCTGGAATATTGATCTTGCCAGCAAGGTCGGCCCACTCAGAGCCGTGGTGAGGGGGGCTCATCATTACTACGCGCCCCAGATTTGTTTGTGGGTAGCGCTCTAGCAAGCAGCGTGTCACTACGCCGCCCATTGAGTGCGTCACAAAATGCATCCGTCGCGAGCGGTCAACCCGCTGGCTTAGCACGTCTGCCACTGCTGACGCAGTATCTTCAATTGTTAGCTGATGCGAAGGGTAGTCAATGTTGAGAACGTGGTATCCCTGACTGTGGAGGCGTTTTTCAAATAGCAGCATGTGTTTATGCGTGTCATTGAAACCATGTAGCAAAACGACATAGTCAGAATTTCCAGTTACAGCGCGTTCACGAATTTTCACAATTAGATTATGCCAAAGTTTTGACGCTGTGCGTCATGATTTTAGCGAACTCTTAACTATTTTACGGGCGACTAAGTATTTAATTGCGGCGTGAATAGGTGTTGATAATTGGAATGAACGTTTCTTGCATCTCCAACTGCTTGCTGGCTTCCGGGGTCGGCGTGACCGTTGGCGTTGCTGTGGCGCGTGGTGTGGCAGTTGGTAAATTTGGGATTGCTTTGAGCTCAATCTTGTCGATAAACCAACCGTTGTTGATTAAGCCCCATTTGCCACGGAATTCGACTTGTAACCGCACTTCACTACCGCTTGGTACAAACTCAAGTTCAAGGTCAGTCCATTGCAAGAACGGAACGTCGTTGCCGTTCAAGTAGCCAGTGTCCGCAATAATGCGGCCATTTTCCGTCACAATCAGCCGATGCTCACCAGCAGCTGGGTCAGTGGAGACGATCTTGCGACCGTCCCAAGCATAAGATTCAATGAGGTCAGGATACATCGGGACAATAAATTTGTAACGTTGCCCCGCGACAACGTTGTCGTTGTTTTGCCAGAGCTTGACCCAAATTGGCTTCCAGGCCCCAAATGCTTTGAATGTGTAGTTCCCGTCATTCCAGAAGAGAGACCGCTCTGGCTCTGGATGGTATGTCCCGTTCCAGACCACCGTCTCTGGCTTCCGCCAAGGATCGTCTTGTTTGTAGATTTTTGGGGTGTTTTCTTCTGCGTACCAAATATTCCAGTTATTCGGGACAGTCACCTCAGGGATTCCATTGTGTTGGTAGTACCCGGACTCGAATCCACCGTTATCAATGTAATTTGTTACAAAATCTATTCTTGTTCCGCTGAACGCGGTTAACGTGAGGACTGCCACACAACACATCAACCCAAAGATGGCAGTTTTTCCAATTTCCTTCATCATCATCAGTACGTTTCGTTTTCCAATACGCTTACCTATACGTTTGTTTGTATATGGTTTGACTCGTTAACGTTGGAATACGTCAAATTTCGACAGCATATTGCCAAACTAACCTGAGGCATTAAATACCCATGCCTGTAAAGTTAATTTCTAGTATAAGAGTAAACTGTCTTTTACCCAAGCAGCTTTAGAAATGATTGAGCTTAAGTTGGGTTGGCACGAAAGTTGTCTTGTGCCAATTTCATGTAAAGAATCTGAGGAACAATACTAAGTGTTTCGCAACAAAAACTCAGAAATAAATGCGACGATTGCGTGCGAAACC
>JAHDIM010000035.1 GCA_020630805.1 Anaerolineales bacterium
CAGATGATGAAGCACTCACGACGCAATTGTTTCAATATCGGTTTGGTGGCAAAGATGATATTGGTGGGCACTCTTTCGGAAATCTATATATCACTGCGATGAGTGGGGTGGCCGGATCGTTCGAAAATGCACTTATTGAGTCCAGTAAGGTGCTTGCAATTCAAGGGCAAGTGATTCCTTCAACGCTGGACCATGTCACCTTATGTGCCGAAATCCGAGATTCGGGATCTAACAAAGTAACTGTTGTCCACGGAGAGAGTAAGATTCCAAAAGTTGCTGGAAAAATTAGCCGTGTTTATCTAGAGCCGGATGACATCACGGCGTATCCGTTGGCTGTACAGTCTATCTTGCAAGCCGATTTGGTTGTAGCTGGACCTGGCAGCTTGTATACGAGTATTCTGCCAAACTTATTGGTTGATGATCTAGTACAGGCGCTTACAGCAACAAAAGCGCCTGTTGTGTATGTTTGTAATGTCGCCTCGCAGCCAGGGGAGACAGACGAGTATTCAATCGAGCAACATGTACGCGTTTTGGAAAATCATACAAAACAAGGATTGTTTAGTAAGGTACTAGCAAACAATGCGCAAACTGGTGAATTGCCAGATAATTTAGTGTGGATCACGAGTGATCTCTCAAATGACTATGTATTAGACTTTGCAGATGTCATTGATAATGATCGACCGTGGCGACACGACTCAGAAAAACTCGCAGCTGCAATTATGGAGCTGCTTAATTGATGGACGTCTTTTCAGACGCCCAAGTAACCCTTCAACGTAAAAAGGAAATATAAAATGAGCAAAATTCAAATTGGGATCAACGGATTTGGCCGCATTGGCCGCCAAGTTTTCAAAGCAATCAATGAACGCTATGGCGACGAAATTGAAGTCGTTGCTGTAAATGATCTGACAGATATTGCAACCAACGCCCATCTGCTGAAGTATGACTCAACCTACGGCAAGCTAGACGCAACGGTTGAAGCCACAGCTGAAGGCATTGTTGTGGATGGCAACTTGACAAAAGTATTGAGCGAACGCGATCCTGGGGCGTTGCCATGGGGCGACCTTGGCGTTGACGTCGTTGTTGAATCAACCGGTGTCTTCCGCGATGCCAACGATGCTGCGAACGGCAAGCCAGGCGCTCGCTCACACATCACCCGTGGTGGTGCCAAGAAAGTGATTATTTCTGCACCAGCAAAGAATGAAGACCTCACCGTTGTGCTAGGTGTCAATGATGACGACTATGATGCAGAAAAGCACCACGTTGTTTCAAATGCGTCATGTACTACCAACTGTTTAGCACCAGCAGCTAAGGTCTTGTTGGACAACTTTGGTATCGAACGCGGTCTGATGGCAACCATCCATGCGTTTACCAATGACCAACGTATTTTGGACACAGCGCACAAAGACTTGCGCCGCTCTCGCACCGCAAGCGCTAACATCATCCCAACGACCACCGGTGCTGCGAAAGCTGTTGGTCTGGTTTTGCCTGAATTGATTGGCAAGGTGGATGGCTATGCGTTGCGTGTTCCAGTGGTGACCGGCTCAATTGTGGACTTGACTGTCCAAACTGAAAAGGACGCGACCTTGGACGAAGTTATCGCGGCGTTCCGTGCTGCAGCGGATGGTCCAATGAATGGCGTCTTGGCCGTCAGTGATGAACCACTTGTGTCTTCTGACTACATTGGTAACCCATACTCTTCAACCATTGACGTGGGTAGCTGCATGCAAATGGGCCCACGCTTCTTCAAGATTGTCACCTGGTATGACAACGAATGGGGTTACTCATGCCGCACTGCTGATCTGGCCGCGCGCATGGCAAAAGACCTCGCTGGCTAGTTTTTAGACTGCATCGAATACAAAAGCTGGTACGTCAATCGTGCCAGCTTTTAGCTTAACTGACTGCGCTCACTTCAACTCTCACTTATCAACTTTCACCCCATGTCCAAACAAACAATTCGTGACATTAACTTCGCCGGCAAAAAAGCGCTGGTTCGCGTCGACTTCAATGTGCCTCTTAAAGAGGGCGTCGTAAATGATGACACCCGTATTCGGGCAGCAATTCCAACATTGAAGTATTTATTAGATCAAGGAGCTGCGCTTATTTTGATGTCACACCTTGGTCGCCCCAAGGGCGAAGCAAAGGCTGAATTCTCATTAGAGCCAGTTGTTTCTGTGTTGTCAGATCTGCTCGGAAAGCCTGTTCAATTTGCGTCAGACTGCATTGGTGAAGAGGCGGCAAGCAAAGCTGCTGCCCTCAACGCTGGTGATGTACTACTGTTGCAAAATACCCGTTATTACGCTGGTGAAAAGAAAAATGATCCTGAATTGGCGCAAAAACTAGCAAAATTGGGCGATGTTTTCGTCAATGATGCGTTCGGAACCGCGCATCGTGCTCATGCTAGTACAGTTGGCGTCGCAGATTATTTGCCGGCAGTTTCAGGCTTGTTACTTGAACGGGAACTCGACTACTTGATAGGTGCGGTCAGTACCCCCAAACGTCCGTTTGTCGCAATTTTGGGTGGGGCGAAAGTGTCCGACAAAATTGGTGTCATTGAGAATTTGCTGACCAAAGCAGACAAAGTACTCATTGGCGGTGGAATGGCAAATACATTCTATAAAGCCCAGGGCTTGGCAATTGGCAATTCGCTGGTTGAAGATGACGTTCTCGACACAGCAAAATCACTCTTAGCCGCTGCCGATGGAAAATTGGTGTTGCCTAGCCAAGTCGTCATTGCTGATGCATTTTCAGCTGATGCGAATACGCAAACAATTGCAGTCGCAGACGGCGTGCCAGACGGTTGGATGATCTTAGACGTTGTCACAGACGAATTCAGCGCGGTGTTAGCCGACGCTAAACTCGTCGTTTGGAACGGACCAATGGGCGTCTTCGAATTAGCACCATTTGCAATTGGCACCAACAGCGTTGCGCAAATGATTGCGGATAGTGATGCCACAAGTATTGTTGGCGGTGGCGACTCTGTTTCGGCAATCAAAAAGTCTGGACTTGCAAGTGAGATTACGCACATCAGTACTGGTGGGGGCGCAAGCCTTGAACTGTTAGAAGGAAAAGAACTGCCAGGTGTGGCAGCAATAGGAGATAAGATGGCAATTCAACGTACCCCAATTATTGCTGGGAACTGGAAAATGAACATGTCACCAGCTGCCGGTGTTGGTTTGGCGCAAGGCATTGTAGATCAACTTGGTGGCTCAATTCCGACCCAAGTGGTAGTCTGTCCACCAGCTGTAAGCTTGTTTGCGGTGAGCCGTGTTGTTGGCCCCAGCCCAGCGCTAATTGGTGCACAAAACATCTACTTTGAAAGCAAGGGTGCCTATACTGGTGAAATTGCACCAGATATGCTTACTGGATGGGTCAACTATGTCATTATTGGCCACTCCGAACGCCGCCAAATGTTTGGCGACACCAATGAATGGGTGAACAAAAAAGTCAAAGCGGCTTTTGCTGCGGGTCTGATGCCAATCCTTTGCTGTGGCGAAACATTGGCACAGCGCGAAGCTGGTGAAACAAATGCGGTATTGAAAGCGCAAATTGAAAGCGCGCTGGATGGCGTTTCAGCAGATGACTTTGAAACCATGGTCATTGCGTATGAACCAATCTGGGCGATTGGCACCGGCGTTACAGCAACGCCGGAACAAGCCGAAGAAACCTGCGCCGAAGTCCGCTGCATGGTAGCTGGCATATATGGCGACACGCTGGCTGAAAAAGTTCGCATTCAGTATGGCGGTAGTGTCAAACCTGCAAATGCATTTGCTCTAGCATCTAAGCCAAATATTGATGGCTTCCTTGTTGGTGGCGCTAGTTTGAAAGCAGACAGCTTTGTAGAAATTATTCGCGAAGCAGCCCGCGCTTACGGCTAAGCAACACACCGCAACAGGTTAGAATAAAAGGCAAGCAATACGCTTGCCTTTTTGATTTATGGAGCTGCTTTCTTTTTTCGTCACCGGTTGGATCTGGCTATTTCTGAGTCTGATTGTGCTTGTTTTTTTACAGCGTTGGATGTCTGGCACGATCCAGCGGGCGGCTTTTCTGCTGACACGGCATCGTGAGATTTCTATTCTTGTGCATCAACTCGTGTTTTTACCGGGCGTGTTAGTGCATGAAGTGGCACACTGGCTGACTGCACGGCTCATTGGCGTAGAAACATTTGGCTTCTCAATTTGGCCGGAGAGCATGAAAGATGGCAGCCTGCGCATGGGCTATGTGCAAACTGAAAAAGTGGGCTTTATTCGCGAGTCGATTATTGGCGTCGCGCCGTTGGTGTATGGCGTGATCATTATCCAAGCTATTGCCTACACGCGTTTAGCGGCTGGCACACTTGGTCCTGTGCTGGGGAGTGGCGATATTGTTGGCTTTTTGCAAGCTTTTCGTTCAGAAGTGCTGACAAATGATTTGTATCTGTGGCTTTACCTACTGTTTTCGATTGCAAACACGATGATGCCCAGCGCGGCAGATCGACGGGCTTGGCCGGTGCTGGCCGTTGTAATGACCCTCTTGCTTTTCGGGCTTTCGTTTATTGGCGTTGGCCCTTGGCTGGTTGAAAACATCGGCATTTATGTCGATGCAGGTATTCGCGTCATTGCGGCGTCGTTTACAATCACCATTGTGCTGGATCTCTTGCTAATGTTGCCGCTATTCTTAATTGAACAGGTGTTGTGGGTGTTTTACCGCCGCTAGTTGTTCCTAAAATATAGACAGCAATCTTGTAATGTCTAAGGAGAGTTGTGTGGATCGGGCCGAGGTGCGCTGTTGCTCTACGATTTTGCTGAAACAGACTTCGCCTTTGTTGGGTCGATGGGTTTTGCCAGAAATGCCATGACGCCTAATAAGCTAATTGTTACTGCTGTCAACGCGATCAGCTTATAAAACCCTGATGGCAGTAGCAATGACAGTGCCCCAAATGCGGCGCAGAAGACCCAGTAGCCTAATACAATCGCTTGCATTGGAATTTGTCGATCGAGTAATCGAAAGTGCAAGTGACCTCGATCACCAGACAAAGGGCTACGCCCTTGTCGCAAACGATTGAAGATCAGCCAGAGGGTGTCGGTAATTGGAATGGCCATCACCATTAGCGCCGTAGCTGTGCGCGCAGGTGCCAAAATTGAAAGCGTCGCTAGTAGATACCCAATCACCAGCGCCCCAGCGCTGCCTAAAAAGACACTAGCAGGCGCAAAATTGAACGGTAAAAAACCGAGACAAGCCCCAAACAACACCCAGGCATAACGCGCTAATTCATATTGTCCCAGCGACTGCATGTGAACTGCGAAGAATAAAGCTGCAATTGCGGCAACTCCAGTTGCTAAACCATCTAGGCCGTCTAGCCAGTTCACAGTGTTGAGCATCCCCATAATCCAGAATGCTGTAATTGGTAAATAAATAATGAGTGGCAGAATAACCAATTGGCTGGTCAGCGGGTTGGTAAAGCGCTCAATAATGATCTCTGTGAAGACTGCTATACACGCAATTCCAAATTGAAGGCCGAGCTGCCAGACTGGGGATAAATCACGCCAGTCATCAATGACACCAACAATGGTGGCCACAGTGACACCTGCTAATAGACCGATGATATGTAAATCTTCAGCTGGGGAAAGGGTGTTATCCCAGAATAGCCACAGACTAGGCAGTAGAACCCCAATCGCAATTGCAACACCGCCAAGGCGCGGAATAATGCCCTTATGCTGACGGCGACCACTAGGATATGCAACGATATTAAAGCGTTTACCAATCGCTGTTGTAATCGGGGTGCAAAGTGCGGTGATGAGCGCGGCGGCTGCAATCACCCAAAATGTAGTCATTTGTGGTTACTGGTTGGCTTGCTTCGCTCGATTTTGAACTCTTGCAAGTCGTTTTTGTACTTGTGCTAAGTAGGGCGACCCTTGCTCCTCTGCAATTTGAATCGCTTCCTTTAAATAGTTAGCTGAGACTTCGAAGTTTCGCAGCTTTTCATTTAGACTGCCTGCATACCATAAGGACATCATGGTGCGCAGCGGGTTACGCAATTTTCGATCTAAACGAAGTGCTATCTCAATAGGCTCAATGGCGAGCGCCCATTCACTCTGCTGATCCCAATTGGCGGCAATACGATAGTAAATCTCTGCCGCTTCAGCATCACTAAGCAGGCGACGTTTGAGTAGTTCCTTGTACTTGTGTTGCGCAACTTCATGCGACTTTTCAGCTTCTAAGGCTTCACACTCGTCAAGAACGGCCTCAATTGATGGCTCAAGTGCCAAATTGACGATCTCCAGCATCACCCAACCCTGGAACAATATAGCCAATATCGTTTAGGTGTGAGTCAATTTGGGCGGCATAAATTTGCACATCAGGACAATTTTGTTGCAAATGCGCGACGCCTTCCGGTGCAGCCAACAAGCCCAAGTATTTGATCTTTTGAATACCCCATGATTGCAGCAACTCAACCGCGGCGACCGCTGAACCACCAGTTGCCAGCATTGGATCTAGCACAAGTGCAATTGCGTCTTCTGTGGCATTCGGTTGATTGGCATAGTAGTGCTCTGGCTGAAGCGTTTCTTCGTTGCGTTTTAGCCCAATGTGCCAGACATTTGCGAAAGGCAATAATGACAGTGCGCCATGGACCATACCCAGCCCAGCGCGCAAGATAGGCACAATGCCAACTTCAACACCAATACTGTAGCCGGTTGTTTCGCCCATGGGGCTGGTGACCGCAGTTGTGATGAGTGGGAGGTCTCTGGTGGCTTCATATACCAAAATCTGGCTCAGTTCATCAACGAGCTCACGAAAGAGTTTTGGGTCAGTGTTGCTGTCACGGAGACGCGCAATTTTGTGCTTTACAAGTGGGTGGGTTGAATGAAAAACGTTGTCCATAGCGTTGTGTGTGGTTTCGGTTTGATTGTAGTCTGTGCTGTTTTCTGTCGCAAGTCTTCAGCGGGTACAGTTGTATAATCGTTAGTATGACGAACGAGGAAATGCGAATGGTTTCAGGTGAAAGCGCAGTGGAAGACGGTGCGAATTTATCTCTGCGACCAACGAAGCTGGCGGAAGTAATTGGGCAAGATCGGATCAAAGAAAACTTGCAAATTTTGCTTGACGCTTCCAAAGCCCGCCAAGAAGCGCTAGATCATGTGTTGTTTTATGGCCCTCCTGGACTTGGAAAGACAACGCTGGCGCATGTAATGGCGAATGAAATGGGCGTGAACATCAAGGTGACCGCCGGTCCTGTCATTGAACGACAGGGGGATCTGGCGGCAATTTTGAGTAATTTGCGCGAAGGTGACATCTTGTTCATCGATGAAATCCATCGCCTCAGTCGCGCGGTTGAAGAAGTGCTGTATCCAGCGATGGAAGACTTTGCGTTAGACATTGTCATTGGCAAAGGACCGGCAGCGCGGAACATTCGCCTGAGTTTGCCACGCTTTACCGTAATTGGTGCGACCACGCGGTTAGCCTTAATGACAGCGCCCTTACGCGCCAGATTTGGGGCCGTCTATCGACTTGAGTTTTACGGTCAAATTGCGATGCAACAAATTGTGACTCGTGCGGCTGAGTTACTTGACGTGCCCATCCAACCGGATGGGGCTGCTGAAGTTGCGCGTCGAGCACGTGGTACACCGCGGGTTGCGCTTCGGCTATTGCGCCGCGTGCGTGACTATGCCCAAGTCCGGGCCGATGGCATCATTACTGCGGATGTGGCGGATCAAGCGCTAAGCCTGTTGAACATTGACAGACTAGGGTTGGATGAAGTGGACCGACTGGTCCTACGCACTATCATCGAAAACTTTGGTGGCGGGCCAGTTGGCTTAGAAACCATTGCTGCGTCCATTAGTGAAGAATCAGACACAATTATGGATGTTTATGAGCCATATTTGTTGCAACTAGGCTTTTTAGATCGCACGCCGCGCGGCCGAATTGTTACGCAGCGGGGGTATGAACATTTAGGTCTTGTGTGGCCACACAGCCCGCAATCTCCAAGTCAGCCTGAGCAAGGCAAACTCTTTTAGACAGGCGCAGGCTTCGCAACTAAATATGCAACTCTCTGACTTCGATTACGATTTACCGCAATCGTATATTGCCCAGACGCCAGTCTACCCACGCGATTCTTCAAAATTGATGGTGATCTCGCGTGATACCAATTCACGTGCACACCGACAGTTTTCAGACTTGGTTGACTATCTCAATCCAAACGATTTACTCGTCTTCAACAATACAAAAGTGCTGCCTGCACGTCTGCTAGGAAAAAAGAAAGCAACGGGGGGCAAGGTTGAATTGTTGCTGCTCAAGCAGCAAGACGCAACGACTTGGGAAGTGCTTGCTGGAGGGAGGCGCGTTTTACCCGGTGTGACGGTTGTGTTTGATACTGAAGTCGAAATAGAAGCAGAAGTTATTGCGCAACTCAGCGGCCCCCGCCGCGTTGTGCGCTTTTCTGAACCCGTGCAGCCGTACTTGAAGCAACTGGGGCAAATGCCATTGCCACCGTACATCACAGAAGCACTGTCAGATCAGGATCGGTATCAGACCATTTATGCGGAAGAAGAAGGGTCTGCGGCAGCACCAACGGCTGGCTTACATTTTACAGATGCGCTGTTTTCAAAATTGGATCAGAAAGGAATCAGTCGCGGCTTTGTGACCCTCAATGTTGGCCTAGACACTTTTGCGCCGGTTACCGTCGAGAATATTGCAGAGCACACTATGCATGCAGAGTGGTGCACACTTTCGCAGTCCGTGGCAGACCAAATTAATTTGACACGAGAGCGGGGTGGTCGCGTCATTGCTGTCGGAACCACCACTGTGCGCACATTGGAAAGTGCTGGACAAGCCTCTCAAGGACAACAACTACAAGCGTTTGCAGGCGATACGCGATTGTTTATTACGCCTGGATATGCCTATAGTGTCGTCGATGCAGTTATCACAAACTTTCATCTACCTAAATCTACATTGCTGATGATGATTAGTGCGTTTCTTGGTGAGAATGGCCGCGAACGATTGCTAGATCACTATGCAACTGCCAAAGCAGAAAATTATCGATTTTTCAGTTTTGGTGACGCAATGTTCATCTGCTAACGCTTTCCTTTGCTCCTCTGCCAAATTTGGTTACATTCAGTCAAGTTGGTGTCAAAAACGAATGAGTCAAGTTATGATTTGGTTACACACCTTGTGATACTTGGCTCCTCTCACAAAAAATAAACCTTTTCTTAATTGAATCTATATCCTCAATTGATACGTTTGAGGCAGCATGGGAAGTAGGAACCTTATGTTTCGCTCTTTTCTCAAGAGTGTTAGGGAACCAACGTGACAAGCGCAAGGGTAATTAGTGCGTTTTGGCACGATATTGTTTGGAATTTGTAAATGGTTGGGTCAACTTGGGTTCAGTTTCTGTCGAATGTACGGACGGAATTGACAGTCTCAAAAGCTGAAGAAAATACGCATCTACATGCAGTCTCCGGCATGGTAAAACCGCTTATGTTGGGCGCAACGTTTTTAGCGATTGCCCACTACTTGGTATTGCCTGCTGACATCGAGCCGATTTCGGTTGTGGTGGCTGGAGTTACAGCATTCATCTGCTTCGTGCTATATTGGTTTATAGGGAAATATCCAATTGCCAGTTATCAGGTTTATCCGACGCTGACACTCACGTTTGGGTTACTTGCACTAAGTACGCTTGTACAACTGTATTTCACCCAAAACATCCGCCTGACCACCAACCTCATCATTCTTATTGCGGCGGCAGGGTTTGTATATGCCTCTTCTCGCTGGCTGGCAACTGTAATTGGCACAATTCTGGCAAGTTGGATATTAGCAATATTTGCATTTCAATTTGAAACACAAGACATTCTTCATTACTTATACGCCATGATATTTGCGTGTTTGCTCGCAGTTTTCTTTTACCTCACTCGAAAACGCCTTATTCCTTTATCAACTGCACCGGCGCTGCCGGAGCCAATTGGAACGCCAGACATTCCGCAAGACCTCGCGTCTGTCTTAGGTGTTGATCCAGCGCTACCGATCACGACGGAGACCCCGATCCCAGACGTTCCAATTTTTGAGCCCGTACCAGAAGGTGGCCTCAATCCATTTAATCTGCCTGAGGTTGAAACTGAACTAGAGCCAGAACTACCAGTCCCCACTCCAGAGCCGCCAGCCGACTCGCCAAAAGTTGTTACTGAGATCAAGGACAACAATCTCGAAAAATGGCTCTATTCCTCATTCATTGGCAAGGTCCTTCATAAAGATGGCATGATCCTGCGTGCAAACGATAGCTTCGCTAATATGGTCGAAGTGCATGCAGACCACCTGATTGGACAAGAGCTTAGCGACTTGTTATATCTGCATGACGAAACGCTGAGTTTGGACTCTGAGGCACAAAAAGTTTGCTTGCTTGAGACACAGTCAGGTGCTAAGCGGGTTCAGATTTTGACGCACGCTGTTGAGTATGAAAACCATCAGGTGTCTTTGACTGAAGTGTTGGGCATGGAGGCGTTAGAAGACGCGAATGCCCGGTTGACTGAAACGAGTGCAATTGTGCGCACTGTGTTGGACTCGCCGACCGGTTTCAGCATTGTGCTAAGTTCTGCCGGCAAGGTTGAGGTCATTAGCGAAAGTCTCTCTAATGCGGTAGGCATTCCAACCTCACAAATTGTAGGGCGTTACGTTTTTGATGTTCTCCCAGACCACTTCATTGGTAATCGTAAAGAACTGCTTGCGGAAGTTTTTCGTACTGGGCAGACGATTCGATATGAAGAGCAGTTTGGGGATCGATACTTTGACACAAATATTTTCCCCGTTACCAATAACTATGACGAAGTCATCAAAGTTGCGCTAATTGGGTATGACATTACTGACCGCAAGCAAACTGCTGCGGCGTTGAAAGAGTCGGAATGGTTGCTGCGTCAACAATACGAAGAAACCCAGCGGGCATTTGCGGAAACACGCAAGCTCTACAAGTTGAGCCAAACGTTCATTTCGGATGAAAGCTCTTCAGATCTGCTGCAGAATGCAGTCACGCGCTCGGCAGAGTTGCTTGGCGCTCGGTCAGTACTGCTTGTCCGACTCGAAAGTGAAGAGTCTAATGCGCCGCTAGAGCTTATGGTGGGTGGTGCTGCCAACTGGATGGCACCAAATATCACGCTTGGTGATCTGGAAACGCCACTTATCAAGCGCCTCTTTGACCGCCGACAACCGATTCTGATCAGCCGTGATCAAATTCAAGGGCTAGATCTCATTCCAACCGCTTTTGTCGAAGCACTGATTGGTACGCCAGGGTCAGTCATTTTTGTGCCAGTACAGCATCGTGAAAACTTGAAAGGTTTTTTGGCTGCAATCAATTATGTGGAAGATCGCGATTTTGTTGAACGTGATGTGGAGCATATGGAGGTGGTTGCCAGCCATTTGGCGGTGTCAATTGACAATATTGAACTATTCAAACGGTCAACGCAGCGTGCAAATGAACTGCAAACGCTCATTGAAACGGCCAATGCACCCATTTTTGGGATGGACATTGAAGGCCGTATCAATGAATGGAATCATGGCATGGTGCGCCTCACCGGCCTTTCAAAAGAAAAAGCCATCGGCATGAACCTAGTCTCGCGCGTCAGTTCTGCTGGACGTAAGATTGTTGGTGATATTTTGTCTGCAACGTTGCTCGGTCAAGAGCAGGCTAACTTTGAAGTGCCATTGTTGGATGAGCAGGGTGAGACCACGCAAATCTTGGTGAGTTCGGCGGCGCGTTATGATGACAAAGGCGACATTGTTGGCGCGTTGTGTGTGGGACAAGATATTACCGAACGGCTTAGTACGGAAATGGAAATTCGGGCTCTGAATGAAGAGCTAGAACAGCGCGTGTCTGCACGTACCGCTGCCCTTGAACGTGAAATTTCTGAACGTCGTCAGGCTGAAGTGACCTTGCAACTTGAACGTGAGTTGCTAGCAAAGCGCGTGGAAGAACGCACGCTCGAACTGAGTACTGCGAATAAAGAGCTAGCAAAAGCTGCAAAAATGAAAGACGAATTCTTGGCGAGTATGAGCCACGAACTTCGAACGCCATTGAATGCAGTTCTTGGGATGGCCGAAGCACTTGAAGAAAACGTGTTTGGGGTCATTAATAATGAACAACGCAAGGCGGTCAAGAATATTGAAGACAGTGGGCGTCACTTGCTTTCACTGATCAATGACATTCTTGATCTGTCTAAGATAGAAGCCGGTAAATTCACCCTTATTCGCGAAATGACCTCAATTGATATGCTGGTCGTCTCTAGCATCCGCATGATTGAGAAAATTGCGCATGATAAGGAAATCACGCTCACTACCAACGTGCGCGTAGACCGCGATATGTTCAAGGCCGACTCACGGCGGATGAAACAGATCTTGGTGAATTTGCTGTCGAATGCGGTCAAATTTACGCCCGACGAAGGGCGCGTCGGTCTCGATGTGTATGCCACGGACGATGGGAATACGATCAATTTTGCTGTTTGGGATACCGGGATTGGGATTTCACAGGAAGATCAAGAGAAACTCTTCAAGCCGTTCCAGCAGTTGGACAGCCGCTTGTCTCGTCGTCATGAAGGGACGGGGCTTGGCCTGGCGCTGGTTGCCAAAATGGCTGAACTTCACGGTGGTCAAATTACGCTCGAAAGTAAACCAAATGTAGGTAGCCGCTTCACGATTGTGATGCCCTGGGAATACGATGAAGACGAACTGAATGCAACGTCTTCACACAACATGGAAGGCGAACGCTCAAGCTTTCCAATTGCAGAAAGCGCAATGGCACCTAAGCTGATTAGCGAAGACCTCCCGATGCTGACAGATCAGGTGGCAAATTACGTCAAACGCCTCAACTTTGAGCCAATTGAAGTCAACAATTTTGCTGATGCCATTCGCGTGGCACGTAGTGAACAGCCACAAGTCATTATTCTGGACCCAACCTCAGACGACGGCTCTGACATTGGCTGGCAATTGGTGACGCGTTTCAAAAACGACTCAGGCTTGAAAGATGTCCCGTTGGTGCTGGTCTCGGTTGCTGAACATATTGCGCAAGGGATTGCAATGGGTGCAGCCGACTATCTTGTGAAACCGGCGACGCAAGATGACCTTGCAAAGTCGTTGAACCGGGTGATGCCAATGCCTACGGACTCTGTTTCAGAGGCGACCGCCAAAGCCCTGATTATTTCCTCTGGCTTGAGTGGGGTGAGTGGCAATGAGAAGCCGCGCATTCTGCTGGCTGAAGACAATGAACAAAACGTCAATGTTGTTCAAGATTACTTGGAAAGCAAAGGCTATGACATTGTCGTGGCTTGGAATGGCGTTGAGGTGATCGAGAAAGTTGAAGAAACAGATCCAGTCCTAATTCTTATGGATATTCAAATGCCAGAAATGGATGGGATGGAAGCGACTCGTCGTGTACGTCAAATGAATGACAAACTGGCAAGAATCCCAATTATTGCGCTGACCGCAATGACAATGCCGGGCGACCGCCAGAAATGTCTTGATGCAGGAATGAATGACTATGTTAGTAAACCATTGAGTCTCAAAGGTTTGCAGCAGATGATTGAAAAATACATTCGGCAGAGTGCCTCTAACGGGCGTGTGCATTAGTCTTGCACTAGATTTAGTTAATAGATGCGGCAATTATTGCGTCTGCACCCAAATTTTGTTTACACTGTAGTTTATGAGTGAAAAACCCCTTATCTTGATCGTAGATGATCAAGCGCCAGGGCGCGCAACCCTTGAAGCCGCATTGATGCCTCTTGGCTGTCGCTTCGTATTTAGCGACAACGGTCTTGACGCCATCAAGAAAGCCGCCAAATATATGCCAGATGTCATCTTGCTCGACGCGATGATGCCAGAGATGGATGGCTTCCAAGCGTGTCGTCTCATCCGGTCTAGTCCGGTGATTTCTGACGTCCCAATCATTATGATTACCGCCTTAGATGACCGTGACTCATTGTTGCGTGGTATCGAAGCGGGCGCGGATGATTTTGTCAGCAAGCCGTTTGATCGTGTTGAACTGCGGGCGCGGATCAAGACAATTACGCGCTTGAATCGCTATCGACGGTTGATGTTGGAACGGGCGAAGTTCCGCTGGGTGGTCAAAAACGCAGACCTAGGGTTTGTGATTTTGAACAAGCAAGACCAGATTTTGTATGCCAATCCTAAGGCGCGGCTCTACTTAGGCCTGAATCGGGATGACCAAGGCAACATCACTGGTAAATTTATTGAACTCGCCAAACAGCGCTATCGGTTAGAGCCGCAACAAGAGTGGGGCGATTGGCCAAAACAAACGCCTAACGATATGCAGTTTTATTTGGTGCAGCCCAAGACTGAAAATACACCGTTAGCGTGGCTGTTGGTCAATTGTGTTGAAATTCCGTCAGGGACGGAAGAAAGCTTTGTGGTGTCCATTCGCGATGTCACCAACACGGTTGTCAATCAGCAAGAAATGTGGAACTTTCACTCGCAGGTCAGTCATAAATTGCGAACGCCTGTAGGGACGCTGACCGGCTTCCTGCGCGTACTACAAGACGGCAGTTCTGGCTACACTGAAGAACAAAAAGACAAGTTCATTAGCACGGCGTACCGCGCAGCGAACAAGCTACAAAGCGAAATTGTCGACATTCTGCAATATGTGGATGTACCGGATAGTGAAAACCACGGGTTTCCACCATGTAAGCTCAAGGACATTCAGAAGGCGTTCAATACAGTTATTCGTAATCTTGACTTAGAAAAGGCCAATGTCCAGTATCAGATTACGGAAAGTCAAGGTGAACTCTTCTTGCCGTTCTCACAACGCACTGCGGAAATTATTTTGTGGGAAGTTTTAGAGAACTCGAAGAAATTCCATCCGAATAAGACACCGGAAATCAATGTATTGGTACGTGGCTCAGATAAGGGGGTTGTGCAACTCTACATTGTTGATGACGGCGTGAATCTGCCGCCTGAAGAGCTCAATAAGGCTTGGTTGCCGTACTACCAAATTGAACCCACGCACTCGGGGCAAATTCCCGGGATGGGACTAGGCCTTTCGATGGTCTCAACCTCTATCTGGGGCGTCAACGGTGAAACAACAATCCGAAATCGGGAAGATCGACCAGGGGTGATTGTGGAACTGAAATTGCCGTTGCACCATCGCACCGAGACAATTCCTGAATAAAAAGAAAAAGCGCCTCAGCGGCGCTTTTTTTATTACATTAATTTGGTGAACCACCAGGTCCGCATGAGCTCGCGGGCTTTTGTTCGTTTCCCTGTAAAGGCCCGTTGACTGAAGACGTCATAGTCATTTTGCTCAATCTCGTTCAGAATTGCGCGGTACAAGTTGCCAGCCGACGCAATTGAGAACCGTCCATCCCGATCTAACATCTTAATACCGGGCCAGGCATCGTCATAGAGCTTGCGTGTCCGTTCAATTTGGAAGCGCATAAATGCGCGCCACTTGTCCGTGACGACACCACGTTGTAGGTCTGCCTCGGTTAGACCAAAAGCGTGCAGATCGTCTTGGGGCAGATAAATCCGACCCATGCGCAGATCTTCGCCAACATCACGCAGGATGTTGGTCATTTGTAATGCAATCCCTAGTTTGATTGCATATGGCCTTGCTTCCAACGTTTGGTAGCCAACAATGTGCATGCTCATCAGGCCTACTGTGGAGGCAACTGCATACGCATAGTCTGCAACTTCATCGAACGTCTGATAGCGGAACTTAGAAAGATCTGAGAGCACGCCATCAATCAACTGATGTGCATAAACGGTTGGAATACTATAGTTGTGGCAAGCGTCTGTCCAAGCCAACACAACGGGGTCGCTCGGGTGTGGTTTGCTTACCAAGCTTCTTTGGCGCCATTCCGAAACATTCTCAGGAACATTTCCGGTAGGGCTATCGACGATGTCATCCGTAATCCGGCAAAAGGCATACAACGCGCGAACTGCTTTTCTTTTGTGTGTTGGTAACAGTTGTGACGCAACGTAGAAAGACTTGCTATGAATTGCTGTGAGGCGTGAGCAATAGTCATAGGCAAAATCTAGAACGCGTTGTTGTTCCTTACTTCCAAGCAATGCTTGTGTATCGAAGACGGGTGGCGTTAGGTCTTGTTGGGCAACAATGTATTTGTCTACATACAGCATTGATTAAGAATATCGAAAAATTACGAATTTGACCGCGATTTTTAATAATTTGTCTAGTTTTTGTCTAGATTGAACTCAAGTAGTTGGGCGTTTACCTTGACAAAAAAGAGGTACAATGTAATTTGAGGCCATTTGTGACGATTTTTATGCCAGTGTCGCGAATTTTTACCTCGAAATCGGCAAACTACTGTCCGATTACACATTTTTATAGTGTTTAGTTTGAAAATACCTTCAAACCGCAATTAATTTCTTATGTCGCCTACTGAAACATCGCCTACCTTCAATCTAAAGGTAGCGGTTACCGAAACAGGAGTAAAAGCAGATACGCTCCGAGCTTGGGAACGACGCTATGGATTACCAAATCCACGTCGTACCAAGGGCGGGCATCGTTTGTATTCCACTCGCGACATTCAAACGATTAATTGGCTAGTGGAACGACAACACCAAGGCATGAGCATTAGTCGGGCTGTAGAGTTGTGGCGTCAGTATGAAAGTGAAGGGCAAGACCCTCTTGATATGCTGCCAGTAGACAAGCCGGTTGCGACGCCAACGCAAGTTGAAGAAGTCGCAGACCTCCGCGGGTTAGACTCATTTCGCCAGCGCTGGATCAAAACAGCGCTCGATTTCAACGAAAAAGGCTCTGACAATATTCTCAATCAAGCGTTGGCAATTTTCCCAGTCGAACGCGTGGTGCTAGACCTTATTAGTCAGGGAATTGCTGAGATTGGCATGGCTTGGTACGAAGGTCGGGTCAACGTACACCAAGAGCATTTTGCGACAGCGCTAGCTGTGCGAAAAATGGAATCAATGCTGGCTGGTGCGCCACCGCCAACGCGCCCCGGTCGGATTTTGGCTGGTTGCCCTCCAGAAGAGACTCACACGTTTGGTCTGCTCGTTTTGACGTTGCTACTCCGCCGACAGGGCTGGGAAGTCATCTATTTAGGGGCGCGTGTTCCATTAATGCGCTTTGGTACGACCATTGACCACACGCAACCAGACTTGGTGATTTTGTCTTGTCAGCAGCTTTTTACTGCGGCGGAAATGGCGGAAATTGCCAACTTGCTTGCAGTAAAGAATGTGCCGCTAGCGTATGGTGGATTGGTATTCAATCACTTACCAGAATTGCGCTCTCGTATTCACGGTCATTTCTTAGGGGAAACACTTGAAACGGTGCCAAAGAAGGTGGAGCAGTTACTCATAAGTGATGTGCCTCTGCCAACAATTAAGTCCCCAACGCGTGAATATGAAACGCTTTTGCAGAGCTACCGAGAAGCTCGCCCGCTAATCGAAAGCTATGTTTGGCAGCGTTTTGACTCCCGCAGTGTCTCACAGGGGATGCTGACAACATCTAATAAGTGCTTCGGCGACAGCATTAATGCAGCGTTGCGCTTGGGTGATATCAACTTCGTAGGGCCAGACATCCAATGGGTGCGCGGGTTCTTTCTCCATGCCGGATTGCCGGATATCCTCATTGAAGAGTACTTGAGCGTTTATCATCAGGCGCTTGAAAAGTACATGCCTCATGCCGACCCAATGCTAATTCACTGGATTGAAAAAATCATCAGTGAAATTGATGCTATAACGCGGTAAAATAGTGCGGCTAAAAATTCAGACCGTTTATTTTCGGTTTACAATAGAATTGCAGGCTGCCTAGTTTGGGCAGCTCAGTGCAGATCAGAAAAGAAAAAGAACTGGAGACTTTCGCATGCGAGTAATTATTACCGGGGGAACGGGCCTAATTGGCACCGCACTCGCCGATAGTTTGCTCAAAGACCAACATGATGTGATTGTGCTATCGCGCAATCCTTCTAAGGTTAAGCATCTATCACCTGCCGCCCGCGTCGTTGAGTGGGATGGCCGTACGCCAACAGGTTGGTACGACCTCATCACTGAAGACACATCAATTGTCAATCTAGCTGGCGCAGGGATTGCCGACGGTCGTTGGACTGCTGGTCGGAAACGCGCGCTTCGCGATAGCCGCACCGTTTCTGGTAGCGCTGTCACGCAAGGCATTGACCTAAGCATCACGCTCAAAGATAAAAAACCTGCTTCGCTTATTCAAGCCTCAGCGGTCGGTTTTTATGGCAACCGTGGTGACGAAATTATTACCGAAACGTCCACCCCAGGCGATGACTTCTTGGCGAGCGTTTGTCGTGACTGGGAAGCGTCTACCGCAGCAGTTGAAGCCATGGGCGTCCGCCGCGCGATTATTCGCACTGGCGTTGTACTGAGCACCATGGGTGGGGCATTCCCTCTTATGGCAATGCCATTCTACGTATTTACGGGCGGGCCAGTTGGCTCTGGTCGTCAGTACATGCCTTGGATCCACATAAAAGACCAAGTCCGTGCTATTCGTTACATGATTGAAAACGAAGAAGCTGCTGGTGTCTATAATGTAACCGCGCCAAATCCTGTTACTAATCGTGACTTTGGCAAGGCGTTGGGGCAAACCTTGGCTCGGCCTTCATTTTTCCCTGCGCCTGCATTTGCAATGAAAGCAGCGCTTGGTGAAATGTCAACCATTTTGCTTGATGGACAACGTGCCGTGCCCAAGCGCTTACTAGATGAAGGTTTCACCTTCGACTACCCAGTTGTGCAAGAAGCGTTGGATGACTTGATGCAAGAAGAGTCTCCAGAACTGGTCGTGCGCGAAGAAGCCATGGCCTATTCTGAGCCAACAGAACCATTACGCAAACGTGTGGAACGTGTGGTCGCTGCGCCAGCCGCTGCAGCTGCTGCCGCGAAAGGTGGCGCCGCTAAGGTTGACAAGAAAGCACTTGTCAAAGCTAAGCGCAAAGCCGCATTGCTCACCAAGAAGGGCGAACCAATTCCAGCAGATTTGCAAGCAATCTTGGACGGTGCTGGTGCTGCTGCACCAGCCGCTGCTGCTGCTCCAGTTGCAGAAGCCGTAGCAGAAGCCGTAGGTGAAGCAGCCCCAACTGCTGCCGGTGGCGCAGACTTGTCAGCACTTGATCCGGCTGCACGTCGGGCTGAAATTCGTAAGAAGCGTGCCGCTCGCTTGGCGCGTATCAAAGCCGCTGGCTAAGATTTACGGCTCGCAAAACTCAATAGCGATAGACTCAAAAGAGTGGCATTTGCCACTCTTTTTTGTTTTGGATTAATACGAGTATGACAAAAGCTGTAGTAATTGGGGCTGGAGTAGGCGGACTAACCACCGCAGCCCTACTCGCAAAAGCTGGTGTAGAAGTCACTGTGTTGGAAGCACATGTTTATCCTGGCGGTTGCGCGGGGACGTTTTTTCATCAGGGCTATAAATTTGATGCTGGTGCAACGCTGGCCGGTGGGTTTTATCCAGATGGCCCAATGGATGTAATTGCGAAAAACGTTGGCATTGCAGACTGGCCTACGCATCGCAGTGACCCGGCAATGACCGTTTCCTTGCCAACTGGTCAGACTATTACCCGCTGGATTGATGAAGACAAGCGCATTGCTGAACGCCATGCTGCATTTGGAAAACAATCTGATGCGTTCTGGAACTGGCAAGAATCGACCGCTGATGCGCTTTGGGAATTTGCGATGCGATTTCCAGCTTGGCCGCCCCAAACTGCGCGACAGGTAAGCGGATTAGCAGGACATACCCTTGGTTGGCTCGGATCACAGGTGATGCAGCGACCGCTCAAATTGCCAGGTATTGGCCTTGATGTGCTCAGACCAGTTGCCTCTCATTTACGCAATCAGAGTGACGCTCTACGACTATTCATTGACGCGCAACTATTGATTGCAGCCCAAACAACAAGCCAATATGCGAATGCGCTCTATGGTGCTTCTGCGTTAGATTTGCCTCGACGAGGGATAGTGCATCTGAAAGGTGGCATTGGTGCGATTGCTGAAGTGCTGGCACAAGCTGTTCGTAATAATGGCGGCGAGGTGCTCTATCGACAGGAAGTTACTGGCGTTTCGAAAACACCTGACAATAAATATATTATCGAAACCAAACGGCGGAAGGGCCTGAACACTTTTGACGCTGACTTTGTAGTGTCGAATTTGCCGCCTTGGAATATTCGAAAACTGCTTGGCGATGACACGCCTCCCAAACTTGCGCGGCTTCCCGAGAAACCAAAAGACGGCTGGGGCGCATTCATGATCTACGTTGGTTTGGACGAAGGTGTTTTGCCAACTGACTTCCCTTTGCATCATCAAGTAATTGCTGGTGAGCCATTGGGGGAAGGAAATAGTATTTTCCTTTCGCTAAGCCCGGCTTGGGACAAAGACCGTGGTCCCGCCGGACAACGCGCTTTGACTATTTCTACCCATACAAGCCTTGCCAAATGGTGGGAGTTGTTAGCTGCGGACCCAGCCGAGTATGGCCGTCAAAAAGAAATGTATACAGAGATGATGCTGAAATTGGCGGAGCGCGCAATTCCAAACTTGCGCGAGGCGGCGCAGCTCATCAAGGCTGGCACGCCTGTAACCTTCAAGCGCTTTACCCGACGTGAGTGGGGGTGGGTCGGTGGTTTCCCGCAAACCAACCTCTTCCGCGCGTGGGGGCCAAAGCTGATGCCAAATTTCTGGATGGTCGGTGACAGTATCTTTCCTGGTCAATCCACGGCGGCTGTTGCGCTTGGCGGCTTGCGTGTCGCCCGCGATATCTTGTATGAATTTGGAATTTCAGAAGAGGTTTCAGATCCAACCACGGTGGAGCAATTAGCATGACAACCGCAATCTGGTGGATCCGCCGAGATCTGCGTTTAACGGACAACCAAGCGTTGCATGCCGCGTTAGCTGCTGCTGATCACGTCATCCCTCTGTTTATCTTAGATGACAATATCTTAGAGTCTGAGTACGTCGGAGATAAACAAGTTGCGTTTATGTTCTCGGGCTTGGCAAAGTTAGATGCTGACTTGCAGGCACGCGGCAGTAAACTCATTTTACGTCGTGGAGACCCGCCTGTTGAATTGATGAAAGTGGTTGCGGAAACTGGTGCGACCGTGGTCTTTGCCGAACGTGCAAACTCTCCATATGCGAAAACCCGTGATAATGCTGTATCGGCGTTGGTGGATCTGACGCTTACTGCAGGCGTGAGTATTCAAGCACCGTGGGAAGTTCTCAAGAAAGATGAGACACCTTATACAGTGTATACCCCCTATAAAAAGCGCTGGTTCGCAATGCTAAAGACTGAGCATCGCATGGTGTTGCCTGCGCCAGAAAATGTGCCTGCACCTAATGAGATGCCAATGAGTTTAGCATTACCTGTTGTGCCAGAACTTGATCTGCCATTGCGCTATGTGGCGGGAGAACAAGCCGCACAGGAAATGCTAAATCATTTTATTGGACGCAAGACCTCAGGTGTGCCGGCGTTGGTTCATTATGATGACCAGCGTGATTTTCCCAATGTCGATGGAACGTCATCGCTTTCTGCACACTTACGCTTTGGCATGTTGTCTGTCAGGCAAGCGGCGAATGCTGCGTTAGACCTTATCCAAGCACCGCAAACGACCAAGCAACAGCGCGATAACGCGAGCGTTTGGCTGAGCGAATTGATCTGGCGTGATTTCTATATGAGCATTTTGTATCACTTTCCACACGTGAATGACGGTAACTTTCGCGCTGATTACAACAAAATCGATTGGCGGAATGATGCAGCTGAATATGAAGCATGGTGTGCAGGTCAGACCGGATATCCGATTGTCGATGCAGCAATGCGCCAACTGGTACAGACGGGCTGGATGCATAACCGGGCCCGCATGATTGTGGCGTCTTTCTTAGTCAAGGATCTGTTGATTGATTGGCGGTGGGGCGAGCGCTTCTTTATGCAGCACCTCATTGATGGTGACCCGGCGGCTAACAATGGCGGTTGGCAGTGGGCGGCGGGCACTGGAACAGATGCGGCGCCATACTTCCGTATTTTCAACCCGATGTCACAAAGCAAAAAGTTTGACGCAAACGGTGACTATATCCGTCAGTATGTTCCGGAATTAGCCAAGGTGCCAAAGAAATATATCCATGCACCGTGGGAAATGCCACCATTGGAGCAGACTTTGGCAAGCTGCCAAATTGGGGTTGATTACCCAAAACCAATTGTGGATCATAAACTAGCCAGGGAAAGAACTTTGGCAGCTTACAAAGCTAGTAAAGAAGCAATGAAGCAGGCGTAAACATGTCCCGCTGTGGAGAGACCACACAGCGGGATTTTTTATTTTCGACGTACGACAAAAAAGCCAATCAAGCCAATGCCAACGACCGCCGCAACGACTATCCATCGCCAGGGTGTAATCCGTGGCGTTGAAATATTAGATTGATCGGTTGCTGTCGGCTCCATGCTTGGTTGGGGGCTTGCTGCCTCAGTTTCGACAATTGGATTGTTGACGGTCACAGTTGCAACAAAAACGCCACTAGCATCTGTGATGTTGATCGATGATGCCGTGAAATCAACATTGCCACGCAAGACAGCACTTTTGTTGCTGATGCCTTCAACGTAGCGCGTACTTAGCCGCAGTGTGTCATTGGGGGCAATGACATTGCCATTGGTGACAGTTGTAGAGTCAAGTTGCCACCCTGAAAGGTCTAGCCAGTCTTCCCCAAGATTTTCGATTTCGAACACAATATAGGGCTGATCATTTGCCGTCGCTTGGATGCTGACTGGCGCAATGCTCACGCTTGGTGCTTGTTGCGCTGCTGGGACTGTGCCAGTATCGCTGCCATTCGTCAGTAGATTTTCACGATAGACACCCACAAATCTTTCTGAGAAGAAGATCTGCGTCTCTTCGGCGGTGCTACTTTCAAACTCCCAGATTTCGCGTTCTAATGTCAACTCAGGTGCTAGCAGTGTTAGTAGGTCATCAATTTGCTGTTCGATGGCATTGTTTGCATAGTAGTCTTCGGCCACAGACCGCAGTCGGCGCAGATAGGCTTGCTCATAGGCTGGAATACTGAGGATCGCGTTGCATAGTGGGCAGAATTGATAGGTCGCATGCACAGTCGCTAAGTCAGTACGTGGTCCGCCAATATTCCAATTGCGGTCTTGACGGCCATAGGTCAAATCTAGATCCCAGGGGAACAGTTGCCAGCGTTTGTTGCCCTCAATGTCGTAATACAAATAGAAGTTGTGAAACCCTTGGTCTGCCTGCCGGATGACAGACATTACTGCGAGTTCGTTGATGACTTGTGGGACATCTACAAGTTGCGCCAGACACACTTCCAATGCGGCTTGATCTTCTCTACTGACGCAGTCATTGAGCACGTCCAGCTCAGTCCATTCAGCATCCAAGCGCGTGCGCTTTTCATATATTCCACGGTTTTCATCATAGATAGGAATGGCCTTGTAGACCGCCTGATCGGCAAGACCGTGACGGTCACGCCAGTTGCCATCTGGCATTTCAAGAAACGTGAACAGCCCAAAGTATTCTCCATTGCGGTGGACACGGACAAAGTGAATCTGATGCTCTGGTAAGCCATAGCGGCGCACAGCATCCCAAGCAAGGTATTGCCTGAGATATGAAGGTTCATATCCGCTACCTTGCAAAGCAAATTCATCGACTGCAAAGTCTAGAAAAGCTGGCTGCATTTCATCGCCGGTTGCTAGGTCTATTTTGTAGTTTTTGCGCGGGAATTCCTGCGATGCACGTCCGCGAACCGCAAATGTCACGTTCTCCCAAATCTGGTCATCAATACCGAGGACCGTTTCCGTGTCATGTTCAAAGATGTGCAAAATTGGCAGGTTCGTCTGGATGCTCGCTGGTACGACTTGGCCGATATATCCTGTTCCAGAGTCACGTGGCAATGAAACAGTCTGCGTCTCATGGCTGGCTTCAATTCGATATCGGAAAAGATCGCCGGGGGATAGGTTGGCGACTGACGCGACAAACGCATTGTCAGCCGCGTCAAGGGTGATTGTAACGGGCTCTTCAAAGTTGACCCGGTAAGTGAGCGTTGCCATAGTGGCATTGTCAATTTTGACCGCCACTTCAGTGTCCGCCTTAAATGTCACACTCGGGTTAGATATTTGAATCGCATGCGCAACCACCGGATTGTTTTTACCCGGCGTTGGCGTATTTTCCTGCCATGCGTAAGGTTGGCTGTTATCAATTGTGGGGTCAATGAGACTGAGGCTAGGCCCGTTTCCATCTGGTGCGTGTGGCCACGGCGATTGATCGCTGTAAACAACGAGATCAACTATCTGTTGCTGTGTGTCCACTAGCCGAATTTCTTCACCAGCGTTCGATAGCTTTCCTTGATATTCAAAGTTGGCATCTAACGCATATGTTTCGGTAAAGTCTCTGGCGTCACGAGTGAGCACGAGATAAGCCCCAGCGTCTACATAAGTGCCAGCCGGGAAACAGAAATTGATGCCTTCAACACACCAGCCACCAATGTCAATCTTGGCATCGCTTGGGTTATACAGCTCAATAAATTCGGCTTGATTCTGTTCCGCAGGGGGGTGATACATCAATTCCGTGATGACCAACGTCGCTTCGCTTTGGGCATAGACTGTGGCTGCCTGTGCGGCCAATGCAAGCCAAGTCAGGATTGAAACCAACAAGGTCAGATTGCGTGTTCTCTGCATAGTTAGAGGCTACTGGATTCTGAGCGCGCATTGCAAGCCGTGAGGCGCATTGCTTTCGTGTGGTTATGAATTTCATACAAAGCTGGCACAATCGAACTGAAAACAAACAAACTTGCAATCAAATATTTATTGATACCCAGCCTATGAATGAGTACTATACGGTTATGGAAACTGTTGTAGGTATGAATTCGTTTTCGCAAGAATTATTGCGATCGGCAGAAGACGCACTTCGTAAAGGTAAAGATAGTTATGCGCGTTCCGTATTAGCTTGGCTACTACAAAAGGAACCCAATAATGCGGTCGCTTGGTTAATGTTGGCCCGAGCAGTTGACACGCTAGAACAGCGTTATGACTGTTTACGCCGCGCACAAGATCTGACAGATGATCACCCACTTATTCGGGAGCAGATTTATCAGTTGGAGCGCACGATCACTGGTAAGAATTGCAGTGCTCCGGAAACGCATCGTCCGTGGCCAGCAACTGCTGACTTGGTGCAACCGCACCATGAAGACAACTCGATCATCCCCGCTGAAAAGACGGAGCGAATTCCGTTCTTGAGTTATGTAAGTTCTCGTCATCTACTGATGATGTCTGGGCTGTGCGTGATTATGTTCGCCTATGTTTTTGGATAGTTGTTTATAAAATTATTATCAAAAGTAAATAGATCCAGCGAACTCTGTTTTAGTATGGGGCAGGTCGCTGGATTTTTTAAGTGTTTCGCAACAGAAACTCAGAACTAAATGCGACGATTGCGTGCGAAACCTTCAGTAAAAACCAGATCGGTCGCCGAT
>JAHDIM010000341.1:0-2006 GCA_020630805.1 Anaerolineales bacterium
AGCTATCAGCTATCAGCTATCAGCTATCAGCTATCAGCTATCAGCTATCAGCTAGTTTACGTCGTAAACAACGAGCAGAACTGTGCAGAAGTTGGACTTTTCGTTTCGAATGCCTGAGGTAAAGAATACTCAAAAAAGTCCAACTTCTAGTATTCCAAGACAAAGACCCTATGACAAAACCCAACGTCCTTCTCATCGTCACTGACCATTGGTTTGCCGCTTTGCTGGGCTGCGCTGGGCACCCCAGCGTGCAAACGCCGGTCTTAGATGGCATCGCTAAGAATGGCGTGCGTTTCTCGAATGCGTACGCCTCGTGTCCGGTCTGCTTGCCCTCGCGCCGCTCGCTGATGACGGGCACCACGCCGCGTACACACGGCGACCGTACGTTCAAGCCCCTCCAGCCAATGCCAGAGGGGGTGCCCACGTTGGCAGAGACTTTTAGCAATGCTGGCTACCAGACCTATGCGGTCGGCAAGCTGCACGTGTATCCGCAGCGCAACCGAATTGGGTTTGATGATGTCCTGCTAGACGATGAAGGGCGTACGCACTACAGCAGCTTCTCTGACGACTACGAACTGTTTCTAGGGGATAAAGGCCACGCAGGTAAACGCTTTGGGCATGGCATGAGCAACAACAACTATTTCCAACGTGCTTGGCACTTGGATGACGATCTACACGTCACAGAGTGGGCGACAACCATGATGGAGCGCCAGATCAAGCGCCGTGACCCCACGCGGCCAGGATTTTGGTACGTTGGCTACAGTTGCCCGCATCCGCCGCTGGTGCCGCTGCAAAGCTACCTCGACTTCTACCGTGACATTCCGATTGATGCGCCTTACAAAGGCAGTTGGGCGGAAGACCGCGCTGACTTGCCATATCATGCGCAGGCGGTGCAGTCACGCAATGACCGCATGAGTGAACTGACAACAGAGCAAGCCCGCCGCGCGTTCTATGCGCTCTGTACGCACATCGATCATCACATTGGACGCTTGATTGGAACGCTGCATTGGGAGGGCTTGCTGGAAGATACCATTATCATGTTCACCAGTGACCACGGTGACATGCTTGGTAACCATGATATGTGGGCCAAGCAAACGTTCTACGAGAATTCGACCAACATCCCCATGGTGCTGATGGGGACGAAAGACGACCCCAAAGTAGGGCTCAACCGCGTGGATGACCGCTTGGTAGAAATTCGGGACGTCATGCCTACGTTGCTGGAAATGTGTGACATCCCCGTGCCAGAGACTGTTGAAGGTCTGTCAATGTTGGGCGCTGACACCCGCGACACGCTATATGGCGAATACGGTGAAAAAGGCCAGTCGTCACGTATGGTGCGCGATAGTCGCTATAAGCTGATTTGGTACCCCGTTGGCAATCAGTTCCAGTTATTTGATCTTGAAAATGATCCCAATGAGCTGGAAGACTTAGCGAATCAGGCCGATGTCGCAGATGTCCAAGCGCGCCTTGCTGAGGTCTTACTGAGTCGCTTGTATGGCTCAGACGAAAAGTGGATTGATAACGGTACGTTGGTTGGCGAGCCTGCGAAGACGTTCCGCCCAGGTGCAAATCGGTCGTTGTCGGCGACGCGCGGCAATCAATGGCCAGTGCCACCGATTACAGACAAAGCCTTCTTTGACTTCTTCAACGAAGCGCCAGAGGAATGATGGTGGTGGCATGGCGTGTGGTGTCAGATAGGCATCACGCTAAGCAATTCTGCTAGCCGAAACCTGCGATTAGGTGTCATCCCGCACACGAATGAGACGCAACAAAGTCAAAAGTCAGATGGCGTGAGCGGGATACATTCGGCAAGCTCAGCACAAGTCTCATTGCAATAATTTTCTGTTTTGATACCTCGGTATTAATGAGATCCCAGACGCCGAGCCTTTTGGCCTACTTTTGGTAGCGCAAACGCGTCTGGGATGACACTTGTGCTTTCGCTCTAGCTAACAGAAATGAATTTTTTCTGCGCAATAGATCTTATCTTGATGCGCATGTGACACGAC
>JAHDIM010000341.1:2106-4216 GCA_020630805.1 Anaerolineales bacterium
CACGACAGTAACCGCTTAGCCCCAACTCAAAATGTGCCCAATCTGCTTCCCTGGATCAATGTGGATGCAATTCTCTGGGCAGTCATAGACACACAGCTTACAAAGCATGCAGTCCTGATCAAACGTAGCGGTGACGACCTTGGTGGCAGGGTCAACGCGGATGACATCCACCGGGCAAGAGCGCACACAGATGCCACAGTTGGTGCATAGATCGTAGTCAATGTTGACGGTCAAGTTGTCAGTGGTCATGTGAAATCTCCGTTAGGCTTGCTGCTGATGTAAGTCTGCCGCTTCCGCATTCAGACGCGTGATGTGTTCCTCTTCTCCGGGGAAACGCCACTCGTAACGCTGTTCATAGGGCACTGAAAAGTCCGGCCAATGCTGTTGTGGGATTGGTTCTTTGAAGAGCTGCATTTGTGCCCCATCTTTCTTCAATAGGGTCCATGCCAGCCAGTTCTTGTCATCTCGATACGGATAATCTTCCCTGAAGTGGCATCCGCGGCTTTCTTTGCGGAATAACGCAGAGCGGAGACGCATCTCAGAAATCAACACCATATTGCGAGCTTCATGCGCCAGACGCAGGTCATGGTTGTCTTTGGCGGTCAGCTTGGGCACGAGATGGTCGCGCATAAACTCAACCATGGTTAGTGTTGCTGCTAAGCGATCCCCATGTTTGATGAACATCACATAGTACGGCATCATCGTGTTTTGTAGCGTTTGGATTAGCCACTTGGGTGAGAACCCGCCAACGCGCTCCGCTGGCATACGAATTTGGGTGCGGGCTTGTTCTAACAGAGCATCATCAATCGTCACGGAGGCGTTGCCCAATGCAAATGTCGCCGCTGCAGTTCCGGCACGCGCGCCCGTCACGCTACAGTGGGCTGAAGACAGTCCCATTGCGGAGTAGGTTGCACCAGAGGCCATACTGCCGAGTGAGTCGCCAGCGGCATACAGTCCGGGAATGCTAGTTGCGCAGTCTGTGCTTTCAGGCCAAATGCCTTCAGTTTTATGGACGGCCATTCCAGCGGCACCGCCGCCAACTTGAATGCGCGGTTCCAAATCTTCGCGATCTGGATGGAATGTGATGGGGGCGTTGCCGGCGTGAACTTCAAATTCCATGTCCATGTAGAGGGTGCCGCGTCGTTTGACCGGCTCACCCTTGGCATTGAACATCGCGCCCTTGGGTGGGCCGAGCTTGTCTAGACTCTTGCCGCCAAACTTGAAGTTGAAGTCAAAGTTGGCTGGCTCCATCGCAGACGTGGGATGCGGGTCGGTGTATTCCTTGCCCAGAATGGTCGCGCCAATGCGATACGCCATGGCATCGCCATCACCAGTGAGATTGTGTATTGGCCAGCTTGGTGGTTTTAGACCGCTAGCGCCGGTTGCCATCACAATGGCGCCGGTTTTGAAGACGGTCAATTTGTCACCTTTCCAAGAGAACCCGACAGCGCCAACAATCCGTTCTTCATGGCGCAGTAATTCGGCAATCATTGTGCGGTCAATAATGCGCACGCCAACGGCTTTTGCTTTCTCGCGCAGCAGCGTTGGGATTTGAATTGGTCCCATGAAAATGGTCTTCGTAACGCCAAGCGGACTAGGGCGGCGGTAGTAGCTGCCGTCTGGATTGCAGGCCCATTCGACACCCCATTCCGTGAATTCTTTGAACCGTTCGTATGAATCCAAGAGACCAATTTCAGTCCAGACTGGGTTATTGACATACTCGCCAATAAACGACATAGAGGCCAGCCATGCTGAGAGATCATCACCCCACTCTTTATTGAAGACGAGGTGGCTATCCACATAAGGTGACTGACCAGTCCGGCTGACAAAACCTTTGTCTACCAGCACAACTTTTGCGCCAGCTTGCTTAGCTTTGATGGCAGCCATACATCCGGCAATGCCGCCGCCTACGACAAGTACATCACATTCAATTATTCGATCTGAAGCCATTTCTATGTCTACTGTTTTCTGGGTGGTGTTCGGTGAAAACTGTGGTGACGACACCTTCTGGGTCAATCCACAAGTTCAGTACAAGTATAGGGTAGCGCGCTACGCTTAACGGCAGAAAAAGATTTCATTTCCCTGCTTAGAATGAAGCCTCTAGCATGTG
>JAHDIM010000342.1 GCA_020630805.1 Anaerolineales bacterium
TGGATTTCGTAAGTATCAAGCTGAATGTTCTGCCACTGATACCAGCTGCTCATTAGCGTTGCGGCTAAATCGCTATGCCCAAAGATTTTGAACACACCGTTATTTGAAAACAGCTTGGCTTCAAGCGTTGTGAGCGTGCCGTCATTTGTGGCACCGACTTTGATGTCGATAATCATTTCCGGCGCTGGGGTGGCGTTCAAAAAGTCATCTGAGCGGGAGTAGACGAGTTTGACGGGTTGTTTGAGGGCGAATGCAATGGCTGCGGTGAGTGGCTCAACAAGGCCATACTTAGCGCCAAAGCCGCCGCCCATGGCTGTGTCATCAACGACGACCTTATGTTTGGGTAATCCCAGCAATTTGGCAACTTCGTTGCGCACGCCAAATTTGCCTTGGGTGCCACTGTAGACTGTCAGGCCACCGGCAATGCGCGTTGGGTCGGCCACACAGGCATGTGGCTCCATGTAGGCCTGATGCAAGCTTGGCACCGTGAAGCGATTTTCTACAACGACGTCTGCTTGTTCAAATCCGGTTGCAACGTCGCCATGCGTGAATTGATTTTCGTCATGGACATTGGGAAAGCTGTAAGCCTTTTCTTGGGTATCTCCAGAGCTACTTGCGCCATGTAAGCTGCCCATGTCGCTTTCGTCTTTGGGGAGACCGTTGGGCCAGACCTGCGCCGCGTTCTCTGCAATGGCGTCTAACGTGTGGGCGACGGCGTCCAGCGGTTCATAATCTACATACACCAATTCAGCGGCATCACGCGCGATGGCGGCGGTTTTTGCAACGACTGCGACGACGGGTTGCCCAACCCATTGGACAACGTCTTTTGCCAAAATTGTGCTGTTGCGAGAGGTAGCAGTGCGGTCTTTTGTAGGCAGGTCTGACCAAGTCATGACGGCCACAACGCCAGCAAGTGCCTCAGCGTCTTCTTTATCAATCGACAAAATCTCGGCGTGGGCATATGGACTGAGGATCAGTTGCGTATGCAGTAAATTGGGCAGATTCAGGTCTGCCGCGAATTTGGTAAATCCGGTGACCTTTTCGTGCCCTTCAATAATCGGACGGCCTTTGCCAAGGTATTTGAAATGTTGAGTCATAGTTCTGTCTTTGCGTTGTGCTTAGTGTGATTAGAAGCGCGCTTAAATTCTATCGTATTCGACCTACATGGATTGAGTAAAGTTCGCTTAGAGAGCATAACTATTTTCGCTAATGCTAGTACCAATTGCTTGCTGAATTAGAAATCATGTTCTATAATTCTGCCAACGTAACCAAGCAATTTTGCTAACTCACACACTGCCACTCAGCAATATTTACTGAGTAACTTACATAAGGATAGCAACATGAAAATCCGCTTTTCTGTGGTGCAACGCGCTAAGCGTCAGCTCCGCACTCTCCCAGTTAAACCAACATCTAAACCAATAAAAGTACACGTTCGTATTTGGGTGCCTGTCCCAACGCAGGTGTCTTAATGGCTGCTTGGACTCCTGCTCAAATTGATGCGTTAGCGCCTGATGCAAAATCGATCAAGGCGGCGCAGAAATTACGCACGCTAAGCCGCTGGTCTAATTTAGGCGCTACTGATTCTGCACTTTGGGGTGAATGTCGCGGTAGTGGTAAAAAGCCCTATCAAACGCGAATTGACCTCAACGGACCAGCCTTCAAGTGTAGTTGCCCAAGTCGGAAATTCCCCTGTAAACATGGCCTCGCGCTGTTCTATGTATATGCACAACAGTCAGATGCATTTGCAGCGTCTGCACCCCCGGAATGGGTTGCAGAGTGGCTTGCCGGTCGGGCTGCGCGTCAGAGACCCAAGGTGCAACGTGACCCTAATAAACCTGTCGATGTCGTCGCGCAAGCCAAGCGTCAGGAAGCGCGGGCGTCTAAAGTGGAGGCCGGCCTTGCCGAGTTGGAGCGCTGGTTGCATGACATTGTGCGCTCTGGATTGACGGAACTGGCTGGTAAACGCGTTTCGTTTTATGCCGATATGGCCGCCCGACTAGTTGATGCGCAAGCGCCAGGCTTAGCTCGCCGTGTGCGTGAACTGGCCATGTTGAGATCGGGCGATTCGGAATGGGCGAGTATAGTACTAAGCGAATTAGGTAGCTTGCAGTTGCTGATTTCTGCGTATAAGCAAATTGATCAGCTTCCAGAGTGGGTCGCTGCGGATGTTAAACGTGCCATCGGCTGGCCGGATCCAACGCAAGACTTGCTGCAACAAGCTGGGGTTGTCGATGAGTGGCAAGTGTTGGCGCTGCAAATGTCAGTGGAAGACAAGCTACGGACTCGTAAAGCGTGGCTGTGGGGCTTGCACTCTGGTAAAGCGGCATTGATTGTTGATCATGCCTTTGGGCAGCTGAGCAATTTCAAAACACAGCTTGGGGCCGGTCAGAAATGGCGCGGTGAGCTGGTGTTTTATCCCAGCATGGTTGAACTGCGCGCGCTCATCAAAGTGCAACAAGCGCCGCAACTCATCACCCAAGCAGACTTTGCCACTGCGCCACATACCTCAAATTTTGACACCATGCTTGATGCCTACAGTGCCGCAATTGCTGCGAATTGTTGGTTGCCAAGCTTGCCGTTTGTCTTGCATCAGCTCACACCAGTTTTTACTGAACATGGATTTCGTTTGCGAGATCAGCATAACCAAATTGTGCCGCTCGCTGCAGATTTTCAGCATAGCTGGAAACTGATGGCCGTTAGCGGGGGGCAACCGATTGATCTGGTCGCGGAATGGGATGGAGCCCATCTAACGCCACTTTCGATTTGGGATGAAACGCTCGTTATTTTTGATCAGGAGGTGTAGCCATGCGTGACTATCTAGATGAACTCACCATTGTTGCGCTGTTAGGTACTGAAAAGCGCCAGCTTCCTCCATCTCCGGATGGGTTAGGCACGCAAACACAATTTTCACCGGAAGCGGAACTGCTAACGAAGGCGGCGACCGTCAACTTATATCAAAAGGCGGCGCGCATGGCGGAAATGACAGCGCGTCTGACCCAGAGCGTTGCCGATCAAGAGCAAAGGCCGTCTATCAATCGCGCTGCGATTGCCTTGTTACAACAAATGCTGAGCGGGCATTACAAAGGGCTGTTGCCTGAATTTATGCAGCTTGTTGCCCAGTCTGGACAGCGCTTGCCGCATGTTGTGCTGCCGCAACTGCTTGAAATGGCGCACTATGACACCACGCTGCGGCAAGCATTTCTGAATGTTGTTACGCCGCGTGCCATTTGGTTAGGCCAACAAAATACTGCTTGGCGCTTTGTCTTGGCTGCAAATAATTCGCCAGAACGTTTTGCGCTTGGCAAGTTGCCCGAACGCGTTGCCGCGCTGCGGGAAATGCGCCGACAAAACCCGCAAGACGGGCTTGAGGCGTTGATTGAAACGTGGAAGCAGGATGTCGCTAAAGATCGGGCTGCGCTGTTGGAGGCACTCGAAGTTGGCTTGTCAGTATCAGATGAAGCGTTTCTTGAGGCTGCGCTAGACGATAAATCCAAACTTGTGCGTCAATCGGCTGCAGATTTATTAGCACGATTGCCAGCGTCGGCTTATGTTCAACGTATGACTGAGCGCGCGCAAAGCATGTTCCATGTTCAAAAGGGCCTCTTAAGGCGAAAACCGACTGTAAATATTTATCTCAAATCTCTTGTTGAACTAGATAGTGATGCTAAACGCGATGGAATTGTCGAGGACAATGCTCCAAAAGGAGTGGGGAAAACCGCTTGGATACTAAATCAGACGTTATCGCGTGTGCCTCTTGAGGTTTGGAAAAAATATGGATCACTCAAAGACTTAATTGAGTGCTGTCCAAAAGCGGATCGAAGTATTTTGTATTCAAGTTGGGTCGCTGCTTGTCTCTCAAATCCAAACGCAGAAGATGCTTTAGCGCTTTTGATGTATATCCCATCCGCAGATGCAATCCCTATCTTGGCTCCGATGTTGACCCCAACTCAGGTCGATGAGTTGGCAGTAACGCTATTACATCGCGAGCGGATGCTGAGTCGCTCTCACATGGCGTTGTTGGTAATGCAAGCTGGAACGCCGGAGTGGGGCGGAAAAATCAGCAAAGCCTTGCTAGACGCAATTGATTATTCGCTAAAGCGCTGGGACAACGCTTGGCAAGCCCGCCAAGTGTTAGAAGCACTTGCCATTCATATTCCCGTAGCGCTATTGCCAAGGCTCCAAAC
>JAHDIM010000036.1 GCA_020630805.1 Anaerolineales bacterium
GAGTTTTTGTTGCGAAACACTTAGCTCAAATCATCCGTGATAGCGGCGTTTCAGCGCATTGTGTTGGGAAACAGCGGTCATAATATTTGCTAGTAACAAGCCTAGGATGATCGCATAAACGGCATAGGCGCCTGTCGTATTCCCAAACATCCCGGTGGTTGGAATTTGACGCGGGATAATTTGCGTCGACACAATGTTAGAGGAATTGATGTTCGTTTGGCTTGCCGCAATTTGCGCTACATTGGTAATGCTAGCTGGTGCGACCGCATTTGCATTAATCCGCGCATTGATGGTGACAGCAACGGTCTCTCCCGCAGCGAGGTCACCCATTAGCACCGTTACAATGCGATTTGATGGATTGTACGTTGCGCTGCCTTTGCTGCTTGTCGCCGATACGTAATCCAACATGGGCGATAACGTATCGGTCATTGTTGCGCCAGACACGGTTGTGCTATTTGGATTCACAATCGTCACGGTATAGGTCAACGTATCCCCAACTTCACCAATCGATTGATTGACAGTCTTGTTGATGATTGGCGCAGAAAGCGATGTAGCTGAATTTGCACCGAGCGTGTCGGTATTCAATGGCTGCTTGACTGCTGCGCTAGTTGGCACTGGCGTTGGCTGTGCTGGCACCGCTGTCGGTTGAACCGGCACGGCAGTGGGCTGCGCAGGAACCGGTGTAGCAGTGGCGGGACTCTGCGTCGGATTTGGCGTGGCTGTTGGCGCTACAGTCGGCGGCACAGTTGCTGTTGACGTTGGTATCTCGGTTGGTGTCGTTTGCTGTTCGCGGCGGGCCATTTCTTCTTCAATTGCAGACAGCACGCTCCCAGAGGCTAACCCAGCGTCAATATCTGTAACGGTTTCTCCGCTTTCGAGTTGGATAAGGCCGCTGCGACCATCTGAGCGGTTCGCATCGCTGTCAACGGTGCGGTCTGACCCTTCAAACGGAAGTGTAAATCCAAAGCCCTGTGGCGTTGTAAATTCAACCTGATAGTTCCCTGGAATAAGATCTGTAAACAGATAACGACCGTTTTCATCGGTGGTCATACTGGCAACAATAGTGCCATTCCCGTCTAAGAGATTGATACCCACACCGGCAATGCCGTTTTCACCATCTTCTTGCGTCCCGTCACCATCAATGTCAAACCAGACAGTGTCTCCAATGCTGCCGCGTTGGAAGACGCCCATATTCCAGTCAAGGTCACGCTCATTGGACTCGAGCGTCGTCAGAATTGTACGACCGCTTGTCGGGTCGGCATCGCTGTCTGTGGTGTCATCTGACCCAGCATTTTGCAAGGTTGGGGCTGCACCGTCAGGCAAGGTGTTGAGGTCAAACTCAACGTAGTACTGGCCCGGTATGAGATTGTCAAAGAGATAGCCACCATCGGCATCTGTCGTTGTTGTCGCTATGAGATTGTTCTCGTCATCGTATAGATTGACAGTTACGTTTTCCACACCGACTTCATCATCATTTTGGACACCGTCGTAGTTTGTGTCCAACCACACCGTACTCCCAATGGCAGCAGAGTCGTCGAGTTGTAAGTCAACTAACGCATTGTCTGCATCGGTTGGCTGTGGCAAGTCAGGTAAGACAGTGCCATCTGCATCGGTTGGCGTGCCAATCACATCAGCAATGTTGGTAGTGGTTGCAGCAATATTTAGCACCACGCTACAGGTGACGCTGGCATTTGGTGCCAGCGGCCCAGCTAACTCTGCGCATTGCTCAGCATTGATTGTGACATCATCTGCGGTGTCATCTGGTGTGCCAGCATCGTCCGTAATTGTAATGTCAGTAAGATAGGTCTCACCGTCGTTGGCAATCACATAGGTGTACAGCACATCACTTGGAACAGTGATAACGTAACTATCGCCATCATTGGCCGTACCAGCAGTCTTTACGATTTTTACGCTAGGAACCAACGGTGGCACGAGTTGTACCTCAGCGTCGTCTGAGTCCATTGGTGGCGTGACGTCAGTATAAACATTGCCATCTTCATCAATGGGCGTGCCGGTGACATCAGCAATGTTGGTGACAGTGTCGCTCACGTTCAAGGTAAGCGTACAGGTGACACGCTCACCTGCGTCTAGCGGGCCTGCTATTTCCAGACAAGTACTTCCATCGACGGTTACATCGTCTGATGTATCTGCGCCGGTACCAGCATCATCTGTGAAGGTGACATCAAACAGCGTGACGTTCCCGGTGTTGGTAATCACATAGGTGTACTGCACTTCAGCGGCTTCTTGAATAATGAAGCTTTCGTCATCGGCAGCGTCCCCAGCCGTTTTGATAATTTCAATTGCTGGCTGTGGATCGATTATTTCATCGACTTCAGCGGTGTCTTCATCAGACACGTCTTCCAAAATTGCGAGATCGCCACCATCGGCTTCACTTGGATTTGCCACAACGTTAGCCGTGTTTAGCAGGTCACCATCGATGGTGCTTTCAACGTAGTAAATCAGGCTAGCGCCTGGTGCTAATGGGGTTGTGCCAGTGCGCAGGGTGAAGTCGCTATGGACTAAGCCTAAGTCGTCGTCTGTCAGGGTTATGTCATTGAGATAAGTGTTCCCTGTGTTGCTGACCATGAAGCAATAGGTGACTGGCGTGGCGTTGAAGGCCGTGACAAGCTCATCACCTTGACAGGCTGTTCCATTGCTATGTCCGAAGTACACGGTCTTTTGAAGTTCAATCGCTGGGAGCAGCAAGGTCACTTCGGCTGTGTTTGTGTCCGTTGGGGCGTCTAATTCAAAGTTTGGATTACCGTCAGCGTCTGCTGGTGTGCCCGTCACTGTCGCTGTGTTCACCAAGTCTTCGGTTGCGGTTGTCTGGTAGTAATACATCAGCGACTCGCCTGGTGGCAATGGGAGTGCCCCAGTGAGCAATGTTAGCGCGCTCGTATCGATGCCAAGCGTGGTGTCTTCAATGACGATGTTCGCTAAGTGAGTATTGCCAAGGTTAGTGACTTCGAAGCAATAGGTAATGCGACCGTCTTGCGCAGCACGAAGCAATTCCCAGCCGCCACAGTCGGCACCGCCACTGTGCTCGTTGTACACCGTCTTTTCTAGCGCGATGCCAGTGAACAACAGTTTGACTTCTGCTGTATCATCATCGGTCGGATTTTCAAGATTAGGCACGTCAGTCCCGTCTTCCAGCGTTGGATTGGCGCTCGTGGTCACAGTGTTGACAAGGTCAGCATCCAGCGTTGTTTCATAGTAGTAGATTAGGCTGGCGCTTGGGGCGAGTGGTTCACTGCCAGAGAGTAAGGTCAAGTCAGCGCGGGTCAACCCAAGGGTTGTGTCATTCACAACAATTTCATCTAGATGGGTGTTGCCGTTGTTGATCACTTCAAAACAGTACGTGATCAGCTTGCCTGCGGGACCATCTACGTACTCATCACCAGCACAGTTGGCACCCGCGGTATGGCCACCGTAGACGGTTTTCTCAACTTCAATGCCGGTATAGAGTTCGCGGACTTCAGCCGTATTTTCGTCAATTTGGTTGTCTAGACCGACAATGTCGCTGCCGTCAGCCAACGTTGGGTTAGCGCTAACGTCCGCCGTATTGATGAGATCGCCAGTTAGCGCGGTCTCGTAATAGTAAACCGCTGTCGACTCTGGTGCGATTGGGAATGTGCCAGACACCAGCGTCATCTCGGCTGATGTGATGCCCAACGTTGCATCGGTAATGGCAATTTGGTCTAAGTGCGTTGTACCAGTGTTGGTCACTGCAAAACAATAGGTGATGTCGGTGTTGATCGCTGCGCTGATGAGTTCTTCACCTTCACAGCTTGTGCCAGCATTGTGCCCGATGTAAACCGTCTTTTCCAGCACAACGTCAGGTTTCCACGTCACAACTTCTGCGGTGTCACTGTCGGTTGGATCGGTTAGTCCATCTATATCTGTTCCGTCAGACAAGGTCGGATTGCCACTAGTGTTGGCCGTGTTGAGTAAGTCACCAGCAATGGTAGCTTCGTAAAAGAAGACCAAAGAGGCCTCCGGCGCAAGCGGTTCAGTGCCAGACAACAAGGTCATGTCTGCGCGGGTAATGCCCAAGTCGGCATCGGTTAGCGTAACTGCATCCAGATAGTTGTGATTGCTGGTATTTGTCACAACAAAACAATAGGTTGCCGGATTGCCGTCCACATCCGTAATCTGGTCAAGACCGGCACAGCTAGCTCCGGCATTGTGGCCAGAATAGACAGTCTTTTGGAGATCAATACTTGGGATGAAGGCTTCGACTTCTGCAGTATTGACATCAATTGGGTCATCAAGATTTTCAACGTCTGTGCCATCTGCATAGACGGGATTCCCACTCGCTTGGGCTGCATTGAGCAAGTCACCGTCAATGGTGGTTTCATAGTAGAAGACCAGTGTGGCATCTGGGGCGAGTGGCTCGGTTCCAGAGAGCAAGGTCATGTCCGCACGGGCGATGCTCAAATCAGCATCAGCCAGCGTGACGTCTGCTAAGTATGTGTTGCTAGTGTTGGTGACCGCGAAACAGTAGGTGACGTTTGCGCCGTCTGGTGCTGACACCAGCTCTGCACCGTTACAGCTAACGCCAGCGTCATGACCGGCATAGACCGTTTTTTCTAGCCCAATGCCGGGGACCAATACGACCACTTCAGCGGTGTCATCCACACTTGGATCGGTTAGACCAGGGACATCGGTGCCGTCTGCTTCGGTTGGGTTACCAGTTGCTGTTGCTGTGTTGACAAGATCTGCCACGAGTGTGGTTTCGTAGTAATACGTAATAGTGGCATCTGGGGCTAACGGCAGCGTTCCAGATAACACGGTCATATCAGCTTCAGAAATGCTCAGATCACCATCTGACACACTGAGATCACTCAGGTAGGTGTTGCCAGTGTTGGTTACTTCAAAACAATAGGTAATAGTGGCATTTGCTGCTGCTCCGGCGAGCTCAGAGCCGTTACAGGTTGCACCAGCGTCATGACCAAGATAAACCGTTTTGTCCAGCGTGATGCCCGTGAAATACTCAAGGACTTCGGCCGTATTTTCTGCAGTTGGATTGTCTAGCCCTTCAACATCTGTGCCATCGGACAAGGTTGGGTTCCCGCTGGTGTCTGCTGTATTGAGCAAGTCACCTGCCATGGTGGTTTCGTAGTAGAAGACCAAGGTGGCATCTGGGGCGAGTGGCTCAGTTCCAGAGAGCAAGGTCATGTCCGCTCGCGTGATGCCAAGGTCATCATCATTGACAATGACATCATCTAGATGGGTATTCCCATTGTTGGTCACTTCAAAACAATAGGTGATATTTTCACCATTGGCGACATTGAGTTCATCAAGTCCGTTACAGCTTGCGCCAGTGTCGTGACCGTAGTAAACAGTTTTCTCAAGTGCGATGTCTGTCACAAGTTCCACGACTTCTGCTGTGTCTTCATCAGTTGGGTCAGTTGGTAACTGTGGCAGATCGGTGCCGTCTGAGGTGGTTGGGTTCCCGCTTGTATCGGCGGTGTTAACCAAGTCGCCGGCAACGGTGGTTTCGTAGTAGAAGACCAAGGTGGCATCCGGGGCGAGTGGCTCAGTTCCTGAGAGCACCGTCATGTCCGCGCGCGTGATGCCAAGATCGTCATCGTTGACAATCACATTATCTAGATGGGTATTCCCATTGTTGGTGACAACGAAACAGTAGGTAATTGCAATATCAATTGCTTTGGAAACCAGTTCACTGCCTTGGCAACTTGCGCCAGAGTCATGACCAGCATAGACCGTTTTATCGATTGTGATGCCGGTTGTGAGTTCTGCCACTTCGGCAGTGTCATTGTCAGTTGGGTCGGTCATCCCAGCGATGTCAGACCCATCAGAGATGGTTGGATTCCCGCTCGTACTCGCGGTGTTGATGAGGTCTTCGGTGATAGTGGTTTCGTAGTAGAAGACCAAGGTGGCGTCTGGTGCGAGTGGCTCGGTACCAGACAACAATGTCATGTCGGTGCGTGAAATCCCAAGATCATCATCTGTTACGGTGATCGTGTTGAGATAGGTATTGCCCGTATTGGTAATTTCGAAACAGTAGGTCACTGTGTAACCATCTGGGCCACTCACCAACTCAGCGCCGGTACAGCTCGCGCCGCTGTCATGCCCTGCGTAAACCGTCTTTTGGATGTCAATATTTGCAACATACATGAAGACTTCGGCAGTGTCATTGTCAGTTGGATCCGTTAGCCCAGCAATGTCAGTGCCGTCGTCCAGGGTTGGGTTACCACTGGTGTCAGCGGTATTGACCAAGCTGCTGGTGATGGTGGTTTCGTAGTAGAAGACCAAGGTCGCATCTGGCGCGAGTGGTTCGGAGCCAGATAACAACGTCATGTCTGCGCGTGTGATGCTTAGGTCATCGTCGTTGACTGTGACGGTGTCGAGATAGGTGTTGCCGGTGTTGGTGATTTCAAAACAGTATGTGACAGCTGTGCCGCTAGGCCCGTTTACCAGTTCAGATCCGTTACAGGTTGCGCCGTCATCATGTCCGGCATAGACTGTTTTCTCAATTTGGATTGCTGGAACCCAGTGTTCAACTTCTGCGTCGTCACTGTCGTTGACATCATCAACTCCAACCAGATCATTGCCGTCAATGTCAGTTGGGTTGGCAGTTGTGGATGCCGTGTTGACTAAGTCCGCAGCTAACGTAGTTTCGTAGTAGTACGTCAGCTTTGCGGCTGGTGCCATTGGATCTGCACCTGCCACGTAGGTGAGGTCTCCAATTGTTAGACCCAGCGTGACATCTGCAATGGTGACGTTTTCAAGGAACGTATTCCCAGTATTCGTGATTGTAAAACAGTAGGTAATTGGTGCGTTTAGAACATCGAAGACTAAGTCTCCTGCGGAAGAACAGCTCGCGCCGCTGTTGTGACCGCTGTAGACAGTCTTTTCGATTGAAATTGAAGGTTCAGGGGTGGTGAGACCAAAGTCAACGTCACGGCGGGTGTCAGCTGCATACAGCACAAATGCGCCTGAACTGAGTGGTGTGCTAAAGCTGCCGGTGCCATCATCAAGGTCGTAGGTTTCGTCAAAAGTTACGCCCGGCTTGGTCGTATTTGTACTTGGGTCAATGGTGACGGTATAGCCATTGGTGTCACTTGGAAGCAGGTTGTCAAACAGATATTCACCATTTTCATCTGTGGTGACAATTAGATTGACAGCATCGCCATTTTTGTCGAAGCCAGACAAGGTAACGGTGACATTTTCTAAGCCGACTTCAGACGATTGTTGAATACCGTCTGAGTTAAGATCGAACCAAATGGTGTCCCCGACTGAAGGTTCTACGACTTGGGCAGACACTTCGTTTGACAATGCTGGCAATGGTGTTTCGTCCGTTGCCATCCCGAAATTATTGGTATATAGGTCACCACGGGCGTTCCCGTTGGTTGTCAGATTTAGGACAAAATCTACGCGACCGCCATCTTGAAGCAGTGGCCCAGCCCAGACAATGCGATAGGCCGTAATGTCTGCATTTGTTGCTGGACAATTGGCTCCGCTTCCATTTGTGGGGACTGCGGCTGGATCGACATTGCTTGTATCAATACCGGGACACCAATTGGTGGATCCAGTGGCGAGATCGTTTGTATTGGCCGTACCCCAGATGAGGTGCTTTGGCGCACGATCAATCGTCTCTGGGGCATCCATGGTGTAATAAATGGCAGCACCTGCTGGCGCAGATACACTGACAAATTCATAAGAGCCGGTGTAGTCTGATGGTTGCATACGCCCATCAGGATATTCATCAGGAGCGCCAAATGGACCGACAGCGTCATCTCCCACAAATGGCAAGACATCAATGACATCAATGCCGGTTAGGTCTTGCTCAGTGTTGTTGATGGTACTCAACGTATATTGGAGAGGCTCGTTGGGCAGGATTAGAGGCGTTTGCACGGTTTTGAACGGCGCAATGACTGCTGGAACCTGAACAAAAACGGTATCGGTCTTGGTACGGTCGCTTTCTGAAGAGGCATCGACAGGAGATTGAACGATGGCTGTGTTGGTGAGGTTCGTTCCATTTGGTGTACCTGCATCTACAAGCGTTCCAATAGTAATGGTTGGCAAAACGTCATTGGCTGTGCGGGTGCCTAAATCCCATGCTAAGACCGTTTCACCAGCTGCTGTACATTTTGGATGCGGGTCAGCAGCGCCAATACAACTGGCTTGTTGGCTTGGTGCGAGTGAAGCAGACCCTGCAATGTAGATTAGCTCTGGTGGCAGCACATCATAGACTGTGACAGGTCCGTTAATGCCTTCAATTGGAGCAGTGAAGGTTGGCATCAGAGTCCAAGTCATGCTATCGCCAGCATTGATGCCGTCACGACTGCCTTCTTTGTCAATGCGGACAATCCCGCGTGTGAGTGTGACGCGGTCCCCACAGCCAGTCCCGGTGTGTGCAAATTCTGGGTACGTTTTAGGTTGATAGCCACACGCGCGCCAATTGCCATCATTGAATTGATCTACATGACGGGTGGCATAGTTGACTAATTCAGTGCCATCTACAATTGGATCGCCCGTAATTGGATCATTTGCAAGCACAACATGCTCAGTTCGTAAATCAATACTTTGACCAGGGCTCATTGGCTCTAGCAAACGAATACGGAATTTTGTAACATCGCCAATGTTTCCGGCGAACGTTGAGGCGTCAACCCAGGTAACGGTTGGATCGGTACATTCTGTTTCGAGTGCTGTTGCGGGAGACGCAAACGGGTCTGGCGGCCAAGAGCCAACATAGCCGGTTGCATATTCAAAGACATACGCTTTACCAGCATTGACGTAGCCACCGGTAATTGTGTTGTTACCAGTCATGGAATAGGTGCGGTTATCAATCACGTCACACATTTCCACACTAGTCAAATCAAGGACGCCGCGGTTGTCCTGATACACTCTGGTCGCAAAAGTTTCACCTGGACCAATCAGGCCGTCACCGGCACGGTCACCAGTTGCAGTCCCAACGCCGCCACCCTGAGTGAGTGAGTCGAGATAATACTTAACCCACCATCCATCGGCACTAATTAGCGTGGTGGTGGCACTGTTGTTAGAGGTGTCTTCAGTTGCCGTGCCAAAGTTTGACTGTCCGGTGATACTAACTGGGTCAAACCCTGAAAATACATTTTCAATCGGCAGTTCACCACCGTTGTCAATCACGTCTTGTGCTGGAACCCACAGGCGAACTCCGTAGGACCCCACATACTTGTTCGCTACAGAAATAGCGCCACCACTGCGGGTTTTTGTTGGATGCGTATCCAGGGTGCTGTCGACACCTGTCAGGTCAATATTGATATTTGTTCCAGGTCCACCAGGTTGACTACAGCTAATATTGCCTTGGTCAACAACGGAGTTTTCATCGGTGGCATTGGCATTGATGCCAATAGCACCCCATGGGCGACTACTTACATTCCAGACGGGTGCATCGCCATTGACGTTTAGACAATCATGTAATTCAACATTAGGTGATACGCCGCTCACATCGTCAACAAAAGAGATGTTAGGCTGGAGTGCTTCAGTGCCTAAGAACGGATTGAAGTCAGAGTTAGCATCGCGCGTCCAAAATTCCAATACATAGTAAATTAGAAAGCCCGGCTCACCATTCTTAGCAAGATAAGTGCGGCTTGACTGTGTTTTTTGGATGTCATAGCGCGGGGCTGCGGTAACGGTGGTCGCGTCGGGTGAGCTGACAACTGGGGCACTTTCTGTGCCATCTATAGTTGCGTCAAAGTCGATGACGGTGCCATTAGCAACGCCACCAACGGTGACATTAGCATCAAAACTACCGGTTGTGGGTACATTGAATGTTCCTAGATTACAAACAAGGTCTCGACCATCCTCAGAGATGCTGCTGCCGGGATCTTTACAAGACCCTGGCAGAAAGGACCAAACTGCACCATCTGGTAAGTTTGCTGTAACAATAATGTCTTCATTTGGATCAACAGGCGGATTGACGTTGTAGTTGAACCGATATGAAATCTGATCATGGGTTCGGACAATGTCATCTAAGGCGCCAAAGTCGCAACCGTTGGTTGGGTCTGTTGGACAAACGTTAACGCCATTGACTTTGTCGTCAATATTGTTAAGCGGTCCAACCAAACCACCGTCTTGACGTTTGATGACTTCTAAGCCTAAGGTTGCCGCATACACAGGATGTGTTGTAATTGCCGTCCCTACAGCTAACGTTGCAAGCATAAGTGTTGCAACAAGCAGTGGTTTGAAGGATGAAAAGGCGTGCCATGATTGTGATGTTTGCATAAATGAAGCTAAACCTTATAAAAATATAATGTTTCAGATTTAGTGTACGTGCACCAATGTATATTTTTATTGGGGTTATGTTTAGCTTTGTTTACGGTTGGTTTTCGGTTGGCGAAGATTTTTAAATGTAGATTACATTTCGGGTCCTTTTGTGTGAAAAAGGTCATGTTGTTTGTAATAAAAACCTATTTTTTGGAAAGTTTATTAAGATTGGTTGTGGATGATGCCCTATCATCTGCAGAATTGACATCGATTTTGAGTGTGAGGAAATAAGATGACAACAACGCTAATTGTGCTGAATAAGGATGAAGACACGGTTACATTTATTGATGAACCGAGTCTGAAAATACGAAAAACGGTAGCGGTAGATCGTAATCCGCACGAAGTGGCGGTCACGGCTGATGGTAAGAAGGCATTTGTCTCAAATGCAGGTGGGAACACCATCTCAGTATTTGAGATGGAGACCTTGGACATCATCGACACGATTGCGCATCCGGAATTTCAGTTCCCACATGAAGGTAAAGTTACCCAAGATGGCAGGCTGATTTTGGCCTCGACGTATGCCAACAAAGTCTTTGTCATTGATGCAAATACACATGCAATTACCAACATCATTCCGGCGCAACGGATGAGCCACATGGTGTGCCTTACGCCAGATGAAAACTTTGCCTATGTGTCTAACATTGGAGCAAATTCATTTTCATTACTAGATTTGGAAACCGAAATGTGGGTGGCACACTTGCCAACGGGGCGCAGTCCAGAAGGGATTGGCGTTAGTCCAGATGGGAATTGGGTGTATGTCGCGAACCAAGACGACAATATGGTCTACATCATGGATACGCAAACGCATAGCTTGCAGGCGCGAATTCGAACTAGCCATGTGCCAATCCGCGTGGCGTTTACCCCAGATAGTAAGTATGGCTTAGTGCCAAACCGCGAAGGTGATGTGTTGTCAGTGATTGATGTTGAGCGCAAGCTAGAGATCAAGCGGATTCGCACCGGAATCTGGCCGGGTGGCACCATTTGCAATCCAGAAGGGACGCGCGCTTATGTGGCGAACAATAAGACCAACGATGTTTCTGTGATTGATCTGCAAATGTTGAAAGTGATCGATACCGTTGATGTTGGTATTCATCCTGACGGCATTGGGTTGTCAGTACTTGCTGAATAAAAAATGCTCGCATTTCTGCGAGCATTTTTTATTCAGCCTCAGTTCTAGATACACATTGTTCTTAAATTGAACAAATTTGTATTACCTCAGAACGATAGAGTAGGCTGAGCTTGTCGAAGCTGGGTTGCGAGTGTAATAACGCCTGGCTAGCGGCCAAGCCTTACCTGCGGACGACAGGCTCAGCCTACCTATAACATATTCGCGTAACGTACTCTGCAGTGTTCCTCGCACTGAAACTACTTAAATTTCCTTATTCTCCGCCAGTTCCAGTCCTTCTGCGGTTAAGTACAAGTGTGTATTCCGCCGCACAATGAGGCCATAGTTTTCACAGTACCGGACGACCTTTTCGGCGAAGTCTGGTTGCCAACGGAAGTGCTCAACCAAATTATGAATACGATTTTCATAGTCTTCGTCGGGTTGTCCTTTGTGGTTGAGCAAGTGTACCAGCAGCATATCACGCGAAAATTCCCATTTCTGCCGCTGGCGGCGTAGTGCGAGAGCAACCATGCCCCGTTCCGGTGCAAGGATAAAAACTGCGCCAAAGATTATGCCCAGCACTGCGACAATGGCGGCGCTAATGTTGGTATCAATCGCTCGTGCAAACCAATAACCACCAACCCCGCCTACAGCACCAATGAGAACTGAGAGCAACAGCATCAGCTTTAGATTGTCCGTGAGCAAGTATGCAGTCACGGCTGGAATAATCATTAGTGCCACAACCAAGATCGAGCCGACTGCGTCAAATGCGCCGACGGCTGTGATTGAAACTAACGTGACCAGCCCGTAATGGATAAAGGTTGGCGCAAAGCCCAGCGCAGCTGCTAAGCCGGGATCAAATGTCGCGAGCTTTAGCTCTTTGAAAAAGAGGGTAATTGCCACAATATTCAACAGCAAGATCACACTCATGATGATTAGCGTCCGCGGGCCAAGGTCAACACCGCCGACAATAAATCGATCAAACGGCGCGAAGAGTAAATCACCTTGAAAGACGGTGTGCTCGTCTAGATGCACATTGCGGGCATACATGGAAATAAGCACCACGGCGAGGCTGAAGAGCGCCGGAAATACCAATCCAATTGCTGCGTCTTGTTTGACCAGCTTGGTCCGATTCAGCATCTCAACTAACACAACGGTCAAGACTCCTACGACTGCTGCACCCACAATGAGCAATGGGTTATCTAAATCGCCTGCAATTAGGAAACCGCCGACAATCCCAAGTAAAACAGTATGGCTGATAGCGTCACTAATCATTGCCATGCGTCGCAATACAAGAAAGACGCCGGGCAGGGCGCAAGCCGCTGCGACCACCATCGCGATTAATTGAATTTCAATCTGTTCTATCGACATCAGCTTAGAGATGCTTCCGCAATTGTTTGTGGCGGTTTGAAAATAAGGTCTGAATAAACCATTTCACGATGGGCGTAGACAGCTTGACGCGCGGCTCAAATGTCAGGATGTCTTTCACGACAGTGCCATCTGGTGCAGCGGATAATGTGCGTTCATGCTGCCATTGTTTCATGCTGAGCATGGGCGATTGCTCTAGAAAGCCCTCACCTTCCTCAAGTGACACAAGCGTCAAATCTGAATAATCGATTGGCACAATGCCGCCGAGCAAAACGAATGACCGAAAAAGACGTTTGCCGCTCTCAATGTCAATGTCTGTGAGGCTGCGAACGTGACTGGGAAACGTCATTTTGGCAATTGGTGCGAGTTCGGTGGAAATTCCATCTACTGACGTAATCCAGCGCCAAACTTGTTCCTTGGGTGCTGCAACCGTACTTTGAAATGTCAACGTCATCATGTTTTGTTTTGTTGCGCGTGGACGGCATCAATACCGGCTTGTGTGAGACCCCATTCGAGGCCCGTTTTGCTGACAAAACCGCTGTCCACCAGAGCTTCAAGTGCGTAGCGGACGCTGCCATCAAACGGACGCATGGCTTCCAAGGCTTCAATTGTGTGTTGATGAAATGGATCACCATGGGCAACGGCTAGTTCATACAGATCTGCCAAGACAAGTGATTGACGCAAACGTCGCCCTTTGCGGCGCATGTTGATATTGGTCCAAACAATACCGCGCGCAGGAGCAAACAAGAGTGACAGTGCTGCGACGGCTGTCATCACTAGCACGATGACAGGGCCAGTTGAGAGGCCAGTTCCCAAACTGCTAATCACAGCGCCAGTCATACCGCTAAGTGCCCCAAAGAACGCCGCGATTAGAACCATCAGTTCGAGTTTGTCGGTCCATTGTCTAGCCGCAGCGGCGGGCGCCACAATCATGGCACTCATGAGAATCACGCCGACAGTTTGTAATCCAATCACAATTGCAAAGACAATCATGGACATCAAAATAAGTTCAAGGCGACGCGTGTTGAAATCTAGGCTGGCGGCGAATTCACTATCAAAGGTGAGTAGTTTGAGCTCTTTCCAGAAAAATACCATCAGGCCAAACACAATGAGGCCAATGATGGCAATTGTGACGACATCGCGCTGCACGAGGGCTGCGGCTTGTCCAAACAAGAAATTGTTGAGACCTGCTTTGCTCGCATTGGGAGAGCGATTGACAATGGTGAGCAATACAATACCGATGCCGAAAAAGACGGAGAGGGCCAGCCCTAAAGCGCTGTCTTCCTTGATACGGGTATGCCGGACAATATTGATAATGAGCACAGTGGCAAGCCAGCCAGAAATGGCAGCACCAATCACCAATACAATGGGAGCGCGACTGCCAGTTAGCATAAAAGCCAGCACGACACCGGGCAGGGCAGCGTGCGAGATGGTGTCGCCGAGCAGACTTTGGCGACGTAGAAATGCGAAACAGCCCAGTGCGCCGCTAATCAATCCGATGAGGCCAGTGCCAAGCGTGACGGTACGCAGCGTGTAGTCTGTAAAGATACTTTGTAGAAGATCCATTGGCGCAGGTTAGCGAACGCGATCTGGAGACAACTCGCCAGTTTCAAGCGGCTGTTGTGCCAAAAAGCCGACGCGACCGCCATAGGCAAGGCGTAAGTTTTCATTTGTGAAGACATCATTCACCGGCCCACTTGCAATCCGTTTGACATTGAGCAGCATGACCCAATCAAAATATTCAGGAACGGTTTGAAGATCATGATGCACCGCAATGACCGTTTTCCCTGACTCGCGTAGGTCACGCAGAATCTGAATAATTGCGCGCTCGGTGACGGCATCTACACCTTGGAAGGGTTCATCCATAAAGTAGATATCTGCATCTTGAACCAGCGCCCGCGCCAGAAAGACACGCTGCTGCTGTCCACCTGAGAGTTGACTGATTTGACGGCTGGCAAATTTCTCCATCTCCACCTTGCGCAATGCTTCCAAAGCCAGATCACGGTCTTGTTTACTAGGGCGCTTGAGCCACCCTAACTTGCCGTAGCGGCCCATCATCACGACGTCTAAGACGTTTGTAGGGAAGTCCCAGTCGACGCTGCCGCGTTGCGGAACGTAACCAATCCGATGGCGTTGCGTTTCTACAGCCTTGCCATAGATGCTTACACGGCCAGCGGCAGGGTCTAGCAAGCCTAAAACAGACTTGATGAGCGTCGTCTTACCAGCGCCATTCGGACCGACGATGGCCATCAAAACGCCACTTGGAACATCAAGATCGATGTCCCAAAGCACTGGTTTTTCGGCGTATGCTAGCGTCAGGTCAGTAACTTGTAGAGCGAGAGTGTTTTCCATGTCTAGTTGTTGGTCATTGCAGCAACAAACGTGTCGATGTTGTAGCGCATCATGCCAATATAGGTTGCGGCGGGATGGCCTTCTTCGGCCAGCGCGTCAGAGAACAGTTCGCCGCCGATTTCAACTTCGTGACCCAGTGCCCGTGATGCTTCTTTGACAGACTCAATTGTACGAACGGGCACAGAAGATTCAACAAAGATCGCAGGTAATTTATTGTCTGCAATGAAGGCGGCTAGTGCCTGCACATCAGCCGTACTTGCTTCACTTTCAGTGCTAATGCCCTGTAAACCGGCAACTTCAACGCCATATTCATCAGCGTAGTAGGCGAACGCGTCGTGGGCGGTGATCATAATACGAATGTCTGCTGGTACTTTTTCCAATTCAGCCCGAATGTAGGCATCGGTCGCAGCGATTTCTTCAAGATAGCGTTCACTATTTTGCTGATAGACCTCGGCGTTATCAGGATCAACTTGTTGCAAGGCTTCGGTGACCGCGCGTAGACCCATACTCCAGCGCGGTGCGCTATTCCAGATGTGTGGGTCGTGTGTGCCGCCAGCGCTAGTGTCCGTGATCAGTTGATCCTCTGGGATGGCAGCGCCAATTTCAACCACGACAATGCCGCGCTGTTCCATTTGCTCCAGCGCCCGCAGCATTTGGGCTTCCAAATGCAAACCGTTGTAAACAATTAGATCTGCGTTGGCGAATGTACCCAGATTGCTTTCGGTTGGGACATATAAGTGTGGATCAATACCGGGACCTAGTAGGCTGGTCAGGTTGATGGCGTCGCCGCCAATGTTGGCGAGCGCGTCGCCAATTTGTCCAGTTGTTGCCACAACGTTGATCTTGCCGTTATCTGGCGTTTCTGTACCACCGCCGCAGGCTGTCAACGCAAAGGCGGTGACGATTAGAAAAATAGTGCGTAAGTTGATGTGTTTCATAGCGTCTCAAAGTATATTTAGGCTTGCCTAAATATTACCGATAGCAACGAGGATTGTCAAGTAAGAATCAAAAAAGCGATGCAACTTTGCACCGCTTTTTGTATTTTCTGTGAGAGCACCCGTTATGGCGTGCTGATGCTAAATCGATATTCTGGCGTGTCCCATGGACGTGATTCTAAGACGTCTCGAATGGTAAGACTGTTGCTGGCCTTGAAATCACGAGTGCGACTGACTTGAGCGGTTGGGCCACTTACTTCAACAGTATGAATTGAGGCATGTGGATATTCAATATGCATAGACGCGTTATTCGCGACGCGATAGCTAAACCGTTGCTCTGCACAGACGCAGACCATCACGATTAGCATGTCATAGGAGGCATTATTGGTGACCAACAGTCCATTCGATGAGGATTGAACCGCAGGGGCACTGACTGGAACTGGCGTTGCGGTAGGGACAGGTGCGTTGGTTGGTGCCGCCCCCGCTGCGGTATTAATAACACGTTCGACTGTGATGGGTGTTGCGGTAGGTGCTGGGGTAACAGGACTCGCGCCACTCAGAATTTCTACTGTGTGACCATATTGCGTGCTGCCGTTTGCAGGCAGTATGTTGACCGTTGTCACTGTATTTACCGTGAAATTCTGCTTTGTGTGGGTTGCATTTGGCCCATTGACTTGGAGATGATAGTGCCCATTCTGTAAAGAAATAGAGTGGGATGTTCCTGGCATCATCATGAAGTTGTCGATGTAAGCGAATTGGGTTGTGACTTCTACTAAAACAGTCGCTGTCGATTTGTTATGGAACGTCACAGTTGAATTTGATTGTGCCTGCACGGCCCATGGCGCCATGAATAGTCCAAGTAGGCTTACAACCAATAGGTTTCTTAGCTTGAGTGTAGGTTTCATTGCAATCCTCCCTGCGCAACGAGATAGCGTGATCCGTGGAATACCTGTTATGACGTCCGGTACGTCAATGACTTGCAGCGATATTCTGTTGAAAATGGTTACTGAAAGTCACAGTGGCTATTGTGACTTTAGTCAAATTTTATCAGACGTTGGATGTTGGTTAGCGGAATAAAAACATACGTCATCCCGAATTTTCGGGTTAGGTTGGAACAAAAACAGGCCTCTCACTTGAGAAGCCTGTTTTTTATTTCTAAATCTTAGAGTTACTTACCGTTCGCGTAGCGGTGACGACGTCACAACCTGCGAGGTATCCACCCAAGTTTGGTAATTTATAGTCTCCAGTGGATGCTAGCGTCTGTACCTTACCTGCGGACATTTCATAGTGGCTGCGCCACCGCTACGCGAGCAGCAAGGAGTATTGCTGGGATATGTAAAAACCAGAAAAATTTCAAAAATAAACTTGAAGGTAGATCTGGTTTTTCCTGAAGGTTTCGCAAACAAACGTCATATTTATTTCTGAGTTTTTGTTGCGAAACACTTACACGTGAATTTCACATAAGTTTATGAAAAATTCAGGATGTCTCATGTTAGACGTCTTGTCTATCGACGAGCGCTATTGCTTCCCAATTGTCGCCATAACCATGCCGCTTTCACCGCCAAATGCAGTGCGTGCAATCGCGATGACTGTTCCATGTGAGGCATTGTTATCGACCGTGGCATACCCTTTCAGGTTTGATGCGACTAATTTGTCACCAACGTTTACCGGACCACGGACTTTGATGTAACCAAAGCCATCGAAAATGAGGTCGCCCTGATTGTCAATAACACCAATCACGTCAGAGGTGCCGCGGCTTGTACAGGGCATAAAATCGCGGTAGCTCAGATGTGACACGCACATCACGTTTCCCGTTGTAATGTCAACGAGATACGTATCTACTGCATAGTCGCGTCGAATGCGGCCGTCATGAAAGGTGTCATGCTGAACCGTAAGCACGGGAACTGCGGACATACTTGGGTCATCAGATCCGGTGACTGGAACAATGTCATGTTTGAGCAAATTCTCAATGCCATACATTGCTTCTTCGCTGGTCACTTCACGAACGACTGGCACAATATCGTCACCAAACTGGGTTGTGTCGACTTCAGGCGTTTCCAGACTAAAAGATTGCTCTCCATCTCTACTGACTGCACCGCCAGATTCTATTCTGACTGTTGTTTCACCAACGAAGCTGCCAACTTGCATTGTGGTGAGATTACCAGTGATGAAAATTTGCTGACCAGGCGCTAACGTAAATTGGATGTGCTCAACAGAGCCATCTCTGTAGCGTACTTCAGATCGGTAAACTCCAATTTCATATTGGTCAACATGTGGGCGGTCTTTTACATTTCCTTGGCGAACGACATTATTGTCACGCCCATACAAGGTAAATGAATAGGTTTCGTCTAAGTTGACGTACACAATTGTGCCAACGCGAGTGGCGGCAACAGCGCTGTTAGCTGCTAATCCGCTGCACAAGATAACACAAAGTGCAACGGACAAATATTTTATTGTTTGCATCTATTGGAGCTTCCCTCTTTCCCAGGTTACAACACGTGTAAATTACAGGGTACGCAATACTTGCTGTGTAATAATATGGTGAAAAAGTTACAAAAAATTTAGTTTGTTAGCTTAATGCGGTATTGTTGTGTTTATGTAGGCGCAGTTGTGTCAATGTGAGCAGATGTTTACAAAATTTGAGCGCTCAATTCGTGAATCTAATCGTGATTTAAATGCGAAAAGGGCGCCGTTCAGCGCCCTTTTTCAACATGAAGGAGAAGGATTGATACGCACAAAACTTTGACCAGAAGTCTCGTGGGCATCACGAATATAAACCGTGACAGAATAATAGTGGATAATATAGGTAATCATTGGACGTTACGTCTGACGTAAAGGTTGTTGGCCTCCCAATTTTGGGAAATATTCAAGGAATTGATATGGATAGATCGGAATTCGGAAAACTCATCGCAGCGCTACGCAAAGATCGGATTGACTTAATCCACGGCGGAACGTGGAGTCAGCAAGATCTTGCCGATGAAACCGGATTGTCGGCCAAAATTATTGGGAATATCGAACGGGGCGAAAAAGCACATCTTGAACCTGATATCTTGGTGAGTTTGGCAGAGGCGTTTGGGCTTTCTACCGTGGAACGCATGCGCTTCTATGAATTTGCGGCCAGTGTAGGGAAGGCTGGAACTTTGGCTACCTATGTGCCTGTTGAAGAGGTATTAGAGGAAGTCATCGGCCTTGCAGAGCAGATTCGGCTGCCTCTTTTCGTGCATGACAGTTTCTATAATATTGTGGCATATAACTATTCTTGGATGCGGTTGTCACAATTGAGCCATGAGTTCATCAAGCAATATCCAAATGTGATGGCGCTGTTCTACGCCCCAGACAGTCCTTTCCCAAATTTGTTCAGAGACAGAGATCGCAGTCGGTTGGAAGTGATGCGGCAACTGCGCTATATGTCATTGCCATATCGGCATCGGCCAAGGTTCAAGGCCTTGTTCAAGCGCATTGCCCGTTTTCGTAAATTCCAAAATGACTGGATTGCAACACAAGTGGATACGGGGGATCGTTACTACACGCGTCGGACACACTTGTATCGTCATCCAGAATTTGGCGAAATGCGATTCGTTACCATGACTCAGCGCAACTACACTGAGCGGGGGAGTTTGTATCTTTCAGTACTGAATCCAATTGATGACAAATCTGCGGATGTATTCCATCAACTCGCACGTGACTACCACAGCACGTATCGCCCAATGATTTGGCCTGACGGCAAATACTCGGCAACGAGTGATGTGGAAATGCCCTAAGTCAATCTAGACACCAAAAGAAGCGTCTCATCTGAGGCGCTTTTTTATTGCCCGTTGATATACTCCTTTGGTGCATGCTTGCAAATTTTGTAAATCTGCTTCAAAATGTTGCTAAATTTGCATAATTGCGTGCGATTTGTTGTCAATATTTTATTTTTCGCGTTGTAGAGGACAAACCACATGGCAAAACGCGTCAGACGCCCACGCAGAAAAGTTCATGGTGAATGGTCACCGGAACAAATGAATAGCACCAAGCCAAAGGCCGTTGGGCCTGGCTTTGTTGGCGGGCAATATAAGCCGCTAACAGACCGTGAAATGGAGCGCATCCATCACACGGTGCTGGACGTGATGGAAAACCTTGGTTTTGCTCAGGCTATTCCATCGATGGTCGAACTTGTGACTGCTGCTGGCGGTTGGATGGACGACAAAGGTCGGCTGCATTACCCGCGCGGACTTGTTGAAGAGGTCATTGACAAAGCCCCTAAGCATTTCATTATGCCGGGGTGGGACTCCAAGCATGACTTGGAAATTGGTGGTCAGCGTGTGCATACCGGAACGGGTGGCGCTGCGCCAGAATTTATTGACTTTGAAACAGGCAAATACCGCGCAAGTTATACAACTGACTTGTACGACATTGCCCGTTTATGTGACACGCTAGATAACATTCATTATTTCTGGCGGACCAATGTCTGTCGCGATGCACCAAACATGCGCGACAACGACATCAATACGGTCTATGCCTCAATTGCAGGGACGACCAAGCACGTTGGTGCAAGTCTTGTGATTGGCGACTATGTGTATGACGTGGTTGAAATGCTAGATTACCTAATGGGTGGCGAAGGCTCTTTCCGCAAGAAACCAGTGCTTTCAATCTCATGTTGCCATGTTGTGCCGCCGTTGCGCTTTGCAGAAGAATCTTGTGATGCGCTTGAGGCTGCTGCTCGCACTGGCATGTGCATTACGTTGCTGTCAGCACCGCAAGCTGGCGCAACAAGCCCAGCAGCGCTTGCTGGAACCATTGTGCAGTCAATGTGTGAAACCTTGGCTGGTCTCATCTTTGTGCATCTAATTGATAAAAATGCCCGCGCAAATCTCGGAACATGGCCGTTTGTGTCAGATCTGCGCACCGGTGCAATGTGTGCAGGTGCTCCTGAACTTGGTCTCATTGTGGCTGGCTGTTCGCAAATGGCTGGGTACTATGGCTTACCAAACAGCTGTGCAGCAGGGATGACCGACTCTAAAGTGCCAGATGAACAAGCTGGGATGGAACGTGGCAATACGCTGACTCTCGCAGCAACAGCAGGTGCGGATCTCATTATGGAAAGTGCTGGAATGCACGCGAGTCTGATGGCTACGAACCTTGAAAGTTTTGTCATCAACAACGACAACCTAGGCAACATTAGTCGTTCGGTACGTGGGATTGAAGTCAACGACGACACACTATCCTACGACGTAATGGAACGGGTTATTCATGGCGCTGGCCACTTTCTTGGAAGCGACCAAACTATTGAGCGCATGGAAACCGATTTCTACTACGGCCCAATGACCGATCGGCAACCACCGTCGACCTGGGAACAAGTCGGTGAAAAGACCATTCAAGATCGCGCCCGAGAACGTGTGCGCCAAACCTTAAGTCAGCACTATCCGTCACACATTAGTGATGCGCAAGATGCTGAAATTCGCAAACGCTACAACATTGTGATGCCGCGCGAAAATATGAAACCAAGCCGCCGTTGGAAATAAGTAGATAGAAGAGAGTAAGAGTAAGAGATTAGCGTGCGGAAAATAATTCTAGATAGCCCGCAGACTAGTTTCTCTAGCGCGAAGCGCGTTCTCTTTCTCTTTACTCTTACTTCAATATGTCACCTGAAAACTCACCGTTACGCGAATTAGACGAACTAGATTTTGAGATCATCTCTGCTTTGCGTGAAGATGGACGCAAGTCATTTACAGATCTCGCCAATACGCTCAATGTGTCTGTTGGCACAATCCGCAACCGTTATGAAAAGCTGGTTGAAAATCACGTGTTACAGGTCTATGGGCGCGTCAATCCGGCGACGGTGGGGTTCATTGCATACGCACATATTCTGATTAGCGTGCGGCCTTCGCACCGCATTGATGCGATCTTGCAAGAGTTGGTGACGTATCCAGAAGTGGCGTTTTTGGCGGTCGCAACGGGTGACTATGACATTGTGTTAGATGTGATGTGCCGCGATAGTCAGCACTTGAGTGAACTCATTCAAGATCGCGTACAGGTGATTGAAGGGGTTGTACACACCAAAACAAATATGTATCTGAAAGTGTTGAAAACAGCCCAGCCAGATGTAAGTCAATTCTTTGCACAAGAGCATGACTGAGCATAGTTTTTATAAGGATCAGCAATATTTCAATCGGCTTTCAGATAGCTTGGAAACCAAACCTGAGTTGCTGACCGATTACATTACGCCTAACGATAAATTTTTTGTCTGTAAAGCGACTGAAGGGTCACCGCGCGTCGATTTAGAAACCTATGCGTTGAAGGTGCATGGTGATGGCATTGGGAAGCCGCTAGCACTCACCTATGACGCCATTATGAAATTGCCGAGCCACACAGTGATTTCATATCTAGAGTGTGCGGGTAACCATCGTGACCTGTTTGACTTAGTCATGGGCACGCCAATCCAACCCGCTGCGGATGGATTTGGCATGACCAAATGGCTGACTGGCGGCGTTGGGAATGCAGTCTGGACAGGCGTTTCATTACGCACGATTTTGCAGATGGCTGGTCTTGATCCAGCAACGGTTGCGGTCAATGCCAAAGGCCTAGATGCAGACGCGCCAGAAGGGGGCGTGAGTCGGCCAATCCCAATAGAAAAAGCCTTAGATCCAGATACGATCTTGGCCTATCACATGAATGGCGAACCGTTGCCAATTGACAATGGCTTTCCGTTTCGGCTAATTGTGCCGGGCTGGGTAGGCACGAACAGCGTCAAGTGGGTGGGTGAAATTACTGCGTCTAAATCAGACATCAAGGTTGAACGCAACACCATTCACTATGTCTTTATTGGCCCAGAATGGGAACCCGACGGCGATGTGCTGGGTGGGTTGATTACGACCCAGAATATCAAAAGTTCATTGGCCTTAGCTTGGAACCAAGAGTTGCCAAGTGGCAAGCAAATCATTCGCGGCAATGCGCGTTCTCCACATGATCCAATTGAAAAGGTTGAGTGGAGTGACGACGGTGGCGCAACTTGGAACGACGCAACGCTCATTCCGCCAAACCTGAAATACGCGTGGTGCCGATTTGAATTCGAGTGGGACGCAAAACCGGGCCAGCAAGCGCTCATGACCCGCGCAACAGACACCGCTGGCAACACGCAGCCGTTAGAGCACCCATTTAATGCGGAAGGGTACTTGTTCAATATGGTGTTTGGGCATCCGGTGAGCGTGAAATAGAGCACTGATCGCGCGGGGCTAAAGCCGCAGGGCTAGTTGGGAGACAAAGCCCTAAAGGGCTAGCTTCTTTATTGTTTAGCCCTTTAGGGCTTTATCACAATCTATAGCGTGGCGGCTTCAGCCCCATGCGAACGAAAATAAAAATAAGCTGATGTGTGAAAACGAGAGCCCGAGTAAACATCACTCGTCACTCCTCACGCATCAAAAAAGAAACAACGGTAAAAGGACAAACAAGCTGACCGCTGATTGCTGACAGCTGATCGCCACCTCGGAGAAATTTATGGCACAACAATTACCTTCACATAGTCAAGTCGTCATTATTGGCGGCGGGATTGTTGGCTGTAGTTTGGCATATCACTTGACCAAACTCGGCATGACAGATGTGCTGCTGCTTGAACGTAAGACCCTAACATCGGGGACAACTTGGCACGCGGCAGGTTTGGTTGGTCAACTGCGGGCAACGCAAAACATGACCAAGCTGGCGCAATACACCTCAAATCTGATGGCAGGTTTGGCCGAAGAAACTGGTCAAGAAACTGGCTTTATTCAAAACGGTTCATTGTCTGTCGCGAACAATATGGAACGCTTTGAAGAATTGAAGCGTGGTGCCAGCATGGCAAAAGTCTTTGGTCTTGAAGTGGACGTCATCACACCCAAAGAATGTGCTGAAATTTGGCCACTAATGAATTCTAGCGACCTTGTCGGTGGCGTTTGGCTGCCAGGCGATGGTCGCACAAATCCATCTGATACGACGATGGCTTTCGCAAAGGGCGCGCAAATGTATGGCGCGACCATTCTGGAAGAGATCAAAGTCACGGGCGTGACCCAGAAAGATGGCCGCGTGACAGGTGTTGATACTGACCAAGGTCACGTGAGCTGTGAATTCGCGGTCAACTGTGCTGGGATGTGGGGGCGTGAAGTCGGCAAGATGGCTGGCGTCGATGTTCCACTGCATGCAGCAGAACACTTCTACATCATTACGGAACCAATTGAAGGCCTGCAAAAAGATATTCCAACCCTGCGCGATCCAGGTGGTTACACCTACTATCGTGAAGAAGTTGGCGCAATCTTGGCGGGGTTCTTTGAACCAAACGCGAAGCCTTGGGGGATGGATGGCATTCCCGACCGCTCCTTCATCCGCTTGCAAGAAGACTGGGATCATCTCGACCCAGCCTTTGAAAAGATGGTGCACCGCATGCCGATTACTGAATCGGCAGGGATTCATACCTTCTTCAACGGCCCAGAAGCATTTACCCCAGATGATCGCTATCACTTAGGTGAATCACCTGAACTGAAGAACTTCTTCGTGGCCGCTGGTTTCAACTCCATCGGGATTCAATCTTCTGGTGGCGCGGGTAAGGTGCTCGCCGAATGGATTGTGAATGGTCATCCACCAATGGACTTGTGGGATGTGGATATTCGCCGCAATGCGCCATTCATGAACAACTACAACTTCTTGCGGGAACGCACGCGCGAAGGCTTGGGCCTGTTGTATGCCATGCACTGGCCTTACTATCAGTTTGAAACGTCACGTGACATTCGTAAGTCAACGTTGCATGACCGCTTAGCCTCCCAAGGTGCTTGCTTTGGCACGGTCGCCGGTTGGGAACGACCAAATTGGTTTGCTCCAGAAGGCGTTGAGCCAAAGTATGAATACACCTACGGTCGCCAAAACTGGTTCGAATACACCCGCGCGGAATGTAAAGCAACCCGTGAAGCCGTTGGTGTCTACGATCAAACCTCGTTCAGTAAGTTCATGATCCAAGGGCGCGATGCAGTGCATTTCTTGAACCGCATTTGTGGCGGCCAAATTGATGTGCCAGTCGGTAAAGT